>DATGQY010000046.1:0-23302 GCA_035303925.1 Marinobacter sp. | reverse complement strand
CCTGCCAGAGGAACCCCAAACCCTGCGCACCCTGATTGCCATCTGGAACCCGGACCACCCCTCAGAGCGCGCCGTAGGCAGCACCGTGCGGGCGCTGGATGAGAGTTTTCATTGCGACCTGGTGGCCGCCGCCGGCAACCGGGAGATGACCCGCATTCACCGAGAGATCACCGACCGCTTGCGCATCATCCGCCGGCTGGACTTTACCCGGGACGACCGGGTCGATGCCACGTACGTGGAACACGCGCAGATACTGGACGCCCTGAGAACCGGCCATGCTTCGGAAGCTGCAGACAGGTTGACGACGCACATCCGGATCAGCCAGAAAGCGGTGCGGGAAATCACCATGGAGCGCATCAGGGAAGCGGCGGAAGCCCACAAGATCGGGCAAAAAATGGCCCAGAAAACCGCAGTCAAACAATGAATTGGCGTTCACCCGGCGGCTCACGTTTCTGTAGGAGATATCTCACACGCGACAAGGCGGATGTCCGATTCTTAATGAACCCGCCCCGAGTAGAATGGGTGTTGTCAGGGATGACAAGCCAGCACGGACGTTGGCTCAGGGATGGAAGCTCCACGGATTCAGGAGTTGCCCGATGGATCAGGGCTTACAGGGATGACGCAAGGACGAAGTGCTCAGGATGATGCGCAGCCTGACGGATCAGGCAGGGGTCAGCCACGGAATTTCGGGACTACATGGAAAGTCGTCCCTTCCGTGCACTAACCGCTTAGCTCTCCCGAACGTCGATGTTCCCCGCACAGCTTTGCCTCACCATGCCAGCAACCGATGGGTTGTCACACCTGACTGTTCATAACAACGTTATCTACAATCAGGAACTCACCAATGAAACACACGTCCATTTTTGCCACTCTCGTTCTGCTGTTCAGCCTGGCCACGGGTTTTGCCCACGCCAATGAACCTGGCGCCATCAACATCAACACTGCCGATGTAGCCACGCTTGCTGACCTCAATGGCATCGGCGATAGCAAGGCGCAAGCCATTGTCGCCTACCGCGAAGCCAACGGCCCTTTCGCCTCTGTTGAAGACCTGGCCAACGTCAAGGGCATCGGTGCCCGTACGGTCGAGAAAAACGCCGACCGCATCGCTGTCGAATAAGCCGTTCGGGGTGGCCTCTGCCGCCCCTTCGCCCCGCCACTGGAACTGCCTGGCTGCCACTGTTAACCTTCCCCGTTTCGGATCCCTCAGCCTGGCGACTTCTCATGATTCAAGGCGTTCTTTTGATTGCGCTGGCATCGCTGCTCTGGGGCACCACGGGCATTGTTGCCAAGTTTCTGTTTAACGGCACCGAGTTGGCAGCCATCACCCTCGGCTTTTTGAGGCTGGTGGTGGCACTGCCGTTTTTCTGGCTGTTGATGCGCCGTGAGCAGCGCCAGCTCCGCCGAGCTCATCCGGGTGAGCCCATAGCCGGCAGTTCATTGCGCACTCTGGGCTGGAAAGCGTTTCTACCCCTGGCCGCGCTTGGCTTGTTCCAGGCGTTCTATCAGGGCAGTTACCTGCTGGCGGTAGACCTGACCGGCGCCGGCATTGCCACCTTGATTTCGCTGTGCCTGCCACCGGTGTTTGTCGCCATTCTTGCCGCTCCCTTGCTGGGCGAGAAACCCACACTGCTTACGGTGCTCGCGGCCATCGCCGCCATTATCGGCACGGGTATGCTGGTGGCGAGTGATGTTGATACCGCCGGATCACTGAGACTGGCGGGCATACTGATGGCTCTGCTGGCGGCCGCGGTGTACACCGGGTTCACCCTGACCAGCCGGTACAGCTCGGCGGGCACACCGGTGTTCACCACGGCGTTTATCTGCTTTGCTACCGCCGCGATTCTGCTGCTGCCAGCCGTTCTGGTGAATGATGGTTTCTCTGACCTGGACACCCTGGGCTTCAAACACTGGCTGATGGTTGGCTACATTGGCGTGGTGCCCACCTGCATAGGCTATCTGTGCTTCTTCACCGGCATGAAGACCACGCCGGCCACGCTCTCCAGCATTATTGTCACGCTGGAGCCCCTGTTCGTGGCGTTGCTGGCATGGCTGATTCTGGGGGAGGTACTGGGGCCAACCGGAATCGCCGGCGCACTGATTCTGGTGGCAGCGGTGATTGTGGCGTCGCGTTACGGCAACCGGGCCAGTGCCAGCCAGAAGGGCTGACACTGACCTGCGTCATGGCAGGGAAATCAGCTGTCTTTACGCTGTTTTTCCATCATGTCTGGCTGCAGGATCTCAATCCAGTAGCCATCCGGGTCTTTAATAAACGCCAGTCCCTTCATTTTGCCGTCGTCCGGCTTTTTCACAAACTCGACACCGAGTTTTTCAAAGCGCGCGCAGGCGTTGTACACATCCGGTACGGCGATGCCGATGTGGCCAAACCCCTGGGGCTGATCGTTTCCATTATGGTAGGCGAAGTCCGGGTCGTCTTCGGTGCCCCAGTTGTGGGTCAGCTCCAACATGGCTTCCCGGCCGAAGGTGTAGGTAGTCCGGTGGCCATCATCGTTAGGTACGAACTGAGCCTGTTTGTCATCGAGATAGCCCAGGAAATACAGGGTGAACTTCATTTCCGGGAAATCCAGCTTGCGAACCAGGCGCATGCCCATCACCCGGGTATAGAAGTCCATCGAGCGCTCGGGCTCTTTGATGCGCAGCATGGTCTGGTTGAACACGTAACCTTCGGTTTCAGGAACCGGAGCGTCATGCAGGCCAGGTGCCTGTTCAAAATGCTTGGGCATAGTGGTTTCTCTCAGTCGGTTTGAGGCTTCAACGTTTATACCTGTGTGCGCCCGGTCTTGATTTCAAGGGCATACGTAAGCTTTCAGGGCATGTGCTAAACTCCGGCTCACGTCTACGTCCACCCCGTTCAGCGAGCTCTCAAGCATGGATTTTCAGGTGCCCAATACCCTGGCCGAACAAATTGCCGGCTATCTGGCAACACGCATCATGACCGGGCAAATCCGGCCGGGGCAGCGCATTCAGGAAGCTAACCTGGCCAACGAACTGAAGGTGAGCCGGGCATCCGTGAAGGAAGCGCTGTACACCCTTGAGCGTTGGCATCTGGTGGAAATCACACCGCGCAAAGGGGCCTCGGCCACGCAACTGAATGCCGATTACGCCTCCGAACTCTACGATGTTTACATGCACCTGCTGATCATGCTCGCCACCCGCCTGTGCGAGCGCTGGCAGGACGCCGACAAACAGCGACTGCTGGATGCCGTCGGCCAGGTGGTCGCCCTGATCAGGCAGCCGGGCGCAGACATTACCGCCATGGTAGAGGCCAGCTTTGAGGTGATGGAAACCTGCTGCGAGGTTGTCGCCAACCCCTACCTCACCGAAGCCCTGTCCAACTTCAAGCCGGCGGTCAGCCGGGCCTACTATCTCAGTGCGGAACGCTACCGTCAGGGGCTCGCCCAAACCAGCCAGTTCTTCGCCGAACTGCCAAGAGCGGTGCTGGAGCGAGATACCGCGAAGGCGCGGGAGCTGATTCAGAGTTTTGCGGAACATCAGAAGCAACTGATCCGTCAGGCGCTGGCCTGAAACCACCGCTCACGTTGTGAACAGGCTCACAGATCATCGGCGTCACCGGGCTTAAAGTAACACTGTGTAACAATTAACCACCGCAGCCTTGGTTCTGTTGTCCCTGCGGCCCTTCAGACGGCGCTCAAGCCTCTGAATAACAAAAATAAATCGTCGAAAGCCGGGGCCAACATGTTCTCCACCGCCTGTGTACGTTTCAGATTCTCTGCCGCCTGCCTGTGCCTGCTGGGCGGAACCACCCTCGCAGTGCCTGCTGCGGCGGACTTCAAGCCGCTGGATGATTCCACGCTGTCGTCCGTTACCGGTCAGGCCGGCGTCACCATCGAACTGGAAACCAAACTCAATATCGATAGCCTGACCTGGACCGATGAGGGCGCCCTCAGCGTAAATGGCTTGCGCTTGTCTGGCCACAACGACACCGTTCTGGACAACATGAAGCTGACCATCGATATTGCCGGCGACGGTGAAGTGCTCGAACATGGTTTTTCAGAAGTTGCCCGGCGCGCTGCTGCTGGCCAACTCGATACCAGCAACCCCGACGTAGCCGATGCCCTGGCCCGCTATGCCGTTGGCGGCAGCTACGGCAAACAGTTCAACAGCGGTGACCTGGTGATCCACCTGGGCGCAACGGATTACGGCGACCCAACCAGTCTGGACGACTACCTCCAGGCTGTGGACTTCGAGCTTGGCGTCGACAGCGTGACCACCACCGGTTCTGAGGGCAGCACCAACCTGTTCTCCAACATTCTTCTTCAGGGTTATGTCGGCCCGACCGATCTGGTCATCAGAAACGGCGGCACCTCTACCCGAACCCTGGCCAACGGCAGTACCGTGTCTGGTTCTGAACTGCAGCTCGATACCCATTTTGAAATCACCGACGGTAGCCTTGAATGGGAAGCCGCTGACGTGATCCTGCTGTTCAACTTCGCAGCCGTTGGCATTGAGGGCTTGCAGATTCACAACCGCCGGGGCAACGATACTCTGGGCCACTTCGGCATGGCCAGTGCTACCGCAAAGCTGGCTCAGGGCACCAGCGCAGCCTCCGGCAAGAGCGGCCTGTCCATTCATGACGTAGAGTTCCGTGCGGATATTGATATGCCCGTATTCAAGGTCGGCGGCACCAGCATTGGTTCTGTACAGTTCACCGACTTTGCCATCACCAACACCACCATGATGGTTTACGGCCACTGACCGAAACTGGACAACCCCCTCACCGGAGGGGTTAAACTGCTCGCCTCAATCAGGCGGGCAGGCAATGGACAGCAGCACTGAAAGCGACTACCAGAAACAGACATCCTGGCGGAGACT
The DNA here is from genome assembly GCA_035303925.1 of Marinobacter sp. Lineage (GTDB taxonomy): Bacteria > Pseudomonadota > Gammaproteobacteria > Pseudomonadales > Oleiphilaceae > Marinobacter. The sequence continues at coordinate 18,451 of DATGQY010000046.1, read as the reverse complement.
TTCCGTTTTCACTCTGATTTTCCTGGCAATGACCGCCGCCGGGGTTTATGCGGTCTACGCCAGATTTGCTGGCCGCAGCTTCGAATTCGATAACCGATTGCTTTCCCCTGGTCTGCTTGCCCTCTCCCTGCTACTGCTCGTTGTGTACTTCCTGTCTGACGGTTTACGCCTGCATTACACACTTCGGGCGCTGGGCCACAACCTGCCCTTTCGCAAGCTGTTCAAGCTGGTGTTTATCAACCTGTTCTTTTCCAACGTCACCCCCATGGCCACGGGTGGCGGGTTTGCCCAGATCTGGTACCTCACCCAGAACAACGTGCCGGTTGCCCGGGCAACCGCAGCCACCACCATCCGAACCGTTCTGGCGGTCATCTTCATCTTTACCCTGACACCCTGCTTTCTGCTGACCCTTGATGCCGTGGATGGGCAGTCCTGGTCTTCCGATATCGCCACGGCGCTGATCGTGTTCGTGTGTGGGTATCTGGGATTTTTTGCAGTGCTTCTGTTCCGCACGCGCTGGCTGATCCGGCCGCTGAGCTCGGTGATCACTGCGCTCAGCCGAGCCCATGTCATCAATGCGTGCCGGCACGATCGCTGGCAGTTCAAACTGCGCAGAGAGCTGCTCCGCTTCTCCCGGTGTTTCACCGACTATCTGCAAGGCCGGCCCCGGCATATCCTGCTTTCGGTCGGGTTTACCGCCCTGTTTCTTCTCAGCCTGTTCAGTTTTCCCGCCCTGCTGATTCACGGCCTGGGTTATAACGTGGATTACCTGCTGACCCTTGGCTTGCTGGTGATTACCACCTTCGTGATGTATTTCGCGCCCACACCGGGCGCTTCGGGCATTTCCGAAGGTGTGTTTGGCAGTTTTTTCCAGGACATTCTCACCGGTAATCATCTGGTGCTGGTGACCGTGGCCTGGCGCTTTCTGACCATCTACCTCGGGATGATCATCGGGCTGCTGGTCATGCAAAGGGAACTGCTGAAACAACGCCGGAGGGCCGCATGATTCGCCGGAATCCACTGAAGCTGCTGTTCTATCTGTGCCTGCTGCTAGTGCTGGCTCTGGTGGGGTACAAAGTCTATCTGAACTTCTTCAAGCAGGATTTTGAAGCACTGCACAGTGAGCAGGTTGAGCGGATTTACCAGCGAACTCCGCCCGGCGCAGGCATCCGTTTTGCCGTGGTGGGCAATATCAATAATTCGGTGGGGATCTTCGAGCGCCGCATCATTCCCGAGCTGAACAGCACCAATCTGGACTTTCTGGTGTCTGCCGGCAACGCGGTCAGTGGCGGGGGTGAAGACAAGTACCGGGCACTGCAGGGCACCCTCAGTCACCTTGAGCTGCCCTATCTGCTGACTTTTGGCCATAACGAGCACGCCGACTTCGGCAGCTTTCGGTTCTACGACCATTTCGGGCCCCATTTCTACAGCGTTCGCACCGGTAACACCCGGCTGATCTTTCTCGACAGTACCGGTAAAACCCCGTGGGTATGGCAGATGCGTTGGCTGAGAGATCTGCTGGCAAACGACACCAGCAACTCTCACATTCTGTTTATCGGCCACCCGCCCCTCAAGCCCGGCACGCCGGTACTGTTTGATGACGAAGACGACTACCTGCAGCCGGATGAATTTCGATCCGAGCTACTGGACATCATCCGCAGCCATAATATTGATCTGGTGTTTTCAGCCAACGCGTCGCTCTATGACGAACAGCAGATTGGCGACACACTCTTCATCACCACCGGTGGTGCGGGCGGCCTGGTACTGAATACCGAAGACAGCTTCTACCATTACGTGGACGTGGCGGTAAGCGCAGACGGCGACGTTCAACACCAGGTGAAGCGGCTGGAGGTTGGTCAGCATCCACTCTGGAAACATCTGGAGAGTTTCTGGTTCTTCATTTACTCCCTGTTCTACACCGGTTATCTGAATTTCATCCTGATTCTGTCGGTATTCATCGCCCTGACCATCAAGCTCTATCAGCTCATATTCGTCGGTAAGAACTACTACCCGGACTATGACCTGGACCCCACACCCTGGTTGGACAAGCCGATGCGGGTGGCCATGTTCACCAACAATTACCTGCCCTTTATCGGTGGTGTACCCATCTCCATCGAACGCCTGCGCAAAGGGCTGGAACAGCTCAACGACGATACGCTGATTGTGGCACCCCGCTACAAGGACCAGCCCGAGCAGGAAACCAGTGTCATACGGGTGCCATCTTTGCTGGCCATGGGCGAGAACCGGGAGTTTCGCCTGGCCAATATTTTCCTGCGCCGCATTCGCAAACAGGTGCGGGCATTCAGGCCCGACGTGATCCACCTGCACCATCCTATCTGGCTGGGAAGTCTGGGCCTGTTCATGGCAAGACGGCTCGGGATTCCAGCCATCTACACCTATCACACCAGGCTGGAACACTACGCCCACTTTGTGCCCCTTCCAGGCATGCTGTTCCGAAATCTGATTTCCCACGCGCTGATCAAACGCTTCGCCAACCGCTGTGACAGCGTGATTGTGCCGACCTACTCCACCGAGGAGTATCTGCGCATGATCGGGGTCACCACCGCCACGTTCGTACAGCCCACCGGCATTGAATATGAACGTTTCCAGTCTGTGGACGAGGATCAGTTACAGGCGTTACGGGAAAAGCTGGAACTGATCGACCAGAAGGTTTTTATCAGCGTTGCCCGGCTGTCCAACGAGAAGAACATCGATTTCATGATCGAAGCCATCGACCGCTTGCGCAAGGAAACCCGTGTGCCGTTCCGGTTCGTGATGATTGGCGATGGCCACCAGAGGGAGCGGTTACAGAAGAAAATCGAAGGCCTGGGGCTGGAGTCCCACTTTTGCCTGGCCGGTGCCGTCCCGCCCGAGGACATGGCGCTTTGGTACAACCTGGGCGATGCCTTCCTGTTTGCCTCCAAGTCAGAAACCCAGGGCATGGTTATTCTGGAAGCCATGTCCGCCGGGCTTCCGGTGGTGGCCGTGCGATCCAGCGGCATCGACGATGTCGTGCGGGATGGCCAGAACGGGTTCAAAACACCGGAGAACCAGGGCCGCTGGATTGCCTGTGCCCGACAACTTCTGGAGGATGACGAACTCCGTGAATCGCTGTCGCATAAGGCCCGGAGCTTTGCCGCTGATTATTCGGTGGCGCAGTTCGCCCAGGATGTTCGCACCATCTACGCTACCAGTCTGGCCGCCCGGGCCAAACGCCGCAGAAATCAAAGCGGATAGCAGGTGGCAGTTCCGGCTGATCGGTTTACACTGAAAAGACGTAGTTCCAAGCCATACATCGCGGTTAAATAATGGAGACTTCTGTGACTGGTATTCCCGTTGGCATCAGTACCTGCTTACTCGGCAAGGAAGTTCGTCACGATGGCGGCCACAAGCACTCCCGTTACTGCACCCAGGTGCTGGCCAAGCACTTTGAGTTCCGCTCGATCTGCCCGGAGCTGGAGGCAGGCCTGGGTGTGCCTCGCCCGGCCATTCATCTTCGGCAGCACGACGATGGGATTCATCTGGTCGAAAACAAAGGAACCAAAGATCACACCAACGCCATGCAGACTTTCATTCAGCAGGTTCTGCCTTCACTGGCTGAGCTGCGGGGATATATTCTGATGGCCAAATCTCCAAGCTGTGGCATGGAGCGGATCAAGATTCACAACGCCGACGGCGCCTTCATGAACCGGGATGGTCGCGGCATGTTTGCCGATGCGCTGATGAAAACCTACCCTCTGATGCCCGTTGAAGAAGAGGGCCGCCTGCACGACGATATGCTGCGGGAAAACTTTATTGAGAGGGTATTTGCCTACGAAGACTGGATGCAGAATGTCGCCGGCGAAAAGCTGACCAAGCAGTCCCTGCTGGACTTTCACAAACGCCACAAGTTCACCCTGTTGGCACACTCCGAGAGAATCTACCGCGAGCTGGGCCCCATGCTGAGCGATCTTAAATCCGAACCGCTGGCGCGGATTGCTGAACGCTACATCCACCCGTTCATGGAGGCCATGACGCAGCGGGTCAGCCGGGGCTCCCATGTAAATGCGATGCACCATCTTCTGGGTTACCTGAAAGACGGCATGAGCGCGGCAGACAAGACCGTGTTACTCGAGCAGATCGAAGCCTATCGCCGGGGCGAGGTACCTCTGGTCGTGCCCATGACGCTGCTGCGCCTGGCCCAGCGCAGGGAGCCCGTAGACTACCTGCACACCCAGAAATACCTCACACCCTACCCGGACGAGCTGGGCCTGCGAAACAACGTTTAATCTCAGAACCCGTAAAGCAGGGACAACGACGTTTCAGTGTCTGTGCTGTCCGAGCCAACGGGTGCGTCCGATACGTGCTTGGCCCGGAACGACACTTTCATGGACAGGCTGTTCACGATCGTGCTCTGCAACGACGTCTCGGACTGGGTGATGGTGTTGTTATCATCCAGTCCGATTTCCGTACTCAGTTTCTGGCGAAACAGCGAGTTTTCTGAAAGCCCGTAGTCAAACTGAGCGGCGAGACGGGCGATGGCTTCTTCTTCCACGTCACGGCCAGTCTCCGGGTCCACCTCTGCCAGCTTGTTAAAGCGGTAACCGGCACCGGCGGAGAGGTCCAGGAAGGAGCGTTCTCCAGCCTGCCAGACCCGGTTTCCATAACCGGTGGTCAGCGTGGTTTCGAAGTCGTAACCTGAAAAGCGATCATTCTCCCAGGAGCCACGCAGAAACCAGTACTGCTGCTCATCAAACTTGTAGTCTGTTTCCAGAGCGGCGCGGTATTCTTCTGCAGTGGTTTCGTCGTCAGCTTCGGTGTACTTGGAGCTGAAGTCGCCACTGTTACGCCAGGTACCGGTTTCGTGGATCAGGCCCAGCCGGCCATTCACCTTGGTTTCCTCGGTATTGCCTGAAGTCACCAGCACACCCAGTTCCGCTTCGCCTTCCCAGTTTTCACTGTTCTGAGCCTGAGCCATCGGGGCCAGGGCCAAACAGGCCACGACCAGCGGTTTCCTGATAAACATAATTTCTCCTTGGTTGGGGTTTTCGCTAATTCGACGCAGACTTTCGTGCACCTTCCCCCTCCAGACTTTTGCGAGCCTGTTGCTCGCGTTCGGCCTTCTTGCGGGCTTTTCGTTCGGCAATCACGCGGGCGGCTTCGCCTCCGACGTGCACTTCTCCGCGCTCTTCAGCCAGACGCATCTGGTGTTCGCGCTCTTTGAACCTGGCTTTCTGTTCTTCGGTCAGTGAATCAATACACTGGTGGCAGCTCACGCCCTGCTCGTATTCCGGGCGTTTTTTGTCGTCTTCGGTGATCGGTCTGCGGCAGGCGTGGCACTGGTCGTATTCGCCACGTTCAAGGTTATGGTTCACGGTGACGCGGTCATCAAACACAAAGCACTCACCTTCCCACAGGCTTTGCTCCTGAGGCACGTCTTCCAGGTATTTCAGGATCCCGCCTTTGAGGTGGTACACCTCGTCAAAACCCTGCTCTTTCAGGTAGGCGGTGGATTTTTCGCAGCGGATGCCACCGGTGCAGAACATGGCGACCTTTTTGTGTTTGGCCGGGTCCAGGTTCTGTTTTACGTACTCGGGGAATTCACGGAAGGTGTCGGTGGCCGGGTTCAGGGCATTTTTGAAGGTGCCGATTTCGACTTCGTACTGGTTTCGGGTATCCACCAGCAGGACGTCCGGATCTGAGATCAGGGCGTTCCATTCTTTGGGGTCGACGTAGGTGCCCACCACGCGCTTGGGGTCTATACCTTCGACGCCCATGGTGACGATTTCTTTTTTGAGTTTGACCTTGGTACGTTTGAAGGGCTGAAATTCGACGTAGGATTCTTTGTAGTCGATGCCTTCAAAGCGTTGGTCGCTGCCCAGCCAGGCTTTGATGGTGTCGATGCCCTCTCGGCTGCCGGCGATGGTGCCGTTGATGCCTTCGCGGGCCAGCAGCAGGGTGCCGTGGACGTCTTGTTCCAGCATGAGGTTCAGCAGGGGCTGGCGTAGGTCTTGGTAATCGTTGAGGACTGCAAACTTATAGAGTGCGCAGACGACAATGTTGTTGCTCATGGTTTACTCCTGCGGGCCGGATCGTAAATCCGGAGCATGGTTTGATAAATATCACGACGGGTGTCGCTTGGGGATGGAGTTTAACCATCTTGATGTTGGGTGCAAGTAGGTGCTGGCCGTTGGCTGTGCCTTGGGGGCCGCCCTGGATGGGGGATAGCTTTCCAAAATACGCTGTAAATACATCCCTGTACGCTCGGCTCCGCCATCCATGGCTCTGCACGATTTTGGAAAGCTATCCCCCATCCACGGCTACATTTTCAGTTTTCCGCCTTGTTCAACTCACGCTCCACAACAGCCGACAGCTGTCCCCAGCCGGGGCGGGTCAGCTGGATGTTGTCGACCATCACGGTAGGCGTGCTGGTTACGCGCATCTGCATGCCAACCTGCAGGCTTTGCTCAACGGCTTCTTTGTGGAGTTCGCTGGTCAGGCACAGGCGGAAGCGGCGTTCTTCCAGTTCCAGGTCACCGGCGTATCGGGTGAAGGTGGCCACCGGGTCGTTGGAGCCGCTCCACTCTGACTGTGAGCCATAGAGTTTATCGTGCATGGCCCAGTATTGCCCCTGATCACCGGCGCAGCGAGCGGCCTGGGCGGCAGGCATGGCGTTCGGGTGTTGGCGCAGGGGCAGGTCGAAGTAGACGAAGCGGACTTTGCCGCTTTCAACGTACTCTGCTTTCAGGCGCTGGCTGGCAGAGGAGAAGCTTGCGCAGGCGGGGCACTGGTAGTCGGCAAATTCACGGACGACAACGGGGGCGTCTTCTGCGCCGATGGAGGTGCCGTATTGATCCAGTGCGGCCGGGAACGGGGCTGCGTTGGGCGCGGCTACGGGCAGGTCATCTGAGGTGGGTGCGGGCGGGGTAGTCAGCAGGTAGGCTCCGACAACAATGGCCAGCACGACCAGGGCGACAACGGCAATCAGGGCGGGTTTTTTGTTTCGGTGTTTCCGGGGCGCGGGGGCACCGGTGTGTTGACGTCTTTTTGCTTCACCCATGCTGGGCTCCTTGTTTTATACATTCGGGTACTGGCGGGCGAAGGTCTGGAGTTCCGGGAAGAATGCCAGGAAATTCGCCTCTAGTTGGCGGTCATTGTCCCGAATTTCGTCAATTATTCCACTGAATCGGTTAGGAAACCGAATGCGGTCAGCAACCCGGTCGAGGGCGTAGCCGATGTTTTCAAAGTCTTCATAGGCCCCAAACCAGTCGTACTCCACCAGGCGCCGGGTGACGGTGACCATGGCCGGCGGCATGAGGTGTTCACGGGCTCCCAGTTCGCAGTAGATCTGCTGCACAAAGGCATCGCGGCGGCATTGGGCGAATCGTCGCCAGTGCCTCAGCAAGTAGTGGTCGTAGAGTATGTCCAGAGCCACACCGGCAAAGCGCCTGCGCTCTTTGGAAAACAGTTGTTTGCTGGCCAGAACCTCAGGGTGCTGGTCGGTGAACACGTCTACCGCAAGGTGGTGACGCACGCCTTGTAAAACCGGTCCCGGCAGCGTTGCGAAGTCGACGCCCCGGGTGAAGTCCCCAAGAATGCTGCCCACGCGGGCCTCCGGGGAATCGGGGGCTAGAAAGGCGTGGGCAAGATGGTTCATGGTTCAGTCGTCTTCAAGCTCGATTTCGTTCGCAAAGAACTGCCCGGGTGCCACTTCCTCATAATCGACTTCCAGTAGCGGGCGCTGCCCAAGATTAACGCTGTTCTGCAGCTCAACGCAGCTTAAATCATCATCAAACTCTGTTTGAACGGTGGTGATCGTCATGGGAACTCCGAACACCGTGATGGACGCGGTGCAACTGATGGCACTCAACCGTCCGGTGAGTTCGTACTGGCTGCTGTCACTGTTGCCTTCTTCGCGCTCAATTCTGGTGGCTTCCAGGAACACGCTGTCACCAACGCCGGAGCGTTCAATGCCTTCCACTTCCAGCTCATACTGACCATTCAGGTCAGCCAGCCGGATTCGCTGGTCACTATCATCATCAGCAATGATGGTCTGCGGTGTCACCTGCACCAACACGCCGCCGATCAGGAAAGTATTGTCACTGAAGTTGATGCTGTTGGAGTCGATCACGCCCTTGACCGAGGCGTTGCCTTCCCGAGCTTCAATCTCTTCGGCCAGCACTGAACCATCGGGCTGGAATTCGCCTTCCACCTGAATGAGCAAGCCAGCAACGAGATCTTCAGCCGCCAGGCCATCGTCAAATTCGGTGTTGTTATCCACCCGTACGGTCAGGCCGTTGATTCTGAAGGTTCGGGTAACTGCATTCCACGCGGTGTTCACCGGCCCCGCAAACTCGATGTCATCATCGTCACCGCGACGATACAGGCGGGTCTCGCCTTCGTTCAATTCATCGGCGACGAGAACGCCGTTAGTTATGGACCCTTCTACTTCAACCAGCAGCAGTTCGCTCAGGTCCTCTTCGCTCAAGCCGTTGCTGAATGAAATGTCACTGTAGGTGACTTTCTGGCCATTGATGGTGAACTCATTAAGGCTGGTGCTCAGGGACCCCTGATCAATGCGCCCTTCAATTTCCACATCCGAAGGGTTGTCGCTGATCACACCCAGGTAGCTCGCCCGATAACTGCCATCCGGCTGACGCCAGGCACTGACTCTTACGGATGTGTCATCCGCCAGCGTATCCAGTGCGGTTCCTTTGAAGACAGTCTGTCTATCGGCACTGATCAACTGGCCATAGACCGCAAAGGTGACGCTCTCGACCACGCCGTCGGGATCCGCTATTTGCTGCACGTTCGCCACGGGGCCCCGGAAGGTATCGTCGTATTCGACGGAATCGGCCCGGCCCTGGCCGTCATCGCGCCACTCGCCATCGATCCGCAGGATCATGCCTTCTTCAAGCTGGTCTTCGCGATCAATGCCATCATCGCTGGTGACTTTGCCATCGGTTTCGAACTTCACCCCGTTGACAAAGACACTCCCAAACCCAGAAACCGGCCCAACGCTGGAACCCGTTCCGCGGATGCCTCCGTCGGCGATGCCGATTCCACTTCCACTGCCGCCGCAGGCACTCAGTATGCCCAGAGCCAAGGGGGCAACCATCAGAGGTAAACGTTTGTGGCGTTGTTCAGGCTTCATGTTTGGTCTCCCACCGGCCATCCGGGCCAGCTTTGTTTGTCAGATATCGTTGTATCGCCGCCGCAGGGACGTCACGGTGAAGGCGGTTTCTTCGTTAGTCACGCCTTCTGGCTCGTTCTCATTAACCGGAGCATACGCACTGCGCCTTAACAGAACATGACCGCTTTCCAACTTTTCAACAATACCCTTGCGCAAAAGTTCATTCAGTACAACGGCGGAAACCAGATTCGGGTTGGCGGCATGCACAAGCTCTGGAAAAGTGTCAGGGTCGTCGGCAAGCGCCAGAATCATCCGCGGATGATGGTGCTCATCGAGAAAACGGTCACTGCCGAGCCAGCATCGAACAACCTGTCGGGCGCCGGCCGACAGCAGTGTGGTGACCAGCCCTGTTGGCTGCCACCTGGTTTGCTGGCTGCTTTCACCATTGGCGTTCATTGCTGCTCATCTCCACTGTTGCCGGCCGGCACCGGATCTTCAAAATAGAAAATACTGATTCCGGTACGAACCGGCTCTCCGGTTCTGTTGTGACGCCCCAGCCCGGACACATCCGCATCGTGCGGCCCCAGCCAGGCGTCCAGATCTTCCAGCAACCCCTGGGAGCGTTCGGCGGCGTGTTTACGCCAGCGTTCGATGATCTCCGGCGGTATGTTGTCGTAGGTCAGCGTTCTCTGAAACAGGGGCTGTAGACCACGTTCACTGCTCACCAGGTTGTAATCGATGGTCGCTATAAGGTCTGATACGTCTTCTCCGAAGATCTGGAGCAGTTCCGCGCTGTCACCTGCCGGAACATAGGCCCGCTGGCGTAATTCGATCTTGCCGGTTTGCCCGTCAACGGCCACCACACCCACCCGCAGAAGCTCATCCAGCACCGCCCTCGGAGGCATGTCACCGCTGTAGTGCCGAACCAGTTCGGTAAAACTCCCGGCCCCTTCGAAGGCCAGAATGGCAGGTTGGCCGTCACGGGTCTGGAACACCGAGTCATGCACCCAGCCGGAGACAACCCGGGATGCCCGGTTGGCATGGGATCGATTCGCCGGCACGGCGTCTTCATCAGCCAGGATTTCGCGCTGTCGCTTGACTTCTTTTCGGGTGAGCCCGGTCATCACGGCGGCACGGGAGTCGGTCGGTTTGCGGCGGCCATCGGTGAAATCTTCCATGGCCGCTTCCACATAGGCACGCTTGACCAGTTCAGAGAATTCTCCAAATGGTATGCCATTGCGCAGCAGCAACCTGGCCAGAGGGCGCAGAATGCGAAAAAGCGCTTTGTGCAAGGGATTGGTCTTGGCGTTGGTCATGTTTGGGATTGTATTCCCATAGTGCACCGGAAGCCAGAGCAGGCCGCCAGTGATGGCAGCCTGCCGGCCTACTTCCGATCAATCATCCAGTCCCCCGGCAAGTACATACTCGCCGCCGGTGGTTGCCCGATATTCCACCTCGACTTCATCGCCGACACGTATACCCGACACACTGTAGCCATTGAGCAGGATTTCCAGGTTCATGAACGTGAGCGCGCTGGTGCTGAGGCCATCAAGCCGGGCTTCCAGTTCAAAGTTGTCATCGTCATCATCCTCTTCACGCTCAATGGTGAATGCTTCCAGGTAACCGCCATCTGTGGCGCGCTGGCGGCCTTCCACCTCAACGAAATCGCCCACGCTGAAGGCATCGATGTCCTCTGCCCGGCTCCGACGGTCGCTGTCGTCATCGTCGTCATCAATCAGGGTATTGGCGGTCAACTGAACCCGAACACCGCTGACTGTGAGCACTTCGTTGGCCCGGTCAATCTGCTCGATTCGTCCATCCAGCTCGACGTCACCTTCCCGCCCTTCGATTTCGTCAGCCAGCAGCACGCCGTTGCGGAAGTCCCCTTCCACCTTCACATAGACACCATCCTGAAGACTGCCTGAGCTGATATCGTCGAACTCGGTATCACCGTTGAACTGCACCTGAATACCGTTGAGCCAAAAGGTTCTGGCTGCGCTGTCGAAGCTATACAGATCACCGGAGATTTCGACATCGTCATCGTTGTCAAAGAGGTCGTCTTCATCATCAATCTCTTTGGCCATGATGATGCCGTTCTCCAGGTATCCCTCAACTTCCACCACCATGCCGTTGCTCAGATCGTTCAGGTCAAAATCGTCATCGCCGGTCGCCAACTGGTAATCAATGGCAAATCCATTGATGGAGAAGGTTTGGGCTCCGGCATCCAGGTCCGCCACGACACCTTCGATTTCGACCTCATTGTCGTCATCAAATTCCAGGCCAATCGCTTTGGCGCCAACGTAACTGGCACGGAAGTTACCGCCCTCGATCCGCCAGCCACTGATTCGAACCCGGTAACCCGACGGGTTAGCCACCAGTTGTTCGGGCGTAGCACCACGAAAAATAGTCTGACTGTTGAGCTCCACGCCCTGTCCGAGCAATGCCAGCGTGCCGGTTCTGGTTGTCACATCCCAGCTTGCTGAGGTCAACGGTCCACGGAGGGTGTCGTCGTAGGCCACATCATCTGCCCGGCCTTCACCGCGATCATCCCAACTGCCCTTCACTTTCAGTACCATGCCTTTTTCGAGCTGGTCTTCCCGCTCAATTCCGTCATCGCTACTGACGCTGCCGCTGGTCTGAAATCGAGTGCCGTTGACGTAGACACTGCCAAAGCCGGTGACCGCACCAACACTGGCCCCCTGGCTAGAGGCACTGACCGAGGTGCTACCAGAGCCGGAGCCACCGCCGCAGGCAGCCAAAGCCCCCGCCAGCGTGCCTGCCATAACCATTTTTACTGCTGTGAAAAGTCCGTTGCGTTTCATGCTCGTTCTCCTGAATTCCTGCTCACCGTCATTTTTAACGCAAAATTGGGATATTTTTCCCAATCATTAAATGGGAAAATAATCCCACAAAAAGAACTTGTCCAGCTTTTGATCATTAACATTCGGTGAACTCTGATCCGGGCGTGTCGTATACCCTTCCACCAACACGCGAACCAGGAGAGCAACATGCTGGGATTTCTGAAAGCTGACCCGAAGAAGAAACTCAAAAAAGCGTATGAGGAAAAGCTGTCCAAAGCGCTTCATGCCCAACGCAATGGCGATTTACGCAGTCATGGCACGCTGATGGAGGAAGCAGAGAAACTCTATGCTGAGATACAGAAGCATGAGCAAAGCGAGACTCGGTAGGCCGGGCAGCTTCACCGGAAACTGCCCGGGGGTTCACTCACCCAGCAGCTGGTGCAACCGTTGATTGAGGCGCGCGACTTCCCGGCGCATGTCCTGAACCTCGTCGAGAAGGTCCAATGACACGGCCAGCCCAGGCAGGTTCAGCTTCAAGTCCCGCTGCAGGCGCATGGCCTTTTGCAGACGATTCAGGGCATCCACATCAAACTGCCACTGGCGTACCTCCCGGACGTCTTCAACCGGGCTGATAATGCCGTAGTCCACCAGCTTGATGACAAACTCCGCATGGCAGTCCCCTCGCTCGCAGATTTCCCGCAAGGTGAAGGTATTGCCGTTGGTGTCGATGACTTCCACGGTCAGGATCTGGTCTTTGTCAGTCATACCTACCCCCGCTCACACATGCAGCTTGCTGCGTGGATTGAAGTTTTTTTCCAGCTCGGCCAGCTGTTCGTAGAGCTTTTCAGCCTCGTGCGAGTGCTGTTCCGGCATGGCCACCTGCAGTATCACAATCTGATCGCCCGGGTGCTTGCCCGGGAAGCCTTTGCCTTTAAGCCGCAGCTTCCGACCACTGGTGGAACCCCTGGGCACCTTTACATTGACCTTGCCGCCCACCGTTGGCACCGTCACTGTGGCACCCAAAGCGGCTTCCCAGGGCGCAATCGGAACGGTGACCAGAACATCATGGCCTTCCACGGTGAAATGCGGGTGAGGTGCCAGCTCCACTTCAATAAACAGATCACCGGGCTGGCCACCACCCACGCCCGGAGCCCCCTGCCCTTTAAGACGGATGTGCTGACCGTCACGCATGCCTGCGGGGATTTTCACCTTCAGGGTTTTCTGCCGAGGCACAAGCCGGCCGTGGGCATCGGCATCGTGCACGGTGAACGACACCTGTTTTTCGCAACCATTCAGGGCTTCCTCCAGGAACAGCGCCAGCCGGGCGTGGACATCTTCGCCCCGCATTCTGACATTCTGACGAAACCCTCCGCCGCCGAAGCCAGCGCCCGATGAAGCACCCGCGTGCCGGCCTCCACCAAAGATTTCCTCGAAGAAATCACTGAACTGGCGGGCATCGGCTTCGGTGTAGCCGCCACCACCAAACCCGGACGCACTCTGCCAGCCAGGGGGCGGCTGGAACGAACCATCTTCCCGGGTGCCGTATTTTCGGAGCTGGTCATACTCGGCCCGTTTCTCCGGGTCTTTCAGTACTTCGTAGGCTTCGCCTACATCTTTGAACTTATCGGTGGCGTTGTCTTCCTTGCTGACGTCCGGATGATACTTTCGGGCCAGCTTGCGATAGGCCTTCTTGACCTCCTCGGGGGTGGCAGACTCACTCACACCCAAAACGGCGTAATAGTCTTTAAAGTCCATGGAACTCCTCACAGCGGGTCAAAGGGCATTCTATGAATACTAATCATTGTCTCTGGCCCCAAAATTACAAGGACGATCGGAGGCAAAATTGACCAACACGGTGACATGCCCTGAATAGCGACAGCAGATCCTTGTGACCCTGCTCACACTGCTTTGTAACTGGCCGCAAAGGACAAACTTCTGGCCTGTCTGTCGATTCAAAGATCGGCCAATGCCGCCCACTATCCTCAGTGCAGTATCTGAAGCAAAAATAATTATCCCTTACACACGGAGATACAAGCATGAAGAACAACCACAAGAAATGGCTGTCTGGAGTCGGCCAACTGCGGTCTGTCGCGGTCGTCTGTGCGGCGGTGTTGTTTACCGGCTGTACCGATCTCGGCTACCTGCTCAGCAACGACAAGGTGACAGATGCGGATAACGACAAGGTGGTTTTTGTCGGTGATTCAATTTTTGCGCTGTCGGGTGAAATTCAGAATCAGCTGGAATCCAAGGCAGGTGAAACTTTCCTGCGTTACACCGTGTCTGGTGCAGAACTTTCGGGGGAGGCGATTGCCCCGTCCATTCCCAACCAGTTCCGCGAGGCGATTGCCGACAACCCCGGTATCGACACGATTGTCGGTGATGCCGGCGGCAACGATATTCTGATCCCTGCCATCGCATTCAATTCAAACAAATGCAAAACCCCCTGGTACCGTTTCGGACGGCTGAGCCAGGAGTGCATCGACTTCATTGATGATATTTACGTAGAAGGCGTGGATTTCCTCAATGAGATGGCCGAGTCCGGTGTGCAGCAAGGCATTCTGGTGGGCTACTACTACACCAAAAACGGGCTGTTCCGCCTGAAAGACCTCAAAGAAGCGGTCGATTATGGCAACGCCACACTGGCACGGGCCTGTGAGAACTCCGTGCTGAACTGCCAGTTTGTGGACCCACGCCCTGTAATCAACGAAAGCGACATCATTTTCGATGGCATTCACCCGGCAGACAGCGGTTCGCAGAAAATTGCAGACCTGATCTGGCCAAAACTCCAGCCTATGCTCTGACAGTAACAGGAACCTGGTGGTCGCATACGCGGCCACCAGACTTCAAAGGGCAAACCAATGAGTTCGAAAACACGCTTTGGAATACTCGCGGCCGTTATCACCGGTGCCGCAATCGCCAGTTATCTCTACCTGCAGCCGGATGATCGTGTGCAGCAGATCCTGGCGTCGGAAAGTCACCGTGCAACCCAGCCGCAATCACAGTCGCCAGCCTCGGCCCAACCAGGCTCATCACAACAGGTGGTCGAACTGGCGGTGCAATACCTGGAACGCTACGGCGAAACCATAACCGAGCCTGCAACCCAGGCACGACTGTATAACGAGCGCCGGGCCCTGCTGGAACAACATCCCGAAACCGGCGGCCAGTTGTTCGATGACGCCGTTGAAACGGCCTTTCCAGAACTTTACTCAGACATCATGGCGCTGATGGCGAACCTGGACACCTACAATCAGTGGCTGGACAACCACGAACTGCGCCTGCAGGCACTCCCAGCCCTTCAGCGGGAAACCGAGCTCTGGCAGCAGCGCGAAGCAATCTTTGGCGCCCTGGCCAGCCAGATCTGGGCAGAAGAGGAGTCGTACCTGGAAGAGAAATCCCAGGTCTTCCAGCAAAAAGTAGCACACCTTGAGGATGCCAATGAGCTGCAATTGACGGAGCTGGCCCATCAACTGCAAACCAGTGCCGAGGAGGTCTACGGCGGTGACATGACCCAACAGTTCGCGGGTTCAGGCGCCCTGGGGCACGCCCTGTTCAGCATGGACAGTGTGCAACACCAGCTGCAGCAGTTGCCGTCTGAACAACGCCAGCAGGCGATTAACAACCTCCGGCAGCAGCTAGGCTACTCCGAGGCTGCCGTCGAACGAATGGCAAAGCAGGATCAGATGCGGGAAGAGAAGTGGCAAAAGGGCAAAGCCTATATGGCTGAACGCGATGCGTTGAGCCAACGCCTGTCTGGAGAAGCCCTGGACGCGGCCCTGAGCGCACTGCGTGAAGAACACTTCGGCATGGCTGCGACCACCATCGCCCGGGAAGAGGAGCAAGGATTTCACCGCTTTGAGCGGCCGAGGAAGTACGGGGTGAACTGAGACCTTACAGTTCCCCCCCAGGATATCAGCCCTGCTCCAGTCGCTTGCGCAGGGCGCCATCCAGGTCTTCCAGAGCTTTCTCAGGGTTAGTCCACCAGTCCGTTGCCCAGACCCGGAAAAGTGTCCAGCCAAGCCCTTCCATCACACTCTGACGGATCTTGTCCCGTTCCCGGGCGTAGGGTGAGCTCAGGTACATTTCGCCGTCGCATTCGATGCCCGCCAGGTAGGTACCCGGTACATCCGGGTGAACAATCCCGATGTCGATCCGGTAAGCCGAAGCACCGACCTGAGAGTGCACGTCCCACCCTTTGCTCTGCAGTGCTCTTGCCACCGCAGCCTCAAAGGGCGCCTGGATGTCCTCTATCGCTTGTGAGCCCTGACGGCCAAATGCCTGCACTCCACGCTCGGCAAACTCCATGAAGTGTTTCAGATCCGCCACCGCACGGGCCTGGGTACGCGACAGATCAATCGCTTCCGGGGGCATGCTGGTGAAAACCATCATCCGGGTGCGAGCCCGCGTCAGTGCCACGTTCAGGCGGCGTTCACCACCGGTGCGGTTCAAGGGCCCGAAATCCATGGTTATCCGGCCCAGCAGGTCCGGACCGTAGGTGATGCTGAACAGAATGACGTCGCGCTCGTCTCCCTGCACGGTTTCCAGGTTCTTCACGAAGACCGGTTCCAGGTTGTTGTCCTCCGAGAAGGCCCATTCGATGGACGGATCTTTAGCGCGTGCTTCATCGAGCAAATCTTCAATCGTTGCCTGCTGCTCGGTGTTGAACGTCACCACCCCGATGGATTGCTGGCGAACGGACTCGTCATCGGAGGTGAGCCGGCGAACGATTTCCGCCACGATGGCTTTGGCTTCCTCGGGGTTATTGCGCTCAGCCCCTCGGCCGTACAGCCCGTCGACCCGTACCAGAGACACGCCGTTGTCCGGGTGGACTGGTGCAGGAAAGGTGACAAGGGAGCTGTCGTAGTATTGTCGGTTTGAGAACGCAATCAGGCTTTCCCGTCTAGACCGGTAGTGCAGGTTCAACACGCGCTGAGGAATACTGGCGCCGATCAGTTCGTCCAGAATGCTTTCCAGATCGCTCTCGCCGTCCATATCACCGTCCGGGTCGTCATCGGAACGGGAGAAGAAATTGGTGGGCGGCATCTGCTTTGGATCTCCCGCCACGATCACCTGCCGGCCACGGGCCAGCGAGCCAATGGCGTCACCCACCGTGATCTGTGACGCCTCATCAAAAATCACCACATCAAACAGCGCCTGGTCTGCCGACAGATACTGGGCAATCGAGAGTGGTGACATCATCAGGCAAGGCGCCAGGGTAGTGACGACATCCGGCATCAGCTGCATCAGTTCCCGAACCGATTTATGCCGGGCCTTCTTTTGCAGCTCATGGCGCAGAATGCCCCAGTGTGAGCTGCGGGTTACGTCGCCTTGTTCAGGAATGTGGCGCGACAGCTCGGCTGCGATATGCCGGGCCGTCAACTCACAGAACCGGGAATCCAGCTCCCGGAACCTTTGAATGGTCGCTTCATGTTCCGGAGATGAGAAGGTTCTCAGGATTTCGTTTTCACCGATGACACTCGAAGACCACCAGTTACAGTAGGCTGCTTCAAAAGCGGCAGGAATGTCCTCCGGTGTCACGATGCCACCCTCAATGGCATCGACCAGAGGTTCGAGCTGCAAGGCAAGCGCTTCCGACCGTCGCCGAACCCAGGCACACCAGTCTCTCAAGGAAGACTGATGACCAGCAACCTGCTGGCAAACGCTGACAATCTGTTCGCAGGCGGATGCATCTTGCGGAAGGTAGGCTCCAAGCTGCGTGCCGGCCAGCTGTTCAAAGCGCGCCCGTTGCTGATCAAACGCCGAAGCAGATGCCAAAAACCCGGTAAGAACTTTACCAACAACGGCTTCCGGCGCCAGCAAGTCGTTTGCATCGTGAAGCAGGGTACGAACACCGGTACGCAACGCAATCAGGCTGTCGGCATTTTCGGCCAGTT
Source organism: Marinobacter sp. (assembly GCA_035303925.1). GTDB lineage: Bacteria > Pseudomonadota > Gammaproteobacteria > Pseudomonadales > Oleiphilaceae > Marinobacter. The sequence goes on along the minus strand of DATGQY010000046.1, from coordinate 647 downwards.
TACTGACCACCGAGCGAACCCGGGTACCCAGCGCATGAAGGGCACCAATGACGCCGGTGTCTGTCTCGTAGCGGTTCCAGCCGCGCAAACTGTTAAGCAGAGCGTCCAGACGGTCGATATGACCCCCGGTTTCCCGTAGCTCGTGCAGCAAGGGAATGTCGCTGGCCGGGTCCGGTTTGGCCTGGGCGCCGCCCTGACGCATCGCCTTTCGGACCTTGCGTTTGGCAAACCAGTCTTTGGGCCACCAGGTTTCAGACGCCTCTTCCCATGCCCGGCCAAGGCTGTCTGCGTCCAGCTTTTGCCAGGCCAGGGGCTCATAGGGGCAACTCAGTTTCGGCAGAGCAGCCTGATGCCGTTCCAGGCAAGGCACCACCTCCGTGATGCCATTGAGGCATTCCTGACCTTCGGGCTCCAACGCAAATGCCACGCGCTTGCCGTAACAGTCCAGCAGGGTCTGGCCCAGTTCGATCACGCTTTCCAGCCGTGACAGATTCACGGGCCCCAACTTGACCCCGATGGCCTTTTCCAGCTCAGCCAGATGATCCGCCAAGTGCCCAGCGCCGGCCTGTAAATTTTCGGCAGCGCTCACCAACTGTTCCTGCCACTGAGGGTGCCATTCGTACTGATTGACCACTTTCAACGGGTGT
>DATGQY010000045.1:0-27424 GCA_035303925.1 Marinobacter sp. | reverse complement strand
CGGAATGGACGGTTTTGCAGGTCAGCCTCATTGATGGTGTCGTAAACGATCTTTGTTTCGAAACGTTCTGCGTGCTTCTGCATGCGCTGCATCAGTTCCGGGCCCTGAACGCCATCATTGTCGCCCGGCCAGTTGTCTACGTCTGTGGTCGTTGTCAGCTGCCCGCCCACTTCGATACCGGTAATCAAGGTCGGATTCAGGTTGGCGCGGGCTGCATACACTGCAGCGGTATAGCCGGCCGGGCCGGAACCAAGAATGATCAGGCGGGAGTGTTGGGTTGTGCTCATGAATGTCTCGCTGGTGTCTGGATACGTGTTTGGCCCTCGTAACGAGAGCTGTGCGTTGAAAAGATGGCAAAAGGCTAACATGAATCCTGAAGGCTGCCATTTGTTTCAGCCAATACGGATCATAAAACCTTGCTATGCGGTCCGGGCCGGATTATTCAAGTACGGAGACGCTGGTCAGCAACTGGCGAACCCGTTCCTTGCTTTTGCCAGTCTCTCCCTGTTCAAGGCGGTGTTCGGCAACGGAAGGGAATACCGCTTGGAGATCGTCGGGCAAAACATGATCCCGCCCGGCCATAAAAGCCCAGGCTTTAGCTGCGCGGAGCAGCCCCAGGCCCGCCCGCGGCGACAGGCCATACATAAGCCCCGGCATGCGCCGGCTTTGCTCCAGCAGACGCTGGAGGTAGTCGAGTAAAGCGGGACTGGTGGTAACCTTGTCGGCAGCCACTTGTGCCGCCTGCAGTTCGGCCTGAGGCAGGATGGCTTGCAGGCGGTCGGTCAGCGCTCTGCGATCTTCTCCTTCCAGCAGTTCCCGCTCGGCTTTCGGATCCGGGTAGCCCAGTCTCAGGCGCATGAGAAAACGGTCCAGCTGGGACTCCGGCAGCGGGAAAGTGCCGCCCTGTTCGATGGGATTCTGGGTGGCAATGACGAAAAACGGGGCGGGCAGCGGCCGGGTTTCGCCTTCGATGGAGACCTGTCGCTCTTCCATCGCCTCAAGCAGGGCGCTCTGGGTGCGTGGAGAGGCCCGATTGATTTCGTCAGCCAGAACCACCTGGGCGAAGATGGGGCCGGGGTGGAACACCAGGCTGCCGGCCTGTTTGTCATACATGGAGTAGCCCAACACATCAGCAGGCAGCAGATCGTTGGTGAACTGGATACGTTGATAGCTCAGCCCCATGATTTTTGCCAGGGCGTGCGACAAAGTGGTCTTGCCCATCCCTGGAATATCTTCAATCAGCAGATGACCCCGGGCGAGGAGTCCGCACAGGGCAAGGCGCACCTGGTTTTCCTTGCCCAGCAGAATCTTGTTGAGCTCAGTAACAACGTTATCCATTTTCTGTTTCATGCAGATCTCAGTCCCTTACCCGTTTCAGAATGTCGCCGTAGGCATCAATGCGCCGGTCTCTCAGATACGGCCATATCCGCCGGACGGATTCCGTGCGGTTGCGGTCCAGGGTGGTGATCAGAACGCATTCCTGCTGCTCATCGGCGCGGGACAGGAATTCGCCCTGGGGGCCGCAGATAAAGCTGTTACCCCAAAAACGGATGCCGTCACTGTGGCCGGAAGGGTCGGGCTCTGTACCCACCCGGTTCGGGGCGATGACGGGCAGATTGTTGGCCACAGCGTGGCCCCTTTGCACCGTTACCCAGGCCTCCAGTTGGCGGGCCTGCTCTTCGGGTTCATCAGTGATATCCCAGCCAATGGCCGTGGGGTAGATCAGAATGTCGGCGCCGGCGAGGGCCATCAGCCTGGCGGCTTCCGGGTACCACTGGTCCCAGCACACCAGGACGCCAAGGTTGCCCACGGAGGTCTTGATGGGGCTAAAACCGCTCTGGCCGTCGTTAAAGTGTGCATCACCCGGCGTGAAATAAAATTTTTCATAGAATCCGGGATCATCCGGAATGTGCATCTTCCGATAAATGCCGGCCAGGCTGCCATCGGTCTCGAATACAACGGACGTGTTGTGATAGACGCCGTTCATCCGACGCTCGAAAATCGAGCCCACGAGCACGATGCCGAGCTCTTTGGCCAATTCGCCAAGGCGGTTGCTTGTCGGGCCGGGAATCGGTTCGGCCAATTCGAAAATGGCGGTGTCTTCGGTCTGGCAGAAGTACAGCGTTGCGTGCAGCTCCTGCAAAACCACCAGTTGTGCACCGCCTTTGGCGGCCTCCCGAACCAGCCGTTCAGAAGTGGCCAGGCTGGCCGCTTTGTCGGCGCTGCAGGTTTGCTGGATGGCGGCGATGGTCAAAGGGTTGGCGAGGGTAGTCTGGTTCATAGGGTTACCACTCCTGCGGGGATCTGCATGGTGACACAGTGCAGGCTGCCGTGCTGGTGAATCAGGGGGCGGCAGGGAATCGGTACGATTTCGCGATCCGGGAAGATGTCGCCCATAATCCGGATGGCCTCCTGATCCTGGGGCACGTCGTAGACCGGCAGTAACACGGCGCCGTTGATAATCAGGAAGTTCGCGTAAGTGGCCGGTAACCTTTCGCCGTCTTCATCGTGGATAGCGTCAGGCCAGGGCAGCGCAGTGAGGTTGTAAGGGCGGCCATCTTTTTGGTGAAACTCCTGTAGCTCTTCTTCCATCGCAGCCAGGGCACTGTAGTGTTCATCGGCGACGTCCGGACAGGCGACGTAGCAGATGTGGTCGGGGGCGCAGAACCGCGCCAGGGTGTCGATGTGACTGTCGGTGTCATCGCCTGCAAGGTAGCCGTGGTTCAGCCAAAGAATGCGTTCGGCCCCCAGCACTTCAGCCAGTAACTGCTCGATGTTCGAACGATCCATGGATGGGTTGCGGGAAGGTGTGAGCAAGCATTCGCTGGTGGTGAGGATGGTGCCTTCACCGTCAGACTCAATGGAGCCACCCTCGAGCACAAAGTCGACCGACTGCACAGGGTGCTTACCGAACACGCCGGCATTGGCCAGGTGCCGGTTCAGCGCGTCGTCTTTCTCCCAGGTAAACTTGCCGCCCCAGGAATTAAATTTGAAGTCGAGCACGGTCGGGCCATCGCTTGTTTCGACTGTAATCGGGCCGTGGTCACGGGCCCAGGTATCATCAGCCGGAGCAGGCACGGTAACCACCCGGCCTGGCAGGTTATTGCTCTCGGCCCAGGCGTTCAGCTCCCGTTCAAGTTGTTGCAAGCGGGCGACAAACTCACAACTGATGAGCACGTGTTCGAAACGAAGGACGGCTTTGGCAATGGCCAGGAATACCGGTTCCACTTCGTCCATCATCCGGGCCCAGTCAGTCCCGGGATGGGGCCAGGTCAGCATGACTGCGCTCTGGGGAGCCCACTCCGCAGGCAAAACTCGCTTGGTCGTCACTGTAAAAGCCACCTTGGTTCGCAAAAACCGCCATTCTATCTGACCGCTGCAGGAACGTCAGGCTATGGGCGGAGAAAATTGAACCTGGATGTTGCTGATTCAGTTTCTGGTGCGTTTGATCACCGCATGGACAACCCGGTCGTGCTCGAAATAGACCACAAAGTTGCTGTAGTGCCACTGGCTGATCGGCGGCTCACCAACTGGGCCACGGGTGTCCTGGGGGGCGCCCCAGCGGGCACGAACGGAGTCCTGGCTCATGCCGTTACTCGGCAGGCTTACCTGGCTGCGGTCTGCCTGGCTGCCAACCGGGATGGCAAGGTCTTCTGCCTGCACAGCGGGTATCGCACCGGCTGACATCAGCGCCGCCAGGGTAAATGCAGCTAGCAGGTTTCGATTGTTTTTCATTGGACTCTCCATTAATGCCTGATTCTCTGCAGATCGACTGCAGTACATGGATAAAACGTAATATCCCGAAAAGCTTAGCAAAAGCCAGCACTTTTTCGTGAGTTTACTCTTTTTGTTTTTGTCGTATCTGCCAGCGCATCACATGTCGTGCAATTTGCTGGCGGTCGCTTTCCTCGAGGTGAATGAACTCAGCCTGAACCCATGCTCCTCCTGCGGTGTCTGCCTGTGAACCAAGAACTTCGGCGACCGCCTGTGGTTGGTATAATTCAGGCGGCAGAGTCATTCTCACGGCGATACGGTCGCCTGCCTGCCAGCATGCGGATGCACTGAAAAAGGCGACTCCCCCTTCGCTCAGTGTCACATCCTGCCAGTCATCAGGTTGCAACGGATTTTGCTCAAAGGCGATAATGCGCGCCAGCGTATCCATCTTGCTGTTCAGGGATTTAATGAGTCCCGTCAGTAAACGGTCCCGTTCGGCAAGGTTGGCCAGGTGCGTTTTGATGTCCTGGTCAAGCCGTCGGAATTCGGCTTTCAGAGATTCCAGGGGCGAATCGGTGAAGAGGTCTTGATCAGCGTCATGCTGGTCGTCCAGCCGGCGAACCTCGAGGCCTATGCGGTCCTGTATCCGGAAAAAATCCCGGCGATCCTGAGGCGAGTGGTCTTCCGGGGCCGTGTTATCTCTGCTTGGCATCCTGTCTCCGGATGGCTGATTTTTATGGTTAATACGAAGTAGTTTAGCAGTTTCTTAAACCACGACAGACCTGAAGGTATCGACAGGCACCTCCCCATGTTCAGACCCTTATCGTTTTACATTGGTTTGCGGTACACCGCAGCCAAGCGGCGTAACCACTTTATTTCTTTTATTTCGCTCACGTCCATGATTGGCCTGATGCTGGGAGTCGCGGTATTGATTATCGTGCTGTCAGTGATGAACGGCTTTGATCGAGAGCTCAAGCAGCGCATTCTCGGCATGGTCCCCCATGCCACGATTCAGGGCGCATCCGGCCCTTTGCCCGACTGGCAGGAGCTGGATGAGCGTGTTCAGCAGCACCCCCGGGTTCTGGCCGCCGCACCATTCATCCAGGGGCAGGGCATGGTCACCGGCGGTGGTAACGTTCGTGGTGTGATGCTTAACGGTATTTTGCCGGAAGAGGAAGCCTCGGTATCGATCATCGAGAATCACTTTATCGAAGGTGGCTTGGACGAGCTCCGCTCCGGTGAGTTCGGTATTATCATCGGTCGGCTGATGGCCAACAGTTTGCGGCTGGAAGTCGGCGACAAGCTGACCGTAGTTCTGCCGGAGGCTTCTGTCACTCCTGCGGGCGTGTTGCCAAGACTCAAGCGCTTCACCGTGAAGGGCGTCTTCAGTGTGGGTGCTGAGTTGGATGGCAATTACGCGCTCATTCACATGGACGACGCCTCCCGGTTGATGCGTACCGGTGGCAAGGCCGAAGGCCTTCGGTTACTGATGGACGACCTGTTTGCGGCGCCGCGTGTGGTCAACGAAGTGGCGACAAGCCTGGGTGGTCGTTACTACGTATCCGACTGGACGCGAACCCACGGCAATCTGTTTCAGGCCATTCGCATGGAGAAGACCATGATCGGATTGTTGCTCATGTTCATTGTCGCGGTTGCTGCCTTCAACATTGTGTCCACGCTGGTGATGGTGGTTACGGATAAGACAGCTGACATTGCCATTCTGAGAACCATGGGTGCTACCCCTGGGCGAATCATGCGGATCTTTATCATTCAGGGCGCGGTGATCGGAGTGTTCGGTACACTGGTTGGCACGGCACTCGGGGTGTTTGGTGCATTGAATATCAGCGGATTCATTGCATGGCTGGAAGCGGCCATGGGGCATCAGTTCCTGAGTGCCGATGTCTATTTTATCAGTTACCTACCATCCCAGTTGCAGTGGCAGGACGTGATGATTATCAGCAGTGCTGGCCTGGCGATGAGCCTGCTGGCGACGATTTACCCGGCCTGGCGTGCGTCGCGGGTCGAACCGGCGGAGGCGTTGCGTTATGAGTGATGTACAGATGGCAAACGAAGCAACGCCTCTGGTCATTGATTGCCGTCAGGTAACCCGAACCTACAGTGAGGGGCCAGAAAAACTCACCATCTTCTCAGATATCTCTCTGGAAGTGTCTGCAGGAGAAACGGTTGCCATAGTCGGAAGCAGTGGCGCGGGAAAAACAACGCTGCTTAATTTGCTGGGCGGCCTGGATAAGCCTTCGTCCGGGCAGATTGAAATTTGCGGCCAGAACATTCATCTGCTGTCGGAAGCGGGGCGCGCCCGTTTCCGTAACCGGCACCTGGGTTTTGTTTACCAGTTTCACCATCTTCTGCCGGAATTCACCGCCCTTGAAAATGTCATGATGCCCTGTGCGCTGGGCGGATTGTCGCCGAGACAGGCGAAGCCGAAGGCTGAGTCACTGTTAAAGCGGGTTGGTCTCGGGGAACGGCTTCGTCACAAGCCGGGTGAGTTATCGGGCGGTGAGCGCCAGCGTGTTGCCATTGCCCGTGCTTTGGTGAACCAGCCGAGCTGTGTATTGATGGATGAGCCGACAGGTAATCTTGATCAGCACACCGGTGAGGGTATCCGCGCCCTGATTCAGGACTTGCGTGATAACTCGGGCACCGCGTTCATTATGGTTACCCATGATATGGGCATGGCCAGAAGCCTTGGCAGAGTGCTGCGGCTGGAGCAGGGCAGGCTGGTTCAGGAGGCCTGATTGCCGGCCCGCTCCCGTTTGATTCTGAGGCTGCGGCGCACCTGCCAGTCAGCCCGAATCTTTCGGCGCCACAGGTACTGAACCGCCAGGTAGGCGACGCAGGCGGTCAGCGTAGCCAGCATCAGTGATCCCAGATACAGAGGGATGCCGATTTCCACCAGTCGGCTGCTGATCCAGTGCCATGAGAGCTCGAACTCGAAAGGAAGTACCGGCCGGTCAAGAATCCATGCGCCCACTTTGTAGTTAAAGTAAAACATGGGGGGCATGGTGAGCGGGTTGCTGATCCAGACCAGCGCCACCGACAAGGGCATGTTGGCGTTAAACCAGATAGCGCAGAAAGCTGCGGCGACCATCTGAAAGGGCATAGGAATAAAACAGAACCAGATGCCGATCAGGAAGGCTCGCGCAACGCAATGACGGTTGATGTGCCAAAGATTCGGTTCGTGAAGGATATCGCCCAGAAAATGCAGAGTCTTGATAGACTGCACTTTTTCCGGTGTGGGCAAATACCGCTTCATGAACTTCTTCGGCATTGGAAGTTCGGCCTGTCCTGTCGGTATGGATGACAACCGGCTCATTACAAAAGTGCCGGTTTTCGGGAACGGAGGACAAGGATTGTCCAAGTCTAATCACATCAGCCAGAGCGCTGGAAAACCTCTTCTTGGCTCCGCTGGCGTTCTCGCATTCTCTTGCGGCGTTATCTTACTGTATCGGTTCGCGGTTTTGCCACCATATCGATGGCTGTTTTTGTCGTTGATTGTACTGTTATTCGTCGGGCTCCTGAAATCCGTGCGCATCCCGGCGGCCGTTGTGTGGCTGTTCTGGACCGTTGCGGGGCTTGGCTGGGCCGGCTGGCATGCCGACGGACGCCTGCAGTACGTCCTGCCCGGTGAAATGGAGCGGGTTCCGTTGACCGTCTCCGGCTACCTTTGTGATTTGCCCCAACCGGGAAGCTTCAGCAGCCAGCGGTTTACGTTGTGTGTCCATCGCTGGCATGACCCGCCTGAAGGCATTGAGACAAACAAACTTCCGAACAAGATCCGGCTTGCCTGGTATGGTGCGGCCGACAAAATCCTGCCCTCTCACCGGTTGCGCTTGCAGGTGGTGCTCAAGCGCCCTCATGGAAGTTTGAATGAGGAAGGATTTCGCTATGAAGACTGGTTGTTCCGCCAGGGTGTGCGAGCAACCGGCAGTGTGAGAGAGGTGGTGGCGGACCCTGTTCCGTGCGGGATTGAATGCCATTACCGGGCCTGGCACCGGGGTGTGGCGACTGCAGTAGACCAGCACTTCGGGCAGGCAGAGTATTATCCACTGGTTGCCTCATTATTGATCGGCAACCGTGGCTACCTTGATCCATCCCATTGGGAGACCCTTAAGGCTACCGGCACCATTCATCTTGTGGCTATCTCAGGGCTACACCTGGGGTTGGTGGCACTTGCTGCCGGTCTGTTGAGCCGCAGGTTCCTGCTGGGGTTGCCGGCCGGTATCGTCACGGAGCACCGCGGCAGGAGTACGGTATTTTTGGTGGTGATGGCGTGCTGCCTGTCGTATGCGCTGCTGGCAGGGTTTACGGTTCCGACGCAGCGCGCACTGATAATGGTTGTCGTGGGTGGCTGGTATCTGCTCAAAGCCCGTGAGGCCAGTCCGTGGCAGCCTTTTCTGATAGCGTTGGGGCTGGTGCTGCTGGTTGATCCATTTGCGCCTCTGGACCAGGGCTTCTGGCTGTCGTTTGGCGCCGTTGCCTTGTTGTTGCTGGTTTTTGCCGGCCGTGTGGGGGCAGTGGGCTGGTTGCCGGGGCTGGTGATTGCCCAGGTTGCTGTCTTTGCCGGATTGTGGCCCATTCTGGATGAATTCGGTCAAGGGCAGCCGGTTGCAGGGTTCCTGGCCAATCTGGTGGCGATCCCCTGGGTGTCTCTGGTTGTTATGCCGGTGCTCTTTCTGGGAAGTCTGCTGGCGGTGGCCAGCGGCGGCTTGCTGGCCGGCTTTGCGATCTCCCTGTTCGATTCGGTGCTGGGTGCACTGTGGCATTTCCTGGAGTGGGCACAGGCCATACCCGCTGTGCCGGTGCCTGAGATTTCACCAGCCCTGCTATTGGCACTGGCGGCCGTCACGATAATCAGCTTGCGCTTTCCCGACAGGCGCTTTCGTGTGCTTGCAGCGATCACTGTCCTGTTCTGGCTGATGACCGGGCACCCGGAGGTCCCGGTCGCTGAAAACCCACGTGTACCAGTGCCGGATGTTCATGTCTGGGACGTCGGCCAGGGGTTGTCGGTGCTGGTCCGCTCGGGGAGAAAGGTGCTGCTCTACGACACCGGGCCCGAGGTGAAAGGCGTTTTTTCTGCTGCCGAATCCGTGCTGATTCCGAATCTTCGGGCCCTTGGTGTAAAGCGCCTCGATTATCTGCTTATCAGTCATGCCGATAGTGATCATGCCGGTGGTTTGTCCCGCCTGCTGGCGGAGTTCCCGGCAGCGTCGCTTGCCAGTGGCGAGCCTGAAGCGGTCACGGAGAAGATGACCAACGGTGGTGACCGCCGGGTGGTGTCTTGTGCGCGCGACACGTTGCATATGGATGGCCTGGAGCTGTCGTTCTGGCAAAGTCCTGACGAACGCTCGGGCAACGGGGCCTCCTGTGTTCTGAGGGTGCATCATCGGGAATCCGGGGTAGACCTGGTGCTTACCGGAGATATCAGTCGCAGGGTTGAGGCGCAAATGCTGGATGACCCTGCGGCGGGTTGGCTGTCGGGGTTCAACGGAAGGCGTGTTCTGTTGGCGCCCCATCATGGCAGCAAAACGTCGTCTTCGGCCCGCTGGATTCAGGCTGCCAGTCCGGATTGGGTCATTTATACGGCAGGTTACCGACATCGGTTTGGTCATCCGCATCCTGACGTGGTGCAACGATATGTGGCAACCGGTGCAGTCGGTTTGAACACGGCGTGCTCCGGGCAACTGACCATAGCGTTCAGATCGACCGGCCCAGAGATAAAGGAGGCAAGGCAAACCGCGCCATTCTGGATCCGTGGCCCGGGCCTTACCCGTGATCAATGTAAAATACCGTGACATTCCGGGTGTGGCCTGCACCGGCAGCTATGCTAAAGTAGCGCGGCTTGTAAATAATGTGGGAGATCAAGCGTGTTTGAGCTGTTGAAAGCTGGTGGCATCCTGATGGTGCCTATTGTTGCCTGTTCCATCCTGGCGCTTGCCATCATTCTGGAGCGGTTCTGGTCACTGCGGGCTTCCCGAGTGGCACCGCCTCAATCCATTAATGAATTGTGGCGCTGGATAAAGAAAAAAGAGCTTAACGGGCGCAAGCTCAAGGCACTGCAAGGTTCTTCCCCGCTGGGGCGGGTGCTTGCTGGCGGTCTGATCAATGCCAAGCACGGCCGTGAGATCATGAAAGAGAGCATTGAGCACGAGGCCAGTCAGGTCATCCATGAACTCGAGCGCTTCCTTAATCCTCTAGGCACCATCGCGACCATCACGCCTTTGCTTGGCCTGCTGGGCACAGTGATCGGGATGATCAAGGTCTTCGCGGAAATCCAGCTGGCCGGTGTTGGCAATGCGGGCAACCTTGCAGGCGGTATATCAGAGGCGTTGATTACTACGGCATCTGGCCTGAGTGTTGCCATTCCCGCATTGATCTGCCATCGCTACTTTATTCGCCGCGTTGATGAGCTGGTTGTGAACATGGAACAGGAAGCCATTAAACTGGTGGAAGTGGTTCATGGTGACCGTGAAATCGACGTGGAAGGAGCCTGAACGCCGTGAAGTTCAAGCGCCAGAGAAGCCAGGAAGTCGGGGTAGACCTGACGCCACTGATCGATGTGGTCTTCCTGCTGCTGATTTTCTTTATGGTGTCCACCACCTTCACCCGGGAAAGCCATCTTGAAGTGGAACTGCCCGAGGCGAGCGGTGATCCGGTGGCTCCATCAGAGGTTCGCCAGATTGACGTGGTGATTAATGCCGAAGGCCAATACATCCTTAATCAAAAGACGTTGGTCAACAATCGACGCGAAACCCTTGAACGCGGTGTCAGGGAACTGGCTGAGGGAGATAACAGCCTGCCGTTCATCATAACGGCGGATGCCCGTACTCCCCATGAATACGTTGTCCGTGCCATGGACGTGGCTGGCCGTCTGGGGTTTGCTAAATTGAGCATAACCACAGAGCGGGAGGCTGAAGCTCCGTGATTGATTCAAGGCCGGAGCCCCTCGTGGCTCCGCCAACCGGAAGCTGGGTCACCTACAAGCGCCTGCTTGCTTATGTGAAACCCTTCTGGCTGGCCTTTTCCCTTGCTGTTCTGGGTAATGTCATCTATGCCGCGGCGTCCACGGGCATGGCCGCAGCCATGGAGTATGTGATCACTGCGATCGAGAACCCGACAGCGCAAAATCGCCTGTTATTGACCGGCCTGATAGTCGGTGTTTTCGCGCTCCGTGGCCTGGGAACTTTCTTCAGCCAGTATTTCATCAGCTACGTTGGCCGAAATGTCATAAACGCGTTGCGTAACGATGTGTTTGACCGGCTGATGACCCTGCCATCCCGATATTTCGACGAAAACGCAGCCGGCCGACTGGTTTCCAAGCTGACCTTCAACGTGGAGCAGGTGGCCGAAGCATCGACCAACGCCATTACCATAACCTTGCGCGAGGGCCTGACTATCATTGGCCTGCTGGGCTTCATGATCTACACCAACTGGAAGCTGACGCTGGTGTTCCTGACGGTCGGTCCGGTCATTGGTCTGGTGGTGAGTTATGCGAGTAAACGGTTCCGTAAAATCAGTCAGCGCATACAGGGGTCCATGGGCGACATTACCCATGTGGCCTCCGAGTCTATCTCGGGTTATCGGGTGGTCCGTACCTTCGGTGGTGAAGACTACGAGCGCGAGCGGTTTCGCGATGTCAGCGCCCGCAACCTGAAACAAAGTCTCAAAATGGCCTCAACCCAAGCGATCAGCGTGCCGGTTATTCAGGTGCTGGTTGCCGTTGCGATAGCCGCTCTGGTCTGGACCATGCTGTCGCCGGAAATACGCGGTGAAATGTCTACCGGCCAGCTTGTGGCCTTTATTACCGCTGCGACCACGATGGCCAAGCCTATTCGCCAGGTCACCTCCGTCCATGCCAAGATCCAGAAAGGTGTTGCTGCGGCTTACGATGTTTTTGAAACCATGGATGAGCAGGCCGAGGAAGACCCGGGCGAATATGCACCGAGCCGGGTAGAAGGGCGCATTGAGTTTGACCAGGTGTCCTTTCGCTATCGCGATCAGCTGGACAACGTGCTGGAGGGGATTTCCGTTGAGATACCGGCTGGGCAGAGTGTGGCACTGGTCGGGCGCTCAGGCAGCGGCAAATCCACCATGGTCAGTCTTCTGCCCAGATTTTATGAGTACACGGGCGGTGATATCCGGATTGATGGTCACTCCCTGCAGGCGTTTTCCCTGAAAGCCCTGCGTGCTCAAATCGCCCTGGTTACCCAGAATGTGGTGTTGTTCAACGACACCATCGCCGCCAACATCGCTTACGGTGCTTTGCGGGACTGCAGCCGGGAGGACATCCGGGAGGCTGCGGCCAAGGCGCACGCGCTGGAGTTCATCGATCGCATGCCGGAAGGTCTGGATACCATGATCGGCGACAACGGTGTGATGTTGTCCGGTGGTCAGCGCCAGCGACTGGCCATTGCCCGGGCATTGCTGAAAGACGCTCCCGTTCTGATATTGGATGAGGCAACATCGGCTCTGGATACGGAATCAGAACGCCATATTCAGGAAGCGCTGGAAACGGTCATGCAGGGCAGGACAACTCTGGTAATTGCTCACCGATTGTCGACGATCGAGAAAGCGGACCGGATACTGGTTATGGAAAAAGGCCGTATTGTTGAGTCCGGAACCCATGCCGAGTTGCTGGCCGCGGGTGGCGCCTATGCCCAGCTGCACCAGATACAGTTCAGTGAGCATGCATGAGCAGCCCGGTTGACCGTTTTTGGTACGGCCAGGGTCGGCCGCTGGCGGTGTTGGCGCCGCTGGCCTGGTTGTATCGCGTCATCTCGGAGTCGAAACGCCGGAAGGCCTGGCAGGCACGTAATGAAAGCCTGCCGGTACCGGTGGTTGTGGTTGGCAATATAACTGTTGGGGGCACCGGAAAATCGCCACTAACCGCCAGATTGGTCGAACGTATGCGCCAGGAAGGGTGGCAGCCGGTTATTCTCAGCCGTGGCTATGGCGGCAAAAGCGACAGCTATCCGTTACTGGTCAAAGACACGACGCCACCCGGCGTATGCGGTGACGAACCCTTGATGCTCGCGCTGGCGACTGGCTGCCCGGTGGTGGTAGATCCGGATCGTTGCCGGGGAGCGCACTGGGCGTTGGAGCAGAAGCTCGGCAATGTGCTGATCTGTGATGACGGACTCCAGCATTACCGGTTACCCAGAGACATCGAGCTGGCAGTTTTTGATGCCCGGCGGGGGATCGGTAATGGCGCGTTGATTCCGGTCGGACCACTCCGGGAGCCACTCGAACGCCTGAAAACCGTCGATTTTGTGATTGTGAACGGTGCGGAGTTTCCGCAGCCGGGTCAACGTCTCGACGAATTTGCCGGCACGGACCACCCGGATATTCACGCCATGGCACTTCAGCCTGCGTCGCTGGTTAACCTCAATTCTGGCGAGCAGGTTGCCCCCGAAGCGCTCAAAGGCAAGCCGGTCAGGGCCGTGGCGGGTATTGGTAATCCCTCCCGTTTCTTCGACACCCTGAGACAGTTGGGCGCGCACGTCCAGGAAGCCGCTTTCCCGGATCACCACCGGTTCCGGCCTGAGGATCTGGCCTCCGGTGCTCTTGAGTGGCTGGTGATGACCGCCAAGGATGCGGTTAAGTGCCGAGGATTTGCACCTGATAACGCCTGGGTATTGACGGTTGACGCCAGTTTGTCAGAACCTTTTGAACAACGCTTTCTGGAACGGCTCCAAGAGTGCTCTGGTCCGTTGCAACCTCCCATTACCGAGAGATCAAACCATGGATAAAAAACTGTTGGCCATGTTGGCCTGCCCGGTGTGCAAGGGTGAACTCAAGCTGAACGATGCCCGCACCGAACTCCTGTGCTATCAGGACGCCATGGCATTTCCGATTCGCGAGGGTATTCCGGTGATGTTGGCTGTCGAAGCCCGTACCCTGAGTACCGACGAGCGCCTGGGCAAGCACTGAGATAACCGCAAGCAGGACTGTCTGTATGTCATTTACTGTCGTAATTCCGGCCCGTTATGCGTCGAGCCGATTGCCGGGTAAACCGTTGGCGATGATTGCCGGAAAGCCGATGATCCAGCATGTATGTGAGCGCGCACAGGAAAGCCGTGCCGGCCGCGTGGTGGTCGCGACCGATGATGCCCGCATTGAAGACGCCTGCCGGGGATTCGGGGCGGAGGTGATCATGACATCACCGAACCATGCCAGCGGCACAGACCGGCTCGAAGAGGTTGCTCGAAAGCTGGGTCTGGATGCCGATCATCGGGTGGTGAATGTACAGGGTGATGAGCCCCTTCTGCCGCCGGCGTTGATCAATCAGGTCGCCGACAACCTGGAGCAGTACCCGGAAGTGGCCATTGCCACGTTGTGCGAACGCATTCACGACCCGCGCCAGGTGTTTAATCCGAACGTGGTCAAAGTGGTGTTTGACGCCAGGGGTATGGCCCATTATTTCAGCCGGGCTCCCATTCCCTGGGCCCGTGATTTCTGGCCCGCCAATGCAGCGGTTGCTGAGGTTGACCTGCCGGACGGCATGGGTTATTTCCGGCATATCGGTATCTATGGCTACCGCGCGAGTGTACTGGAAGAGTTTGTTCGCTGGGCTCCGGCGCCGACAGAGCAGGTGGAGGCACTTGAGCAGCTGAGAGCGCTGTATAACGGAGCGCGTATTCATGTGGATATCGCTGAGCGGCCACCGGCCCCGGGTGTCGACACTGAGGAAGATCTGGACCGCGTAAGGGCCTTGATGGAAGCAGGAGGGCGTTATGCCTGATCAGGTCAGTGTGCTGTTTGTATGTCTTGGTAACATCTGCCGATCCCCCAGTGCCGAGGGCGTGTTTCGCCAAATCGCTGAAGAGCAGGGGCTGGCAGGCCACCTTCGAATTGATTCCTGTGGCACCGGCAACTGGCACACAGGGAAGACACCGGATGCCCGAGCTGTAAGTGCTGCCGAGCGCAGAGGTATCGACATCAGTGATCTCAAGGCCCGACAGATTCAGGCGGCAGATCTGGATACGTTTGACTACGTTCTGGTGATGGATCGCTCGAACCTGGCCGATGTCCGTGAACTGTGGCACCAGAACGGTGGTACAGAGCCGAGACTGTTTCTGGAGTTTAGCCACTCCGGCCATGCTGAGGTGCCGGACCCCTATTATGGGGGCGAGGACGGGTTTGAGCGGGTACTTGATCTGATCCATGAGGCCGGCGAAGGCCTTCTTGAGGACATACGGGGGCGACTGGCTTGAGTCGGGCCCTGGAGATTCTGGACGAGGTCAGCCTGGAAGACCTGAATACCATGGCGATCGCCGCCACGGCCCGGCACTTTGCGGATATCCAGCACCCTGATCAGCTGAAGCAGGCCCTGCGTTACGCCCGTGAACACCGGCTGGAAACCCTGGTATTGGGCAGTGGCAGCAATCTGGTGTTTGCCGGCAATTTCAATGGCCTGGTCCTGCACATGACGCTGCGGGGCCGAAGCTGGGAGCAGGTCGAGGATGGCAGTGCAGTGCTGGCGCTCGCCGCCGGAGAAAACTGGCACGACGCCGTCATGTATGCGGCTCGCTCCGGCTATCGTGGCATCGAGAATCTGGCGCTGATCCCTGGCACGGCCGGCGCAGCTCCGGTTCAGAATATCGGTGCTTACGGTGTAGAGCTTTGCGATACGCTGCAAAACGTGACGGCCCTGGACTGCGAATCTATGGAAGTGGTCACTCTGGCGGCTGAAGATTGTCAGTTTGCCTATCGGGACAGCATGTTCAAGCGCAATCCCGGTCGCTACGTCATTCTTGAAATTCGGCTTCGCTTGTCCCGACACACTCCACTCAAACTGGATTACCAGGATCTGCAGGACTATCTGGGAGAGGCTGATGCTGTCGAACTGACGCCGTTGGACGTCGCTGAGGCTGTGATGGCGGTGCGCCGCAGGAAACTGCCGGACCCCGATGTATTGCCCAATGCCGGCAGTTTCTTCAAAAATCCTGTGGTCAGTCAGTCACAGTTTGAAGGCCTGAAAGCGCGTTTTCCGGATATTGTCTGTTACCCGTTGGCGGAGGGTGTAAAGCTGGCAGCAGCCTGGCTTATTGATCAGGCAGGATGGAAAGGTTTTCGCAATGCCAGGGTCGGCGTACACAACCGTCAGGCTTTGGTATTGATCAATCACTCTGCTGGTTCGGGTGCCGAGGTGCTTGCGCTGGCGGAAGAGGTTCGTGAATCAGTGCTGGGGCGCTTCGGGGTGGAGTTGGAAATGGAGCCCGGGATCGTGGGAACCCGTTAACGTAACCGCTAGTGTCCCGGACAGCCACGCAGGGCTGCCCGGACATTATCCGCTTTTACAGACCGGCTTTCGGTGAAGCCTTCACCAGGAAGGCCAGAGCTTCTTCCACCGGGATATCCTGTTTGTCTTCATCGCGGCGGCCCTTGTATTCCAGGGTGCCAGCCGTCAGACCGCGCTCGGAAACCACAAATCGGTGCGGGATGCCGATCAGCTCCATATCCGCGAACTTCACGCCGGGGCGCTCGTTACGGTCATCCAGCAGCACGTCATAACCTGCCTGGCGCAGCTGGTCGTATAGCTTGTCGCCCGCTTCAGCCACTACCGGAGCCTTGTGAGCGTTCAGCGTCACGATGGCGACCTGGAACGGCGCAATGGCGTCTGGCCAGATAATGCCTTTGTCGTCATGGTTCTGTTCGATGGATGCGGCGACAATCCGGGAAACACCGATGCCATAACAGCCCATCTCCATGATCACGGCTTTGCCGTTTTCATCCAGTACAGTGGCGTTCAGGGCCGAGCTGTATTTGTTGCCGAGCTTGAAAATATGGCCTACTTCGATGCCCCGGCGAATCTCCAGAGTGCCGTTTCCATCCGGGCTCGGGTCACCTTCTACCACGTTGCGGATATCTTCAACCCGGGTTATTGGCACATCCCGCTCCCAGTTTACGCCGGTCAGATGGTAATCATCCTTGTTGGCGCCGCACACGAAGTCTGCGAGGTGAGCCGCACTGCGATCGACAATTACCGGGACAGCCAGATTGACCGGGCCGATGGAGCCGGGGTTGCAGCCGATGGCTTTTTCGATCTCTTCATCCGTGGCCATGGTCAGGGGCTCGGCCACTCCGGGCAGGTTTTCCGCCTTGATTTCGTTCAAGCTGTGGTCGCCGCGCAGAATCAGAGCAATCAGGCCGGAGTTGCCGTCCTCATCAGCTTCACCTTTGACCAACAGGGTCTTCACGCTGCGCTCGGGCGGCAGGCCCAGGAATTGGGACACGGCATCAATGGTTTTCTGGCCGGGCGTATGAACTTCTTTCACGTCTTCGGAAGGCGCAGGGCGATTGCCGGCGGGGGCTACAGCTTCGGCCTTCTCGATATTAGCGGCGTAATCACCACCGGTACTGAATACGATGGCGTCTTCACCCGATGAGGCCAGCACGTGGAACTCGTGGGATGAGCTGCCGCCGATGGAGCCAGAATCGGCCTGTACCGGACGGTAATCCAGTCCCAGCCGGTCAAAGATGTTGCAATAGGTCCGGTGCATGACCTGGTAGGTGTCATCCAGAGACGCGGCATTCAGGTGGAAAGAGTAGGCGTCTTTCATGATGAATTCCCGGGCCCGCATGACCCCGAAACGCGGACGTCGTTCATCCCGGAATTTGGTCTGAATCTGGTAAAAATTGGCCGGCAGCTCCTTGTAACTCTTGAGCTCGTTGCGGATTACATCTGTGATCACTTCTTCGTGGGTCGGGCCAAAGCAGAACTCGCGGCCGTGACGATCGTTCATCCGCAGGAGTTCGCCACCATATTGTTCCCAGCGACCGGACTCCTGCCAAAGCTCGGCAGGCTGAACCGCCGGCATCAGTACTTCCTGAGCGCCGCTTTTGTCCATTTCTTCCCGCACAATCCGCTCAACCTTACGCAATGTGCGCAGGCCCAGGGGCAGCCAGGTATACAGGCCGGCGGCCAGTTTTCGGATCATGCCTGCCCGTAACATCAGCTGATGGCTGATAATTTCGGCGTCTGCAGGGGTCTCTTTCTGGGTGGCAATCAGGTAACGGCTTGCTCGCATCGTGTCGTCCGCTTTATTGAAAAGTGGGATTCAGACTAATTGGCAGGGGCTGAGGCCTTTATCTGCCTTTCATTG
Organism: Marinobacter sp.; assembly: GCA_035303925.1. Taxonomy (GTDB): domain Bacteria; phylum Pseudomonadota; class Gammaproteobacteria; order Pseudomonadales; family Oleiphilaceae; genus Marinobacter. Next base: position 9,587 of record DATGQY010000045.1, on the reverse strand, counting down.
TCGTAAAGTGAGCGTTATTGTACGGAGCCTGCTGCATAAGGTACAGATGATGACTGACGAATCTATCGACGTAACACCGCGCCGGAAGCCGGTTCAGGCACGCAGCCGGGAGCGGGTAGACACTATTCTCAGGCATGCCGCCGCGATATTTCAGGAAAGCGGAGTGGACGGCACCAGCATGTCGGCCATTGCCCGGCAATCCGGTATGTCGCTGGCGTCCCTTTACCGGTATTTTCCGAACAAGGCCGCGATCATTCATGCGTTGGCTGAAGGCCATGTCAAAAAGATGGAAATGGCTTTGCGGGAGAAGTTGCCGACGCTGAGCCTGTCGGAAGCGGTCGATGTGCTGATTGACCAATTCTACGATTTCTACCGCACCGAGCCGGCGTATTCGGCGATCTGGAGCGGCGTGGAAGCCATGCCGGAACTGCGAGAGCTGGACCTTCGGGAGCTCTACAGCAACGCTGCGGATCTTGACGCCCGGCTGAAACAGGAATACCCGGAACTTTCAGACGAGCGCCGCTGGACCGCAAGCCTGATGCTGCCGCGTTCGGCCGGCTCCATCCTCAGGCTGGCGGCCACGCTGCCCGAGCATCAAGGCCGCCAACTGGTTACCGAGCTCAAATGCATGGCGCGTGCCTACCTGGCGGAGCTGATTCGTCAGGACAAGTAACCGAGGGGCAGGGCCGTGCTGTCAATCACCCGGCGCAGTACGAAACTGGAGTGAACGCCGCTGACTCCTTGAATCCGGGTAATCCGGTTTAGCAGGAATTGGTGGTAATGGTCCATATCCGGTACCACCACCTTCAACATGTAGTCTGCACTCTGGCCGGTAATCAGGTAGCACTCCTGCACTTCGGGGTACTCTGCGATCTGTTCTTCGAAAGCTGCGAATCGCTCTGGTGTATGGCGGTCCATGCCAATCAGGATAATGGCCGTCAATGACAACCCCAGCCTCTTGTGATCCAGAATGGTCACGGTTCTGACAATGATCCCGGCTTCCTCCAGCGAGCGCACCCGTCTCAGGCAGGGCGATGGCGATAGCCCGACTTTTTCAGCCAGTTGCTGATTGGTCAGGGAGCCGTCTTTCTGCAATTGTTCGAGGATTCTCCGGTCGGTTTTGTCGATTTTGACTAGTGTCTTTTCAATGTCTGGCATCAGATGGCTCTTAAGTTAATTTATTGGCAATAATATTGTTTGAATGTAGTGGCGGGCCCTTAAAATAGCAACCAAATGCCCCAGATAGCGGGTTAAACTTGCTTCATTCCATCGATCCGTGAAAGGAATTGTCAGATATGGCTTTTGATCATCGTAAATATGCCGCTTTCAAACCTATTGCCAAGAAAGATCGCCGCTGGCCGGATCAGGTTATCGAGAAAGCACCAACCTGGTGCGCGGTTGATCTGCGTGATGGTAATCAGTCACTGATCAAACCGATGTCGGTTGCCCAGAAACAGCGCTTGTTCGATTTGCTGGTGAAGCTGGGCTTCAAGGAGATCGAAATCGGTTTCCCCGCAGCCAGTCAGCCCGACTTCGATTTCTGTCGCAAACTGATCGAAGAAAACCGGATTCCGGATGATGTGAAAATCCAGGTGCTGACTCAGGCTCGCCCTGAGTTGATCGAGCGCACCTATCAGGCCCTGGAAGGTGCGAAGCAAGCCATTGTTCATGTCTACAATTCCACCTCTACGGTGCAGCGAGAGCAGGTGTTTGGGCTGGATCGTGAGGGTATACGTGACATCGCCGTGCGTGGCGCCCGCATCGTGAAAGAGATTGCGGCCCGTTACCCGGATACCGACTGGACCTTCCAGTATTCGCCGGAGAGTTTCACCGGCACCGAGCTGGATTTTTCCGTTGACGTTATTGATGCGGTCACAGAGGTGTGGCGACCCGACCAGGGTCAGCCCGTGATCATCAACCTGCCGGCGACGGTTGAAATGGCAACCCCCAACGTATTTGCGGACCAGATCGAGTGGGTGTGCGAGAACATTCGTCATCGCGAGCACCTCAGCATTAGCGTGCACACCCATAATGACCGGGGTTGCGGCGTAGCAGCAGCGGAACTGGCGGTCATGGCCGGCGCTGATCGGGTTGAAGGTACCTTGATGGGCAACGGCGAGCGTACCGGTAATATGGACCTGGTGACTATGGCTATGAACCTGTACTCCCAGGGCGTAGATCCGATGCTGGACTTGTCCGGCATGGCAGAAATCACCGAAGTGGTTGAGGCCTGCACCGAAATATCTACCCATCCACGCCACCCCTACGCCGGCGATTTGGTGTTCACCGCTTTTTCCGGAAGTCACCAGGATGCTATCCGGAAGTGTCTGGCCCGCCGGAAAGATGGTGAGGTCTGGAATGTGGCCTATTTGCCTATCGATCCGTCAGACCTTGGTCGGCGTTATGAAGAAGTGGTGCGTATCAACAGTCAGTCTGGCAAAGGCGGGGTGGCCTATGTGCTCGAGCGTGACTACGACATAACCCTGCCGCGCTGGTTGCAGATCGAGTTCAGCAAGGTGGTGCAGCGTGAAGCGGAAACCAACGGTGGCGAGATCGATTCGCTCACCATTCACAAGCTGTTTGAAGAGCGCTACCTGAAGGTTCACAGTGATTGGGCGTTGCGCTCGTACGATCTGCACCGGGATGACGAAGGCGTCAGGGCGGAAGTGGTTGTGGGCTCCGGCGTGGTACTGGAGGGGCGAGGGTTGGGTGCCGTAGAAGCGGTATCCGACGCGTTGACTCGACGTTTCGGCGTTTCAATTGCGGTGGAGGCTTACGATGAATTTGCGCTGGGTGAGGGCACCAAGGCCAATGCCTTAGCCTGTATTCGCCTGAGTGCAAATGGCGAACACTGCAGTGCGGCGGCTCTGGCTGAAGATACCACCTCGGCCACCTTGCAGGCACTGTTCTCTGCGGTGGCCCAGGCGGTAGGAGCAGAGATGCCGGAAGTAGCCGGGGAAGCGGCTACTGCATAAGGCTGCTGAAAACAAAAACGGCCGGCATGATTGCCGGCCGTTTTATTCCGTCTGCCCGTGAGGGGCATCCGGCAGGAAACATAACCACTCAGAGAGGGGTTACGTTCTCCGCCTGAGGGCCTTTCGGTCCCTGGGTAACGGTGAACTGCACCTGCTGGCCTTCAGCCAGGGTACGGAACCCGCCCGCGTTGATTGCACTGTAGTGAACGAAAACGTCACTGCCGCCGTCCTGGGCAATGAAACCAAAGCCCTTGGATTCGTTGAACCACTTGACGTGGCCAGTTTTGGTGTCAGACATTGATCTTTCCTGTACTTACTGAAAATTTGCCCTCACGGGACCTTCGTGTGCTGTGGAATCCGGAGCGTACTGAGGAAAGGGGCAACGAAAAGCCGGGGCAGGACGTTGTAACGCATTCGCCAAATACCGCTGTAGAGAAACACAGCAATTTTCAGTATAGACCGACTTTGTGGGGCGTCAATTGTTTTTTCTGTGATCAGGTTCTTTGTTTTTATTGATAAAAAACAATTGGTTGCAATAAAAATGACACACAGCTCCCGCCCCGTTTTGGGGCAGGAACTGTGGTGTAGTTCAGGCGATAGTGGTCGGGTTCAGTGTCCGAACTTTTCGCTGATCTCTTCCAGAATGGCGGGGTCATCGATGGTGCTGGGCACGCTGTACTCTTCCCCGTCTGCGATCTGGCGGATAATCCGACGCAGAATCTTCCCCGAACGGGTTTTCGGTAGCCGTTCAACGACAATGGCACGACGGAAGCAGGCGATCGCACCGATCTTCTCCCTGACCATTTCCACCAACTCGTCTTCCAGTTCATCCGGGTCGATGGTGGCACCATCCTTGATCAGTACCAATCCGATCGGGATCTGGCCCTTCAAGTCATCGTGTGCGCCAACAACGCAGCATTCAGCAATGGCCGGATGAGAGGCCACGACCTCTTCCATCTCGCCGGTAGAGAGGCGGTGGCCCGCAACGTTGATGACGTCATCGGTGCGGCCCATAACGAAGACATAGCCGTCGTCGTCAATAAATCCGCCGTCGCCGGAGCTGTAGAATCCGGGAATGGGCTTGAGGTAACTGTTCAGGAAGCGTTGATCATCCCCCCACACCGTCATCAGGCAGCCCGGCGGTAGCGGCAGCTTCACCGCAATCTGGCCCTGCTCACCCGCGGGTACCTGAGAACCATCGATATTGACTACTTGAACGTTAAAGCCCGGGGACGGCACGGTGGCAGATCCCGGTTTGGTGGTCATCATTTCAATGCCCACCGGGTTGCAGCAAATAGCCCAACCGGTTTCGGTCTGCCACCAGTGGTCAAGTATCGGGAGCTTGGTGTGTTCTTTCAGCCACTCATAGGTGGGTGGGTCCAGGCGTTCCCCGGCCAGGAAAATACGCTTCAGTGACGTGACGTCATAGCGGTTCAGCTGATCGGCTTCGGGGTCTTCCTTGCGCACGGCGCGGAAGGCGGTAGGGGCGGTAAACAGGATGTTGACTTTGTGATCCTGCACAACCCGCCAGAAGGCGCCGGCATCCGGAGTTTTGACCGGTTTGCCTTCATAGAGAATCGTAGTACACCCGGTAAACAGGGGGGCATAGACAATGTAGCTGTGGCCGACAACCCAGCCCACGTCTGAGGCTGCCCAGAAGACGTCACCCGGCTTGGCGTCGTAAACGAGGCTCATACTGTATTTCAGGGCGACGGCATGTCCGCCGTTGTCCCGTACCACGCCTTTGGGCTTGCCGGTGGTGCCTGAGGTATAGAGGATGTACAGAGGGTCAGTGGACTTTACGGGCACCGGGTCTGCCGGGGCCGCGTTGGCGGCAAGGGTATTCCAGTCAAAATCCCGGCCCTCTTGCATGGAGGCCTTTGCCTGGGGCCGCTGGTAGACCACGCAGAGATCCGGTTTGTGGGCGGACAGCTCTATGGCCTTGTCGACCAGAGGTTTGTATTCGATGACTTTGCTGACTTCGATACCACAGGAGGCGGTAATCAGGGCTTTGGGTGTTGCATCTTCCAGCCGGACGGCCAGTTCGTGGGCTGCGAAGCCGCCGAACACTACGGAGTGGATGGCACCAAGCCGCGCGCAGGCGAGCATGGCAATAGCGGCCTGAGGAATCATCGGCATGTAGATGACAACCCGGTCGCCCTTAGCTACGCCCTGGTCACGGAGCGCACCCGCAAACACGGCCACTTCGTCCCGAAGCTCGTTATAAGTGAATGTTTGCTGGGTGTTGGTGACCGGAGAGTCGTAAATCAAGGCGGTCTGCTCACCCCTGCCGGCGCGGATGTTTGCGTCAAGGGCGACATCGCTGGTGTTCATGACGCCATCTGGAAACCACTCCCCATGGCCGTTGTCCTGAGCCTGCCAGATGGTTTCGGGGGGCTGAATCCAGGCAATAGTTTGTGCCTGTTCACGCCAGAATTCATCCCGCTGGTCGATGGACCGGCGAAATTCGGAGTTGTAGCTCATGTGCTCCACCTCAGTTGAATCGTTTTTGTTTTATGGTTATTGATGTCAACTGTAGGAGCTTTAAAAACCTGGGCTAGTAGACCATAGGCGTAGTCGCCCCCGTATTCGGGGCTGGCGGGGGTTATTCTGTGGTGAAATTGACTTCTGTCACCTTCGCAGAGACGCTTCCTCGGCCAAGTCGTGCCTGGATGGTCTGGCCTTCAGCGAGTTGAGCAGCGTCCCGGACGATCCTGTCCTGGTCATCTTTCACAATGGCGTAGCCGCGCCCCAGCGTGGCGAGTGGGCTGACAACATTCAGGGTCTGGGCATTGAACTGCAGCCTTTCCTGTTGCTGTTTCAGGTGCTGTCGGATCGCCAGGTGCAGGCGTTCGTCCAGGCGCAGAATCTGCTCACGGGCGCTGGCCAACGACTTTCTGGGCGACTGCGTAGCGAGCCGCTGCGACAGGTGTTCGGTTTTCAGTCGTTGCTGATCCACTTTCTGGCTTATGGCTTTGATCAGGCGCATGTCCAGTTCATCCATGCGCTGGGCCTTATCCTGCAACTCCCGGCGCGGGTCCCGTAGCCGGGCGCTCAGGTGTCCGAGCTGATTGTCCAGCCGTTGCAACAGGCGCCTTGCTGACTGCCCCAGTCTCATCTGCTGCTCGGCCAGCCGTCGAATCCAGTCCTGCTGATCCGGTGAGATTTTCTCAGCTGCTGCCGAAGGGGTCGGCGCTCGCAGGTCCGCAACAAAGTCTGCGATGGTGACGTCTACTTCGTGCCCGACCGCACTGACCGTCGGTATCGGGCAGTTGGCGATGGCCCGGGCCACGGCTTCCTCGTTAAAACACCAGAGGTCTTCCAGAGAACCACCGCCACGGCCGATGATCAGGACATCGGCTACGCCGTGGCGCTGCGCCCGTGCAATGGCGTTGACGATATCGGCTGTTGCAGCTTTACCTTGAACGGCAGTGGGGTAGAGCGTCACCGGAATGGCTGGGCAGCGACGTGCCAGGACGGTCAGGATGTCGTGGATTGCTGCGCCAGTGGGTGAGGTGACCACCCCTATGTGACGAGGTATTGCCGGCATCGGTTTCTTGCGAGCGGCGTCGAACAAGCCTTCTGCCTGCAACTTGATTTTCAGTGCTTCAAAGGCCTGCTGTAAAGGCCCAAGGCCGGCAGGTTCTAGATGCTCGACAATGATCTGGAAGTCACCCCGGTTTTCGTAAAGGGTTACCTTTCCGCGAATTCTGATCTGATCGCCCTCTCGGGGTGGCGTCCGGATGTGCTGATTGGCACCCCGAAACATGGCACAGCGGATCTGGCTTTTCTGGTCTTTCAGTGAAAAGTACCAGTGCCCGGAGGACGGTCGTGAAAAGCCGGATATTTCCCCCTCCACCCACACTTGCATAAAGCTGGTTTCCAGCAAGTGCCGCGCCTGATGATTGAGCTCACTGACGCTGAGTGCTCTGGGGCGGGTGTCCGGATAGGAGGGTATCAAAGGTCGGGCTCCCTGTTTTTTTATACGCAATAGCCGAGAGTGGCGGGTAAAAATAACGGAAATTCAGAAAGATGCAACCAACCGGTAAAAACCCTGCGGTTTACTGTGTTCGGTCACCACTTTATAATAGATCGATTAAGGATTTTGCTTTGCTGCACCGCCGCGGGTGCAGCTCAGGAATTCCCAACTTAGCATGTTCAAAAGGCGGACCCAAATGCTGCGTATTGCCGAAGAAGCCCTCACGTTTGACGACGTTCTGCTCGTGCCCGGATATTCCGAAGTTCTTCCCCATCAGGTCAATCTTCAGACCCGGTTGACCAAAGGTATCAATCTCAACATTCCTTTGGTATCGGCGGCGATGGATACGGTCACTGAAGCCGAGCTGGCCATCGCCATGGCTCAGGAAGGCGGCATCGGTATCATGCATAAGAACATGACAGCAGACCAGCAGGCGGCTGCTGTTCGTAAAGTCAAGAAATACGAAAGTGGTGTGGTGAAAGACCCCATCACCGTGACGCCGGACACCACCGTGCGTGAGCTGGTCGACATCACCATGGCGAACAGCATTTCTGGCCTGCCGGTGGTGGATGGCAACGACCTGGTGGGTATCGTGACCGGGCGGGACATCCGTTTTGAAAGCCGGATGGACACCCCCGTCCGGGATATCATGACCAAGAAAGACAAGCTGGTCACGGTGAAGGAAGGCGCTAGCCTGGAAGATATCAAGGAGCTGCTGCACCGACACAGGATCGAAAAGGTTCTGGTGGTCAACGATGATTTTGAGCTGCGCGGCCTGGTGACAGTCAAAGACATCCAGAAAGCCAAGGATTATCCGCTGGCCTGTAAAGACGAGCAGGGCCGTTTGCGGGTGGGTGCTGCGGTTGGTACCGGTGGTGATACCGAAGCCCGCGTATCGGCGCTGGTGGAAGCGGGTGTGGATGTCATCGTAGTTGATACCGCCCACGGTCACTCCAAAGGTGTGATTGACCGGGTTCGTTGGGTGAAACAGACCTACCCGGACGTCCAGGTGATTGGCGGTAACATTGCCACGTCTGACGCGGCCATTGCCCTGGCCGATGCCGGTGCCGATGCAGTGAAAGTGGGCATTGGCCCAGGCTCCATCTGCACTACCCGTATTGTGGCGGGTATTGGTGTGCCCCAGATTTCCGCAGTTTCCAATGTGGCGGCCGCCCTGAAAGAGCGTGGCGTTCCGGTGATCGCTGATGGCGGTATCCGGTTTTCTGGCGACATTGCCAAGGCGATTGCTGCAGGTGCTCACGCCGTCATGGTCGGTAGCCTGCTGGCCGGAACCGATGAGGCGCCAGGGGAAGTTGAGTTGTTCCAGGGCCGAAGCTATAAGGCATACCGTGGTATGGGTTCACTGGGCGCCATGGGGCAGGGGTCGGCTGACCGTTACTTTCAGGATGCCAGCAAAGGCGCTGAAAAACTGGTTCCGGAAGGTATTGAAGGTCGTGTTGCCTGCAAGGGGCCAATGCGTAACATCGTGCACCAGCTGGTAGGTGGCCTGCGTGCTTCTATGGGTTACACCGGCAGTGCAACCATGGACGACATGCGCACCAAGCCGGAATTTGTCCGCATTACCAATGCCGGTATGCGTGAGAGTCACGTACATGACGTGACCATCACCAAAGAAGCGCCAAACTACCGAATCGGTTAATATTTGCTCGATCTGACACGGCCCGGTTTCCGGGCCGTGTTGTTTCTTTACAGCCCGAGGACTCCATGGCTCAGAACATTCACGACCACCGTATCCTGATTCTCGATTTCGGTTCCCAGTATACCCAGCTGATTGCCCGCCGTGTGCGGGAGATTGGCGTGTACTGCGAGATCAAGGCCTTTGATGTTACCGAAGAAGAACTGAACGAGTTCAACCCCAAAGGCATCATCCTGGCCGGTGGCCCGGAATCGGTTACTCAACTGGGCGGGCCCCGCGCACCTGAAGGCCTGTTCGATAAGGGCATCCCGGTACTGGGCATCTGCTATGGCATGCAAACCATGGCCGAGCAACTCGGCGGTCGAGTTGCCAGTTCCGAGAAGCGTGAGTTCGGCTATGCTCAGGTCAAAGTGCGTGCCAAAGGGCCGCTGCTGCAGGACATTACCGATCACCTGACACCGGCGGGGGATTCACTGCTGGATGTCTGGATGAGTCACGGTGACAAAGTGGTCGTCATGCCGGAAGGCTTTGAGCTGCTGGCCTCCACTGAGAGCGCACCGATTGCCGCCATGCAGGATCTCAAGCGCAACCTTTACGGCGTGCAGTTCCATCCCGAGGTCACCCACACCCTGCAGGGTAAACGGATTCTCGAGCACTTTATTCTGAACATCAGTGGTTGCGAAGCGTTGTGGACGCCGGCCAAGATCGTTGACGATGCCGTGCGCCAGATTCGCGAGCAGGTTGGTAGCGACAAGGTCCTGTTGGGTCTGTCCGGCGGTGTTGACTCATCGGTGACCGCTGCGCTGTTGCACAAGGCCATCGGAGATCAGCTGACCTGTGTGTTCGTGGACAACGGCCTGCTGCGCCTGCACGAAGGCGACCAGGTGATGGACATGTTCGCCAGCAATATGGGCGTAAAGGTTATCCGTGCCGATGCCGAAGACCTGTTCTTGTCCAAGCTAAAGGGCGAGAACGA
>DATGQY010000044.1:0-3317 GCA_035303925.1 Marinobacter sp. | reverse complement strand
CGACTCGCTGCTGATCGGCGACCGCTGTGGCGCCCACACCTTCCCGTACATCGAAAGCAAGAACAAATCGGCCATCGTGGAACACGAAGCCACCACCTCCAAGGTCAGCGACGAGCAGATGTTCCTGTGCCGTCAGCGCGGCATCGACCCGGAGCAGGCGGTTTCCATGATTGTGAACGGCTTCTGTAAGGAAGTGTTCAAAGAGCTGCCCATGGAGTTTGCGGTCGAAGCCGGCAAGCTTCTGGAAGTCAGCCTTGAAGGTTCCGTTGGTTAATTTATTCACTACAGAATTCCCGAATACAGAGAGACGCGACAAATGCTGAGCATCAAAAACCTGCACGCATCCGTTGAGGGCAAAGAAATCCTCAAAGGCATCAACCTGGAGATCAAGGCCGGGGAAGTTCACGCCATCATGGGCCCGAACGGTTCCGGTAAGAGCACCCTGTCACAGGTCCTGGCAGGCAACGAGGCATTTGAAATCACCGGCGGCGAAGTCACCCTCAATGGCGACAACCTGCTGGACCTGGCCACTGAAGAACGCGCCCGCGAAGGCATTTTTCTGGCGTTCCAGTACCCGGTGGAAATTCCCGGCGTCAGCAACCTGCAGTTCTTGCGCACCGCCGTCAACGCCATGCGCAAGCACCGTGGCGAAGAGGACATGAACGCGGCCGAATTCATGAAACTTGCCAAGGAAGTCTCCAAACAGGTCGACCTGGACCCCGCCTTCCTCAAGCGTGGCGTTAACGAAGGTTTCTCCGGTGGTGAGAAAAAACGCAACGAAATAATGCAAGCACTGCTGCTGCAGCCCAAGCTGGCGATTCTGGATGAAACCGACTCCGGCCTCGACATCGACGCCCTGCAAGTCGTATCCAACGGCGTTAATGCCCTGCGTGCCGAAGACCGCGCCATCCTGATGGTGACCCACTACCAGCGCCTGCTGAACCACATTGTGCCGGATTTTGTGCACGTGCTGGCCGGCGGAAAAATCGTCAAATCCGGCGGCCGCGAACTGGCTCTTGAGCTGGAAGAACGGGGTTACGGCTGGCTGGGCATCAAAGACGAAGACACCAGCAACTGATCAGGAGGTCGCGGAATGAAACCAGCACCAACGCTTTCCAGCGCCTTTCTGCATCCGGCCGGGCAATCACTGCCTGAACCGCTGCTGGCGCTGCGCAAAAACCGGGCGAGTGCCCTGGTCGACATGCCATTGCCGACCCGGAAAACCGAGAACTGGAAATACTCCAGCAAGTACCTGAAGCTGTCGGACGACATGGCCATTTCCTTGCCGGTCGAAGGCAAAGCCGGCAACAGCCTGGCGGTACCGGGCTACAAAGTGGTGTTCAACAACGGCGTCGTGATTCCGGAAGCCAGCGAGTATCCGGACCTGGACGGCATCACCATTCGAAGCTTCAACGATCTCGATGCAGAAGAAGCCGATGCCCTGGCCCGGAAACTGGGCAATACCCTGGACCACGACCAGGTCCAGTTTGCCCGTATGAACGGCGCGCGTTTTGAAGACGGCCTTTTGATTCAGTTGAAGCCCGGCGCGGTGCTGGATCAGCCTTTGTTCGTCATCCACGAAACCGCCGCCGACGACAACGGTTCTGCATATCCACGCATCTACGTGGAAGCCGGCGCGAACAGCCAGATGACACTGGTGGAAGAATATACCTCCAGCGGCAACGCCTCGGTACTGGTAAACACCGTGACCGAATTCAGCCTGGCTGACGGCGCCAACCTCATCAGCATCCGCCTGAACATGGAAGGCGAGAATGTTCAGCACATCGGTGCCACCGGCGTGCTACAGGGCCGCAGCTCACGATTTGAAAGCCACTGCGTCGGTTTTGGCGGCCCCCTGCGCCGGCACGACCTGCAGGTACGCCTGGAAGGCGAAGGCGCAGAAACCAAGCTCAATGGCGTGGTCGTTACCCAGAACAAGCAGCACTACGACAACCACACCTCCATTGATCATGTGGCTGCTCACTGCACCAGCGAAGAGACCTACCGGAACATCGCTGCCGACCAGTCTCACGCCATCTTCAACGGGCGCATTCATATCCACCAGGACGCGCAGAAATCCAGCGCGGATATGAATAACAAGAACCTGTTGCTCAACAACGGCGCTGAGATCGACACCAAGCCGGAGCTGGAAATCTACGCGGACGACGTAAAGTGCGCCCACGGGGCCACCATCGGCCAACTGGACGAGACCTCCGTGTTCTACCTGGTGTCTCGTGGCATTGGTCGCCGTCAGGCCAATGTACTTCTGACCATGGCCTTCATCAATGAACTGGTCGATCAGATTCCGGTAGTGGCCGTGCGGGAAACCGCCCAGGTGCGGCTGAATGATTTCTTCGAGCAAACCTTCCAGGAGATCTGAGGGCATGACCGATCTGTCCATGGCAAACAACACCAACACCCGGGCGTTTGATGCCGAAGCCATCCGCCGTGACTTTCCGATCCTGACCCAGGAAATCAACGGGAAGCCTCTGGTGTACCTGGACAACGGCGCTTCCGCCCAAAAGCCTGCCGCCGTGCTGGATGCCATGGACCGCTACTACCGCGAAATGCACTCCAATGTACACCGTGGCGCCCATACACTTGGTGACCGGGCCACCGCCGCCTTCGAAGGCGCGCGGGAAGTGGTTCGGGGCTTTCTCAACGCCCCCAGCACCCGTGAGATCATCTGGACCCGTGGCACCACCGAAGCCATCAACCTGGTCGCGAATGGCCTGGCCCCGCGCCTGAAAGCGGGCGATGAGATTCTGGTCAGCCACATGGAGCACCACGCCAACATCGTGCCCTGGCAGATGCTGGCCGAGCGCACCGGCGCCAAAGTGGTGCCCATCCAGGTCACGCCCGAGGGTGAGCTGGATCTGGACTCGTTCAACAGCCTGCTAACCGAGCGCACCCGTATTCTGGCCATTACCCACGTCTCGAATGTGCTCGGCACCGTCAACCCGATCGCACCGCTTATTGAGCAGGCAAAGAAACAAGGCGTGCTGACGCTGATTGATGGCGCCCAGGCCGTGCCCCATTTCAAGCCGGACGTTCAGGCGCTGGGTTGCGATTTTTACGTGTTCTCGTCCCACAAGCTGTTCGGCCCCACCGGTATCGGTGTGCTCTATGGCCGCGCAGAGCTACTGAACGAAATGCCCCCCTACCAGGGCGGTGGCGAAATGATCGAGCGGGTATCCTTCGAGCGTACCACCTGGAACGTGCTGCCCTACAAATTCGAAGCCGGCACCCCGGCCATAGCCGAAGCGGTTGGCCTGGCCGCTGCCATCAACTATCTGGACAGTCTGGACCGCAAAGCC
>DATGQY010000043.1:0-5522 GCA_035303925.1 Marinobacter sp. | reverse complement strand
CACCCGAGGCCTTCTGCCACTGGCGGGGGCTCTGGGGCTGGGCCTGCTTCTGCATCGGCTTGCTATTCACGACCGCAAAGTCGGCATCGTGCATATCATGGAACGGCTGAACTACCACCAGGGCTACATTTCATTCAAAAGTGCCGTGGTGCAGTTTGTCGCCGGAGTAACAACCGTGGTCAGCGGCCAGTCTGCCGGGCGTGAGGGCCCTGCGGTGCACCTTGGTGCAGCCTTCTCCAGCTTGCTCGGCCAGTGGATGAGGTTGCCCAACAACAGCATTCGAACGTTGGTCGCCTGCGGCTGTGCAGCAGCAATTTCCGCCTCATTCAACACGCCGATTTCAGGCGTTATATTTGCCATGGAAGTGGTGATGATGGAATACACCATTGCCGGCTTCACCCCGATTATCCTCGCTGCGGTCAGTGCGGCGATTGTCACCCAGCTGGTGTACGGTTCAGAGCCCGCGTTCAGTGTTCCGGCACTGACCATGAACTCGATGCTGGAAATCCCGTGGATTCTGGCTATAGCCGTTATCATCGGCATTGCAGCGGCTGCATTCATTCACCTTGTCGACAGCATGGGGCGCTACCATCACCGTCCGGTTCTGCTGCGCATCAGTGTTGCCGGCTTTATCATGGTGCCGTTTGCCATTTTCATCCCGGAGACTATGGGAATCGGTTATGACACCGTCGACCAGACCATCCATGGCGAGCTGGGTTTCTGGCTGCTCATCGGCGCGGCTACCGCCAAGCTTTTGATTACCGGTATATCGATTGGCCTGGGCATGCCTAGCGGAGTGATCGGCCCGACCGTGTTTATCGGTGCCACTCTGGGTGGCTCCATGGGGTTGGTCGGCGCCTCCATGTTCCCTGACACCGCCTCATCGGTTGGCTTCTACGCCATGCTGGGTATGGGAGCGATGATGGGAGCTGTGTTACAAGCTCCACTCGCCGCCTTGATGGCTCTGATGGAACTGACGAGAAATCCGAATATCATTTTGCCCGGCATGCTGATCATCACCACCGCCAGCCTGGTCACCAGTGAAGCTTTCGGAAAAAAGTCGCTGTTCCTGACGGTTCTGAAAAGCCAGGGGCTCAGCTATCAGAACTCACCTGTGATCCAGGCACTAAGGCGAGTGTCGGTGGGGGCGATCATGGACCGGAACATACTGCGCATCGAGCGTGAACTTACGATCGAAGAAGCCCGCAAGGCACTCAAGTCGGAACCCAAGTGGCTGCTGGTCGATGGCAGCAATGGTCCGACGTCACTGCTGCCCGCTGTCGATCTGGCCCGTTATCTGGAGGATACCGCCAAGCAGCTCGCTGAAGAGGGCATTGAACCTCCGGAAAGCCTGGACCTGATGCAGATTCCGGCGAACCGGCGTGACGTGGCACCGGTCCAGTATCAGGCAACACTCGAAGAAGCGTTGAACGAATTCGAGAGCACCCAGGCCGAAGCACTATACGTACAACGCCATGTGGCCCCGATGATCCAGCGGGTTTATGGTGTCGTTCTTCAATCAGACATAGAAAGTTACTACCAATACCGACGGAGCTGACGGATGCTGTGGGTCAAGGCCTTTCATATAATTTCACTGGTATGCTGGTTCGCCGGCATTTTCTACTTACCCAGGCTCTTCGTGTACCACGCCGCGTGTGAAGACAAACCGGGGCAGGAGCGTTTCAAGATCATGGAACGCAAGCTGTATCGTGGCATCACCACCCCTTCGATGATTGCCACCGTGATATTTGGCGTGTGGCTGCTCAGCTATAATGTTTCCGGCTATTTCAGCCAGGGTTGGCTGCACGCCAAACTGGCGCTCGTGGCACTGCTGATCATCTACCACTTCTATTGTGGTCATCTGGTGAAGGTCTTCCGTGACGACCACAACACCCGCAGCCATGTGTTCTACCGCTGGTTCAATGAACTGCCCGTGTTCATCCTGCTGGCCGTGGTTATTCTCGCGGTTGTGAAACCCTTCTGAGGAGGCAAACTATTAACAGCTACACCCGTCCCCACGTTCTGGTACTTTCCGGATTGGATCCTTCTGGTGGCGCCGGTATTCAGGCCGACATTCAGGCCATCACGTCGCTCGGAGGCCATCCTCTACCGGTGCTGACCTGCCTGACGGTACAAGATACCAACAACGTCTACGGCGCTGAAGCCGTTAACGCAGAGCTGATCCGCCAGCAACTCAGGTGCCTGGCCGGGGACATCCCGGTTCACGCGATCAAGACCGGAGCCATGGGCAATGCCGCCGTCGTGGATGTGTTGATGGAGTTCCTCGAAAGCCGACCAGACGTACCACTGATTGTCGACCCGGTGATCAAAGCCGCCGGCGGAGGTGACCTTGCGGATGACGAACTGGTCCGGGCCATGAAGGAAAAGCTGTTCCCCAGAGCAGAAATGATTACCCCTAACGGCGTTGAACTGGTTCAGCTGGGAAGTAGTGACAACGAAGACCAGGCTGCCGCCAACCTCCTGAAAGCTGGCTGCCGGTCAGTACTGGCTACGGGCGGACACGGCACGGGCATTCACATCATCAATACCTTGTACAATCACTCGCCAGAACCCATGCACTGGGAAGTGGAGCGGGTCGGCCGCAACGAATTCCACGGAACCGGCTGCACACTGGCCGCGGCCATTGCGGCCGGGATGGCTTGCGGCTTGTCGGCCAGGGCGGCCATCTCCCAGGCTCAGAATTACGTACACCGGACGCTGTTGAACGCCCTGACCATTGGCCAGGGACAGCGAATTCCGGACCGGGGCATACAGTGGGAGCGTTGAGGCACAATCTCCGGGCCGGGCTATACGCCATCACCGACAACCGCCTGACCCCGCCAGATCAACTGCTGCAGGCGGTCGAGGCCGCGCTGACCGGTGGCGCGGTGCTGGTGCAGTATCGGGACAAGGGCTCCACATCCGCCGAGCGGCTGCGCCAGGCCACAGACCTGACCAGCCTGTGTCGTCACACGGGCGTACCATTGCTCATTAACGATGACCCGGAACTGGCCCACCGGGTCGGCGCCCATGGCGTGCATCTGGGCCAGGAGGATTGGGAACTGAAAAAAGCCAGAGGCCTGCTGGGGCCTGAGGCGATTATTGGCATCACTTGCCACCACCGCCTGGACCTGGCTCGCGCAGCAACAATCAGTGGTGCTGACTACCTGGCCTTCGGCCGCTTTTACACCTCCGACACCAAACCGGGTGCCTCCCAGGCAGAGCCCGGCGTATTGACCGAAGCAAAAGTGTTTTCACTGCCCGTTACTGCAATCGGGGGCATTACAACAGACAACGCAGAGCCGCTGATCCGCGCAGGCGCAGACCTTCTTGCGGTGGTGGGCGGCCTGTTCGGGGGAACCCCGAAAGACATTGAAGCCAGGGCCAGAACCTTTTGCCAACTGTTCGCCCTGCACCACCCGTTACTCACACATTCCAATTAACAGGAGCTAACCATGACTCACTCTGAAGAGCTGTTTGAACAGGCCCAGAAATACATTCCCGGCGGCGTTAACTCTCCGGTGCGGGCATTCCGTGGCGTGGGCGGCACCCCGGTGTTTTTCAACCATGCCGAAGGCGCCTACCTTTACGATGAAGACGGCAAGCGCTACATCGATTACATCGGTTCCTGGGGCCCGATGATCCTGGGTCATTCGGATCCGCGCATCAAAGCGGCACTGCACGCACAGGTCGACCTTGGCGTTGGCTACGGGGCGCCCACCGCCATCGAAACCGAGATGGCCAAGAAGGTGTGCGAACTGGTGCCGTCCATTGAACTGGTGCGCATGGTCAACTCCGGCACCGAGGCCACCATGAGCGCCATCCGCCTGGCCCGTGGCTACACCGGCCGCGACAAAATTGTGAAGTTTGAAGGCTGCTACCACGGCCACGTGGATTCGCTGCTGGTGAAAGCCGGTTCCGGCGCCCTAACCCTGGGCGTGCCCAACTCCCCGGGCATCCCGGCGAGCCTGGCCGAGCACACCATTACCCTTACCTACAACGACATCGACAGCGTAAGGGAAACGTTCAAAGAGATCGGCGACCAGGTTGCTGCGATCATCGTGGAGCCGGTGGCCGGCAACATGAACTGCATTCCGCCGGTTCCAGGCTTCCTGGAAGGTTTGCGGGAAGTGTGTGACGAGCACGGCACCGTACTGATTTTCGACGAAGTGATGACCGGTTTCCGGGTCTCCCTCGGCGGAGCCCAGGGTTACTACGGCATCACCCCGGACCTGACCGCACTGGGCAAAGTGATCGGTGGCGGCCTGCCAGTCGGCGCCTTCGGCGGCAAGCGGGAAATCATGGAGCACATCTCTCCGCTGGGTCCGGTGTACCAGGCAGGCACCCTGAGTGGTAACCCGCTGGCCATGACCGCCGGCCTGACCACCCTGAACGCCATTTCCGAGCCCGGCTTCCACGACAAACTGATCGAGAAGACCAATAAGGTGCGGGACGGCTTCAAAGCCGCAGCAGACGAAGCAGGCATTCCGCTGACGGTGCAGTCGGCCGGTGCCATGTTCGGTTTCTTCTTCACCAAAGAAGCCTCCGTTACCCGCTTT
This sequence comes from Marinobacter sp., assembly GCA_035303925.1. Taxonomy (GTDB): domain Bacteria; phylum Pseudomonadota; class Gammaproteobacteria; order Pseudomonadales; family Oleiphilaceae; genus Marinobacter. The sequence goes on along the minus strand of DATGQY010000043.1, from coordinate 963 downwards.
GACCAGGTCATGGAGTGTGACGTAGAGCGCTTCAAGAAGTTCTTCCAGGGCATGCTGGCCGAAGGCGTGTACCTCGCGCCGTCGGCGTTCGAGGCAGGCTTTGTGTGTGCCGCGTTGTCTGAAGAAGACATCGAGTTCACCATCGCCGCTGCGCGCAAGGTGATGGCTACCCTGTAACGGGTAAGCAAGCAGTCCCGGCCCGGGTCATCATCGGGCCGGGGCAACCTGTTGCTTTCAGAATACCCCTTCCAGCGAGACCGTCAGCGTATGCCGGTCGTAGTCATACCGGTCAATTCCACTGTCCTGGTTGCGGTACAACCACTGGTTGCGCACCAGCCACTGCCGGTTCAGCCAGTATTCCGCCATCAGCCCCAGTTCCAGACGTATGTCCTTCCGCCTGCGCTCCACCAACACATCCTGTTCCAGCCACTGGTGTGGTGAGTCGTAGCGGCTTTGCCGCAGTGCGCTCTCGGCGCCTACCAGCAAATCCGGGTGTAACGGGTATATCGCCTCGATGCCGATTTCGTGGTGGCGGGGCGAGACACTCACCACATAACCTTCCTGGCTGAAATTGTCCCGGTTGTTGGACTCCCAGCGGTAGAAACCCTCAAGCAACCAGCTTGCAAGGGTCCGGTCCACCCGGGCTTCAAACAGATACCACCGGCCGTCATAGGCGCTATATCCGGGGCCGCCGTTTACCTGCTCTGCCGCCAGTTCAAAGGAACAACCGTGCAACAGGGCTGCCCCATCACAGGCATCGGTGCGGGCCAGTAACGCCAGGCCGGCCCGGGTTTCCAGTTCATCGCCGCCAAGCCAGGCCCTGGTGCCGCCCCCACGTATTCCCAGTTCCCAGACATCGACCACCTGCAAAGCGGTTATCCGAGCCTGCAGTACCGAGGTGTCATAGTCGCTGTCGTGGTGATAGTCCTGGCCATAGAGCACACCATCCCAAACCAGTCGCCA
>DATGQY010000042.1:0-6624 GCA_035303925.1 Marinobacter sp. | reverse complement strand
ACCCAGATTACCCAGGTCATTGAAGGGGCCATCAGTGGCATCGAGGGGATTCGGTCGATCGAATCGTCTACCGAACAGGGCGAATCGCGGACCACCATCGAGTTCAATACTTCCCGAAACATTGATATTGCCGCCAACGATGTGCGCGATGCGGTGTCTCGGGTACTAAACCAGTTGCCGGATGAAGCCGACCCGCCTGTCGTACAGAAAGCTGATTCCGATGCCCGGCCGATGATGTGGATAACGCTCACCAGTGAGGTGTGGGACAGTGCCGAGCTCAGTGATTTTGCCGATCGGGTCCTGAGTGACCGGCTATCCGTGCTGGATGGTGTGGCCGATGTCCGTATTGGCGGTGAACGGCGCTACGCTATCCGCGTATGGCTGGACAGAGCAAGGCTGGCTGCCCGGAACATTACCGTGGCAGAGGTGGAGCGGGCACTGCGGGCTAATAACGTGGAATTGCCGGCCGGCTCGGTGGATTCCTCTACCCGGAACTTCACCGTTCGTGCGGAAGGCCGGCTATCGTCGGTGGAAGAGTTCCGTAACCTGGTGGTGCGCCGGGATGGCAACGATTTACTCCGCCTGGGCGAAGTAGCCAACGTGCAGATGGGTGTGGAATCCGATATTGGCAGGCTGCGGGCCAACGGCCAGACCGCCATCGGTATGGGGGTTATCCGCCAGTCCAAAGCCAATACGGTTGCGGTCTCCGATGCGGTCAGAGCGGAGCTCGAAACCATCCGGAAAACCCTGCCGCCGGAAGTGTCGATCAACGAAAGCTACGACGAATCCATCTTCATTCGCGCCTCTATCCAGGAAGTTCTGGTGACCCTTGCGATCTCGGTGTCATTGGTCATTCTGGTGATCTTTCTGTTTCTGCGCTCCTGGCGGGCGACGCTGATTCCTGCGGTGACCATTCCGGTCGCTGTGATTGGGGCCTTCATCGGCCTTGGCTTTCTCGGCTTTTCCATCAACGTACTGACGCTGCTGGCAATCATTCTGGCTATTGGCCTGGTGGTGGACGACGCCATCGTGATGCTGGAGAACATCCAGCGGCGCATCGATGAAGGAGAACCACCGTTACTGGCGGCTTACCACGGTGCCAAACAGGTCGCCTTTGCGGTGATCGCAACCACCCTGACCCTGGTGGCAGTGTTTGTGCCCATCTCGTTCATGGGCGGTAACGTCGGCCGCTTGTTTGCCGAATTCGGGTTTACCCTGGCCGCTGCGGTGATCGTTTCCAGCCTGGTGGCACTGACCCTGGCGCCCATGCTGTGTTCCAAGTGGCTGAGACACAGCCCGGAAACCGAAGAAGGCCACCGGCTCTGGGCCTTCAGTGAAAAAGTTCTGAACGGCCTGACCAATGGCTATGAAAAATTGCTGCGGTTCTCCCTGAATCAACCGGGCCTTCTGCTGGGCCTGGGCGTGGCGGGACTGATTGTCGCGGCGGTGATTTATCCGCGCCTGCCCCAGGAGCTGGCGCCCATTGAAGATCGCGGCGTTATCATCATGCCGTCCGGCGCACCCCGTGGCTCAACCGTCGAGTTCACCGATCATTTCGTGCAACAGGCCGAGCAGGAACTGCTGAAATACATCGATGAAGGCACAGCCTCCCGCTTGTTATCCATTGTCGGATTCCGGAATGAAGAAGATAACGCCTTCATGATCATGGGCCTGGTTCCCTGGGACGAGCGCAGCATCAAGCAGCAGCAGGTGACGTCTGAAATACGGGATAAGATTGCCGACATTTCCGGTATCCGGGTGAACGTCATCAACCCGCCCGGTCTTGGCCAGCGGGGCTTTAACCAGCCTGTGGAGTTTGTGGTGGCGGGCCCGGACTATGAATCGGTGCAGGCCTGGAGCGAGGAAATTATGGAGCGGGCGAAGGAAAACCCGAACCTGCTCAATGTGGATACCGACTTCGAGCTCACCCGGCCCGAACTGCGGGTGAATATTGACCGGGACCGGGCGGCAGACCTGGATATCACGGTTGAAGACGTCGGCCTGACCCTGCAGACCATGCTGGCTTCCCGGCAAGTAACCACCTATCTGGACCGCGGTCAGGAATACGATGTGATTGTGCAGGCAGACGATGCCAACCGAGCCACTCCGGAAGACCTCGAACAGATCTTCCTTCGGCCAAGGGCCGGGGGCGAACTGATTCCGCTCAAGGCTCTGGTGTCGGTGGATGAAATCGGTGCCAATCCGGATTTGCGACGAATTGACCGGCTACCGGCGGTGGTGATCAGTGCGTCATTGGCGGATGGCTATGATCTGGGCACCGCCCTGAATTATCTCAACAATCTGGCTGTGGATAACTTGCCACCGGAAGCTCGCCTGAGCTTCAAAGGGCTGTCCCGGGAGTTCCAGGATTCGTCCTCGGCCATTTTCATTACCTTTGGACTGGCTTTCGTGATTGTCTTCCTGGTGCTGGCGGCGCAGTTTGAAAGCTGGATTCACCCGTTGATCATCATGCTGTCGGTGCCTCTGGCCGTCACCGGTGCCTTGATTGCCCTGGCATGGTCGGGCATCAGCCTGAATATCTACAGCCAGATCGGCATCATCATGTTGCTGGGTTTGATGGCGAAGAACGGCATACTGATCGTGGAGTTTGCCAACCAGCTCCGGGACAAGGGCTATGAGGTGCGGGAGGCCATACTGGAAGGCGCCATTCTGCGCTTCCGGCCGGTCTTGATGACCACGATTTCGACGGTGTTCGGGGCCATTCCCCTGGTGATCGCCACCGGTGCCGGCGCGGAAAGCCGGGCTGCAATCGGCATGGTGATCCTGGGCGGATTGATTTTCGCCACCACGCTGACGCTGTTCATTATCCCGGTGCTGTATAACCTGCTGGCGCGCTTTGCCAAATCGTCTAATGCGGTGGAGAAGGAACTCGAGCGCCTGGGAGCAGAGCCAGAAGCGCAAAGCTCACCAGCAGCAGAATGACCAGGCCGGGCAGCAGATAGAAAGCATCCATTCGGGTCAGCACCGTGGCCGTCAGGATGGGCGCTGCGGCCTGGGCAATCAGGACCGGGCGGGCCATCACTCCCATGCGCTCGCCGTAGGCATCCGGCCCGAACAGCGCCAGGGGCAGGGTACCGCGGGCAATGGTCATGATGCCGTTACCGGCGCCGTACACTGCCGCAGCTACAAACGCCGCCAGCGGCTGGGACAAGCTGAACAGGGCAACACCGATCAGTACCAGCAGCGCGCCCACCCGGGCGGACCAGACCGGATGAAATCCCCGCCCGAAAGAGAATTCCAATACCCGGGCCGTTACCTGGGCCGGGCCGATGATCATACCGATCATCACCACGGTGGCCGTGTCCAGGCCCCGTTGCCGCAGTACCTCCAGTAAATGCACCGACAGGCCCGTCATTACAAAGGCGAGTAGAGTAAAGGCCAGGCAGATCGTCAGAAAACGACGGTCCCGGAAAAACGAGCCGGCCAGTTGGTGCTCTACCGGCTTTGCCGGTGTCACTCCGCCGTTGGATGTTGCTGTGGTTTCCTGTCGCACCGGCACCACCAGCAGATGCACCGGCAGGCAGAACAGCAGGTGCACCAGGGCAACGACCTGTGCACCCTGGCGCCAGCCCAGAGTTTCTTCCAGAACCGTCAACAGTGGCCAGCACAATGTACTGGCCAGGCCACCCAACAGCGTCACGCCGGTAATGGCACTTCTGGCACCGGAGCCATACAGCCGCCCGAGGGTGGCAAAAGCCGCGTCGTATAACCCCGCCGCCATACCAATCCCCAATACCGCCCAACTCAGGAAATAGCCGGTCAAGCCGGTCGCCTGACTCATGAGCCACAGCCCTGCAGCGATCAGTATGGAGCTGAACGCCATCACGTATCGGCCACCGTGACGATCGATCAAACGGCCGGTGACCGGTGAACAGGCGCCGGCCAGCAAGAGTCCCAGCGACAACCCCGTCACCACAACCGATAGCGACGAGCCGGTATCCCGGGCAATCGGGTTGGCAAACACTGCAGGCAGATAAAAGGTGGTGCCCCAGGCGATGATCTGGGTCATGCCCAGGCCGCCAATCACAAGCCGCCGGTTGGGTTCGGTTCGAAGGCTGGTTGTCAGGGTATCGGTGGTCATGCTGAGCCCCGGTGAAATAAAGACACCAGCATATCGCTGCCGCAAGTCAGCCCGGTTACAGCCATCCGGTTTCTGAAATACAAGGTTCAAGAAACCGTCATGTGATTGTCCTCCCGCTGCAACATCCGGACACCAGGATGTCTACACAAGTTGATCAGAAAGTGACTGGCCTGTGGGTTAAGGCTGGCTGACACAACAACCGTTTGCAGACACAAAAGGAACTGGCATGGAACCTGTCATTCGTATCCGCAACCTGAGCAAGACGTTCGGCAAGAACGGAAAAGCCCTGCACAACATTGACCTGAACGTCGGTGCCGGAGAAATGGTCGGTTTGATAGGGCCGTCAGGTTCCGGCAAGTCCACGTTGTTGCGGCACATTACCGGATTGGTCCGTGGAGACCAGAATGCCGGGGGCGTTCAGGTACTGGGCCAGCCAATGCAAACCGATGGCCGCCTGAACGGCAACATCCGTCAGACCCGTGCTCGCATTGGCTATATCTTTCAGCAATTCAATCTGGTCAACCGACTGAGCGTTATTGAAAACGTACTGACCGGTACCCTGGGCCGGATTCCGGCCTGGCGCGGAACCCTGGGGTATTTCAGGGATGACGAACGAGCGCTCGCCATGGAATCCCTTCGACGGGTCGGTATGGAGCGTTTCGCCCACCAACGGGCCTCCTGCCTCTCGGGTGGCCAGCAACAACGGGTCGCCATTGCCCGTGCCCTCACGCAACAACCGGATGTCATTCTGGCCGACGAGCCCATCGCCTCCCTGGACCCCGAGTCGGCCCGTTGCGTGATGGATATCTTGTCTGACATTCATCAGCACGATGGCAAAACCGTGCTGGTCACGCTGCATCAGGTGGATTACGCCCGTAATTACTGCAGTCGCATTGTTGCCTTGCGCCAGGGCGAAATTCTGTTCGACGACAAAGCCTCAGAGCTGACGCCGGTTCTGTTGAACCAGATCTACGGAACCACCTCGTTCAACGAAGAAAGCTTGCCAGCACCGCGCCAACGGGTTCTTCGCCCGGTCAGCGGCCTGGCGCTTGCCCAGTAGTCCCAGACCTTAGCCATTGATATTCATTCACACAGAGGAACTGTCATGATCAAGCAGCTGATTCGCGGCATCACCGTTGCCGCTTCGGTTACCGTTGCCGCCGCCGGTGTTCAGGCAGAGCAAATGGACACCCTGAACTTTGGCATCATCTCCACGGAATCCTCCCAGAACCTTCGCACCGTCTGGGAACCGTTCCTGGAGGACATGTCGAAGCAACTGGATATGGAAGTGAATGCCTTTTTCGCACCGGATTACGCCGGGATTATTCAAGGCATGCGTTTCGACAAAGTCGATGTGGCCTGGTACGGCAATAAATCGGCTATGGAGGCTGTTGATCGCGCCGGTGGTGAAATCTTCGCCCAGACCGTGGATGTCAGTGGCAACCCGGGCTACTGGTCCCTGCTCATCGCCCATCAGGACGACGACCGCCTGAACTCGGTCGAAGACGTGTTGGCCCGCGCCGGTGAACTGACCTTTGGTAACGGTGATCCCAACTCGACTTCCGGCTTTCTGGTACCCGGCTACTACGTGTTCGCCATGAACGGTGTCGATGCCAAGAGTGCCTTCAAGCGCACATTGAATTCCAGCCACGAAACCAACGCACTGGCCGTCGCGAACAAGCAGCTGGATGTTGCAACGTTCAACACTGAAAGCTATGGCCGGCTTAAGGAAACCCAGCCCGAAAAAGCCGAAAAGCTGAAGGTGATCTGGAAATCCCCCCTGATTCCATCGGACCCGCTGGTCTGGCGCAAGAACCTGCCGGATGAAACCAAGCAGCGCATCAGCAACTTCATTTTCAGCTACGGCACCGAAGATGCCCGTGAGAAGGAAGTGCTGGCAGGCCTGCAATGGGCGCCATTCAAGGCATCCAGCAACGATCAGCTGATTCCGATCCGCCAGCTGGCCCTGTTCAAGGAGAAAGCCACGCTGGAGAGCGCGGAGAACCCGAGCGAGTCCGACAAGGCCCGGTTGTCGACCATCAACAACGAGTTGAAGGAACTGGACCGCCGCGCCGCGCTGATCGAAAAGCAGCAGGCTGCTGCCAAATAACGTTGTCCGGCAGGGGGCATTGCCTCCTGCCGGTGCGCTGACTGTCTGACTCTTCTGACTGATCCGGAAACACTATGCAAACTGCTTCCGCACAACCTGAAATTACTGCCATCCCACCGGGCAACAGCTGGATGAAGCTGTTTGGCTGGGGGCTGTTCCTGGCCGCGCTGGCCTGGTCCTGGGGTGGTGCTGAAATGAAGCCCCAGGCGCTCTGGAACGACGCCGACAATATGGCGACCTTCCTGGGTGATTTTTTCCCGCCGGATTTCAGCGAATGGCGGTACTACTTCTCTGAAATGGTAACCACGGTTCAGATTGCGATCTGGGGCACCTTCCTTGCCATTATTTTTGCCATTCCGTTCGCCATTCTGTCATCCGAGAACCTGGTGCCCTGGTGGGTCTGCCAGCCGGT
>DATGQY010000041.1:0-5719 GCA_035303925.1 Marinobacter sp. | reverse complement strand
CCTTCAAGCAGAATCTGCCGGCCCTGGGATACCGGGCCAAGTTCAACCGCCTTTGCGCGGGCCTTGCCTTCGTCGTCCACCACATACACCACCGGGCCTTGCGGGCCCTGGGCGACCGCTTTTTCCGGCACCGTGATGATGTCGTCAAACGACTGCAACTCCACCCTTACCCGGACAAACTGGCCAGGCACAACCATCTGCTCCGGGTTCGGGAACACGGCCCGGGCCGACACCGAACCGGTGCGCGGGTCGAGGGTCGAGGCGGTGAAGTCGATGCGGCCATCCAGCGGGTATTCGCTGCCGTCCGCCAGCACCAGGCGGGCGTTCACGTTCTGCTCTTCACCGGCACTGGCCATGCCTTCACGGGCAACCCGGCGGATGGTGGCGTCGTTTTCCGGCAGCGCGAAGCGCACATGAATCGGGTCCAGCTGCACGATGGTGGTCAGCAGGGTGCCTGTATCAATCAGGCTGCCTTCCGGGAAGTCTTCCAGGCTGGTAACCCCGCTGATCGGTGCAGTCACCTCGGTATAGCCTACGTCCAGCTCGGCCTGGGTCATGCCGGCATTCGCCACGGCCATATTAGCCTGGGCCAGTTCCAGGGCAGACTGCGCCGAGTCACGGTCGCGCTCACTAACCGCATTGCGCTCGTAAAGCGAGGAAATCCGGTTCCACTCCCGCTCGGCCTGGCGCAGGTTGGCTTCCGCTACCTGGCGCTGGGCTCGGGCACGCTGAAGCGCCGCCTCGGCCGGCTTGCGATCAATCCGGAACAGGGCATCGCCCTCACTCACCATCTGCCCTTCGTCGTACAGGCGCTGCTCCAGAATACCGCTGATCCGGGCGCGCACTTCCACTTCCCGGGCACCACGGGCACGGCCAGCGTAGTCCTGGCGAACACTTGCGTCTGTCAGTTCAGCGGTTTCCACCACCACTGCTGCCGGTGGCATGCCGCCCCCACCCTGCTGTGCTGCCTGATCGTCGTTACTGCAGCCCGCCAGCACTAACAGGGCAGACAAACCTGCAAGGATCAGCCCGTTACGGGCCAATGGTCGATGAGAGCTTTCGAAGGGCATGTGCGTTCTCCTGAACACCGGAACAAGACAAATGAAGGCAGCCAGGCGCGGGGCCACCCGGAAGGTTGCAAAAATCAGAGCGGGTTAACATACATTCATTCGTGTATGTATGTAAACCATTCTCAGTTATACTACCGGTTTCTACGAACAGACCATCGAAACACCACCATGGCAAGAAAGACCAAAGCAGAAGCAGAAGCGACCCGGGAATCCATTCTGGATTCTGCAGAGCATGTCTTCATGGACAAGGGGGTGGCACGAGCCTCACTGGAGGAAATTGCCCGTGCAGCCGGTGTTACCCGGGGTGCGGTTTACTGGCACTTCCGCAACAAGCAGGACATTCTCGATGCCATGCTCGAGCGGGTAAGGGCTCCACTGGGCGAGATGATGGACGATGCCAGCCGGGGCGGCCACAGTCTTGAGAACCTGAAAGAAGTGTGCATCGTGGCTCTTAGAAAACTCGTCGATGACAAGCGTTACTTCCGGGTGCACTACATACTGTTCCATCGCAACGAGTCGGATCAGGCTCTGAACAAACACCGGGAGCTTTCTCTCGATGCCACCAGCCATGTCACCAGCATCATGGCTCGGCCGGAAAACCGGGCGCGCCTGCGCCCCCATCTGACACCCGAGTACGCCGCCTACCTGCTCCACACGCAAATGCTGGGCCTGTTCATCGACTGGCTTGCGGCGCCGGAGCGGTGGCCGCTGGCAGAGATGGCCCCAACCCTGGTGGAAACGGCGTTTTTCGGTTTGCTGGCGGACAACTGATCCGGCAACAAAAGGATCATTTTCAGGCCCACATCCACATAATGGCCGGAACCGCCACGACCGTCACTACAATCGACAGTGGCAGACCAAGCCGCCAATAGTCCCCGAACCGATAGCCCCCCGGCTCCATAACCAGAGCATTGGACTGATGCCCGATGGGCGTCAGGAAAGCGCAGGAGGCACCCACGGCCACCGCCATTAACGCAGCATCAGCAGCCAGGTCGAGCTGATGCGACAGGCCAAGCGCAATGGGCGCGACCAGCACCGCGGCGGCGGCATTATTTACCACATTGGACAACAGCATGGAGCCAACCAGAATAATACTCAGCGCAACCCAAACTGCCTGACCTTCTGCCACGGCCAGTATTTGTGCTGCGATCAGGTCTGCCCCACCGGTGCTGTCCAGGGCCTGGCCAACCGGAATCATCGCAGCCAGCAAAACAATCACCGACCAGTCGATGGCCCGGTAGGCTTCAGGAGCATCCAGCAACCGCACCATGACCATTGCCACAGCACAGCCCACCAGCGCCACCGGCGGCGCCAGCCACCCGGCCAGGATCAGCGCAATAGCGCCGATAAACAAACCGCCAGCCAGCCACAGGCTCTGCTGTCGCCCGAGCGTCAAGGCCCGTTCCGCCAATGGCAGACAACCAAGGGTTTGCAAAGTAGGCATCAGGGTATTCTCGTAGCCCTGGATCAACAGAATGTCACCGGACCGAAATCGGATATCCGCCAGGCGCTGTTTGAGGCGGTGACCCTGCCGGGCGACAGCCACTACGTTCAAACCGTAACGTTCCCGCAAGTTAAGGCGATTGGTCGTTCGGCCGATCAATCGGGATGACGGCGTGATAACAGCTTCAGTCAGCCGGACATCACCCGTGGCGATATCGTCTTCCTTGTCCTCGCGGGAACGGCCTTTGCGAACCGGCTCATCACCGTCGTTTTCTGATTCGTCCTCGTCAACCACATTGGCCAGCACCAGCTTGGTGTTGTCCACAAACTCCTGCAGGCTTTCGGTATCCGCCTCAACCAGCAAGACATCGCCTTCCCGCAACACCTTGAAGGTAGACGGAGCCGGCGACGTAGATTCACCGCGAATCAGCGCCAACACCACCACACTCTTGTCGTCTTCACCGGAGGTCAGGAGGTTATGCAGTGTGCTGCCGGCATAATCTGAGCCTTCGGGAACCCGGAGCTCGGTGACATAGTCGCCGACGCTGAATAGCTTGTCGCCACTCGCCGGGTCATCGCGCTTGGGCGTCAGCCGCCAGCCAACCAGGCCAATAAAAAGAATCCCGGCTACGGTAATCGCCAGCCCCACCGGGACAAAATCCACCAGACCGAACGAGCCCGCCTCCCGGTAGCTGGCAATGATGATGTTCGGAGGCGTACCAATCAGTGTTATCGTGCCCCCCAGCAAGGAGCCGAAAGCCAGGGGCATCAGCAGCAAGGAGGGAGAACGGCCGGACTTTCGGGACATCCAGATGGCTACTGGCATCAATAGAGCCAACGCACCCACGTTATTAATAAAGGCCGAACACAGGGCAACCACCGCCGTCAGGGTAATCACCTGCAGCACGGCATTGTGCCCGACCTTCCCCAGCAGGCGCGCCACCGCGTCCACCACGCCACCATTGACCAGACCCTGACTGATCACCAGCACAGCCGCCACGGTGATAACAGCCGGGTGACCAAAGCCGGAAAAAAGCTGATCGATGGGCACCAGCCCGGCGACGGCCACGGCCAGCAACGCCAGCATGGCAACTATGTCAAAGCGCAGGCGATTCCAGACAAACAGACCCAGAGTGACAGTCAGAACGCCAAAAACAATCCATTGATCATGTAGCACGGCTGGTCATCATCCTTTTTCAGCAAGCAAACCGGGTAGAAAGAAACGAATACCTGCATCATTCCATAGTTACCCGCCCGACGACACGAGCACAACCATCCACCATTAAACAAAAACCCCGCAAAGCCAGAAGCCTTGCGGGGTTTTCAGTGGTCGGTGAGCGCCAAAGCACTCACCGGAACATCATGATCAGATCGATTAACCGAACTGGTTCATGGTGTTGTCTTTACCACCGGCCTTCAGAGCCGCTTCGCCAGCGAAGAACTCTTTGTGGTCGTCGCCGATGTTAGAACCAGCCATGTCCTGGTGCTTAACGGTAGCGATACCCTGACGGATTTCCTTGCGCTGTACGCCAGCAACGTAGGCCAGCATGCCTTCGTCACCGAAGTAGCCTTTGGCCAGGTTGTCAGTAGACAGAGCCGCAGTGTGGTAGGTCGGCAGAGTGATCAGGTGGTGGAACACGCCTGCTTCACGGGCTGCGTCGCGCTGGAAGTTGGCAGTCCACTCGTCAGCCAGTTTGCCCAGTTCAGTGTTGTCGTACTCGGCGCTCATCAGAGCAGCGCGGTCGTAGGCAGACACGTCTTTGCCTTCTTCCTTCATCGCATCGAATACCTGCTGACGGAAGTTCAGGGTCCAGTTGAAGGACGGGCTGTTGTTGTAAACCAGCTTGGCGTCGGGCACCACTTCCTTGATACGGTTAACCATGGCAGCGATCTGGCCAACGTGGGGCTTCTCGGTCTCGATCCACAGCATGTCAGCGCCGTTCTGCAGGCTGGTGATGCAGTCCAGAACAACACGGTCTTCGCCAGAACCTGGCTTGAAGCAGAACAGGCCAGAGGCCAGACGCTTCGGCTTCAGCAGCTTGCCGTTAGATTTAACAACAACGTCACCGTTATCGATCTGGGAAGCGTCGTCGATGTACTCGCCGTCCAGGAAGCTGTTGTACTGGTCGCCCAGGTCACCCGGCTCGTTGGTTACAGCGATCTGCTTGGTCAGGCCAGCACCCAGGGAGTCGGTACGGGCAACGATCACGCCGTCGTCCACACCCAGTTCCAGGAACGCCAGACGAACCGCGTTGATCTTGGACAGGAAGTCGGCGTGGGGAACGGTCACTTTACCGTCCTGGTGGCCACACTGCTTCTCGTCAGATACCTGGTTTTCGATCTGGATGCAGCAAGCACCGGCTTCGATCATCTGCTTGGCCAGCAGGTAGGTCGCTTCGGCGTTACCGAAACCAGCGTCGATGTCGGCAATGATCGGCACAACGTGAGTTTCATGGTTGTCGATCTGCTTGATCAGCTCAGCAGCCTTGGCGCTGTCGCCGGCTTCTTCAGCTTCTTCCAGAGCACGGAACAGGTGGTTCAGTTCCCATGCGTCAGCCTGGCGCAGGAAGGTGTACAGCTCTTCGATCAGACCGGAAACAGCAGTCTTCTCGTGCATGGACTGGTCAGGCAGCGGACCGAACTCGGAGCGCAGGGCGGCAACCATCCAGCCAGACAGGTACAGGTAACGACGCTTGGTGGTGCCGAAGTGCTTCTTGATGGAGATCATCTTCTGCTGGCCGATGAAACCGTGCCAGCAACCCAGGGACTGGGTGTACTGGGAAGAGTCAGCATCGTACGCAGCCATGTCTTCGCGCATGATCTTGGCAGTGTACTTGGCGATGTCCAGACCAGTCTTGAATTTGTTCTGGGCGCGCATGCGAGCCGCGTGCTTCGGGTTGATGGCGTGCCAGGTCGGGTTCTGCTTCACGAGGGAAGCGATTTGGTCGACGTCTTGCGAGTAGGGCATGATCTCTATCCTTTCTACGTTTATGTTCAAAAGGTGCGGAACGCTGCGGCCAGCAGCTTCCGAGGCCAACCACCTGTCTGACAAACCCGGCAGGTGGTGACGTTGGGCGTAACTTTAGTGCTTTCCGATTTATAATTGAAATTTATATGGTGTATTTTCGGCATTCATCTAATGAATACCTCTGCAGCATACCGGCCAGCAGCCTGTTCATTATTGAGCTCAGTCATTTCAGCAACGC
>DATGQY010000040.1:0-22273 GCA_035303925.1 Marinobacter sp. | reverse complement strand
GGTATTTCCGGCCTGCCGAGCGGAATACCGTCGAAATTGTGAGTAGCATCCGTGACCGGGTGTGCTTTGCCAGACTCAATGTACTGGATCTCGACAAGGCACCCATGCACGGCATGAACATTATCTTCTGCCAGAACCTGCTGATTTATTTCCGCCGCTGGCGCCGGCGTGAAATTGTCAAACGGCTAGCAGAGCGTCTGGCACCGGGGGGGTTACTGGTGCTTGGCCAGGGTGAACTGACCGACTGGCAGCCACCGGGCCTGCAGAGGGTTCCCTCGGAACATGTACTGGCGTGGATCAAACGCCAGTCCGACGAAGAATAACCGGAGTGGTTATGGGCAATCACCATGACAGTATCGCCCTCGACTGGGTTCGGGGCGAAATACAGGACACGCTGACTCAGAGTCAGCATGCACTTGAAGCGTACGTCGATAATCGTGACGATACCGCGCGCCTGCGCTTCTGCCTGAACTACCTTCACCAGGTACACGGTACCCTGCAGATGGTGGAGCTCTACGGTGCGGCATTGCTCACCGAGGAGATGGAAAAACTCACCCAGGCCATTCTGAATGAAACCGTCGTCAGTATTGACGACGCCGTCGAAGTGTTGATGCAGGCCATACTGCAGCTGCCACAATATCTGGAGCATCTCGGCAGCAGCCGTGATGACTTCCCGATGGTGCTGCTGCCACTGCTGAACGATCTGCGTGCAGCCCGCGGCGAGTCCCTGCTGTCTGACACCTCACTGTTCAAGCCGGATCTCACCCCTGCCCGCCTGAAAGTTCCCGGCAAGATTTCTGAGCGCCTGCAGGACCCGAAAGTACTGGGACACCTCCGCAAACTTCGACAAATGTACCAATTCGCTCTGGCTGGCGTGGTTCGCGAGGCGGATCTCGATGCCCATTTCGGGTACATGCAGAAAGTTATCCAGCGACTGGCCCGGCTGTGCCAGAAAACCCCCAGGGGAGAGCTCTGGAAAGCGTCCGGCGCCTTTGTTGAGACCCTGGAGGCCCGAGTTAACCCGGTCAACACCGCGGTCAAATCATTGCTGCGTGAGCTGGATTCTGAAATACGCAAACTGACTGACGAGCACGCTGACATTCTCCAGCAGCCCATTCCCGAGCCGCTGCTGAAAAACCTGCTTTATTATGTTGCCCGCGCCCGGGATCTGGACCGCCCGCAGGTCAACGCCCTGCGCGAGGCCTACCAGCTGGCCGACGCATTGCCCTCGGATGATGACGTTAATGCTGCTCGCACCCGGGTTTCCGGCCCCGGACGCGACGCCATTCACTCGGTCGTCAGTGCACTGAATGAGGAACTGGCCCGCCTGAAAGATCAACTCGACCTGTTTGTTCGGGCGGAACTTCGCCAGAACACCGAGCTGGATGATCTGCTACCGGGTATGCGTCAGGTAGGTAATACTCTGGCCGTTCTCGGCCTTGGCATCCCGCGTAAGGTGGTGACGGAACAAATTGAGCTGGTTGAAAAGCTCTGCGGCCAGGCCGATGCCATTGATGATGGCACCCTGATGGACATCGCCGGGGCGCTGCTGTACGTCGAAGCCAGTCTGGCTGGCCTGGATGCGGACCGCCGAACCGAAAGTTCAGAAAGCCCCGGGGAGAACGAGAAGGTCAATATTGGTTCCCGGGAAATCAGTGAAGCTAACGAAGCGCTGATCAGAGAATCACGAAACACCCTGGAGCAGGCCAAGTCGGCCATCGTGAATTTCATCGCCTCCCAGTGGGATACCCGTGAGATTGAACACGTGCCCGGGTTACTTCACAGTATTCGCGGTGGTCTGGGACTGGTCCCTCTGGCCAGAGTGCCGGATATGCTGGGCTCGGCGGAACGTTACGTTTCTGATGTTTTACTGGCCGGAAAACAGATACCCGACTGGCGACAGCTCGACACCCTGGCCGACGCCATTACCAGCATCGAATACTATCTCGAGCGCCTGGCTGAAGGCATCAGCGACAACGATGCCATTTTGCGGATAGCTGAAGACAGTCTGGCCAGCCTGGGCTTCCCGGTTGGCCAGGAGCCTACCTGGAGCCAGCCAACGGAATCTGATGAGACCGAACCAACAGAGGTTCCGGTACTGGAGACAGAGCTTCCCGACGAACCAGCCACCCAGCACAAAGGCTCGGATAACGAACTGCTGGATGATGAAATCCTTGGCATCTTTGTTGAGGAAGCCGAAGAAGTACTGGAAACCATCAATGAATTCTATCCCCGTCTTCGCCAGAACCACGATGACCGTGATGCGCTGACCGAAGTACGCCGGGCGTACCATACCCTCAAAGGCAGTGGCCGCCTCGTTGGCGCCACCAGTCTTGGCGAACTGGCCTGGTCCGTCGAAAGCCTGCTGAACCGGGTTATTGATCAGACCATCAAGCCGACTGAAGACATGTTTTCGCTGGTGGACGAGGTCAATGCCCGGATTCCTGCACTGATCCAGGATTTCCGCCAGGGTGAAACCGCTGGCGACGTGGGTGAATTGATTGCCCGTGCCGAATCACTGGCCACCACACGCCGGGCCGACTCCGCGCAAGCCGAAACCGTCGGCACGACCGAGACGGACGATGCCCCCATCGAGGCCATCGAAGCCGAAGCACCGGCCGACACCCAGCCCGAAATCGCAGAAACAACGGCCAGCACCGAAGCAAGCGACGCGGCAGAAGACGATCTTATCGACGATGAGATCCTTGAGATATTCATTGAAGAAGCTGGCGAAGTGCTCGACACCATTCGCGAATATCTGCCCATGTTGCTGCGCCAACACGATGATCGCAGTGCCCTGGCAGAAGTCCGCCGGGCATTCCATACCCTCAAGGGCAGTGGAAGAATGGTCGGCGCTACCGTTATTGGCGAACTGTCCTGGTCGGTCGAGAACCTGCTGAACCGTATCATCGACGGCAGCGTGTTCATGAATGACGACATCGCTCAGCTGTTGCAGGATGTCACCAACACCATTCCCGCCCTGGTCAGCGATTTTGAGAACCGTAAAGCGGCCTCGGTAGAAACCTCCGGACTGGAAGCCCGAGCCAACGCACTGGCCAACGGGGAGCTTCCGGGCACCGCAGCCATGCCCGCTGCAGAAGCCTCTGAGATAGGTGAGCAACGATCTGCCGCCGAAGTACTCGACAACGTTTACGACGTCGACGATTTCGAGCAACCCGTTCCGGAAGAAGAAGTTGACCCGGTACTTCTCGACATCTTCGAGAACGAAACCGAAACGCACCTTCAGACCATCGAAGAGTATCTGGCGGCAGCGGGCGACAAATCGGCCGTCGCCTATACCGATGATCTGTCCCGCGCCCTGCATACCCTCAAGGGCAGTGCGAACACAGCCGGTATTGCACCGATCGCCGTGGTAATCACACCGCTTGAGCGGTTTATTAAAGAGTCCAGAGCCCAGAACAAGCGCGCCGATCGGGACGTGCTGGAGTTGATTGCCAGCGCCAGCGACTTCCTGTCGCGGGGCCTGGCACAGCTGCACGAGAACCCGCAGGCCGAGCTGGAAGGCACGGACGACTTCCTGGAAAGGCTTGACAGGATCAGCCGTCAGACCCTTCAGTCCCCGCGCTCTGCGGATGACGAACAACCAACAGCTCAGGCGCCGTCACAACTGGTGCAGCTGTTCCTGGGCGAAGGGCTGGATATCGTTCTGGATGCTGAAAGCATTCTCGATGAGTGGTCTGCCAACCCGGAGCAGACCGATTCCCTGGCAACTCTGCGCAGCGAACTGGAAACCTTGACCGACGGCGCCGCTGATGCGGGCCTGGCCGATGTGGCCAACCTGGCGGATGCCCTGACACGGCTTTACAGTGCTGTTGCCGTTCAAGGCCTGCCGTCAACCGGCAACTTCTTTGAAACCGCCCGGAATGCTCAGGAACAGCTGATCAATCTCATGGACCAGGTCGCGGCCGGTCTTGCCACCGACCCCTGCGACCGGCTCATACTGGACCTGAACGAACTGACGGATGCTGCCCGCCGGAGCGACGAGCCCGATGAGTTTGAGCAGCAGTTCACCGGCGATCTGGAAGAGATCGATCTGAACCTCGAAATCAACGAATTTGATGAACAGGCGCCGGAGCCAGCAGACAGCACGCCGCCACTGCCGGAAACGAGCGAAGAAACCAGCGAGATGGATGAAGAACTCGCTGCCATCTTCCTCGAAGAGGCGCGGGACCTGATCGACAGCACGGCGGAAGCCTTGCAGAGCTGGAGCGAAGACACCGGAAATCTGGACATCCTGCGTCTGCTTCAGCGCGACCTGCACACCCTGAAAGGCGGTGCACGTCTCGCGGACATCCAGGCCATCGGTGATCTTTCACACGAACTCGAAAACCTGTTCGAAGGCCTGACGGAGCAAAAGTTCTCGGTCAACGACAAGCTTTCCGATTTGCTATTCCGTTGCCACGACCGCCTGGCCGGCATGGTCGATGCGCTCGAAGCGCAAGAACAGCCACGGCCAGCGCCGGACCTGAACCAGGAAATCCACGACTACATCAATGATGCCCGCGGCATTCGGCCGGTCACCGATATCGCACCTATTGAAACACCTGACACCGAGTCCGAAGAACTGGCGCTGCCCGATGTCGAATTCGACGAGGCCGGTGCAGACGACGAATCCGATTCCGCGGAGATCGAAGACACCACCGCTGAAGGTGTCACCGACCTTTCTCACCTGGACCCGGAACTGATCGGCATCTTCCTGGAAGAAGCCTACGACCTGATCAACTCCACAGGCAGTGCCCTGCACACCTGGAGCGAAGATCCGTCCAATCGTGGCGTTGCCGCCGAGCTGCAACGGGATGTGCACACCCTCAAGGGTGGTGCCCGCATGGCAGGTGTTGAGGCCATCGGCGATCTGACTCACGTACTGGAAGACCTGTTCGAAAAAGTCGCTGAAGGCCAGCTTGAAGCCAGCAGCGAAATGATTGATCTGCTCTTCGCCTGCCACGACCGATTGGCCCAGATGGTCGAACAGGTTGCTACCCAGAAGCCCTGCCCGGCGGCTAAAGAACTGGAGCAGCAGGTACAGGCCATTCTGCGCGGGGAAAGCCTGCCCGATTTTGGCTCGAGCGACGACCTCCGGCCGACTGACGTAGAGCCCGAGGCGGACCAGGAAGAACCGGGCATCGATGCAGGCGAGCTGGAAGAGTATCCGGAGATCCCTGTTGAAGACGACAGCAGCCTTGCAGACACCCTGCACGAGGCGGCTGACGATGACCTCATCAGCATCTTCCTGGACGAAGGCCTGGAGATCCACGAGGCGATCACCGAGTGCCTGAACCAGTGGCGAGAAGAGCCGGAAGATCTGGGCTCCATCACAGCGCTCCAGCAGGAGCTGCACACTCTCAAGGGTGGCGCTCGCCTGTCGGATGTGGACCCCATTGCAGACCTGGCGGAAGCCTGGTCTGACGCTCTGGACAAACTGGTTGCTGGTGACAACAGCCGGGCGGCGACCCTCGCCCTCAGCGAGCGAGCCGTTGGCAGCCTCAAAGCCATGCTGGACGCCCTTGAAGAGGGCAAGAAGCCTGAAGGGGATCTGAACCTCATCAATGCCTTCGGCACTGGCGGCGCATCAGCGACCGAAGCCAACGAGCAGGTTGATCAAGGACCCGAAGCTGGATCGGTAGACGCCGTTGACCCTGAAGTACTGGAGATTTTCCTCGAAGAAGCTGGCGAGATCATGGACCAGCTGGAACAGCTGTTGGATGACTGGCGCAAAGAGCCCGCCAACCACCATTTCAATCAGGAAGCCCAGCGCGCTCTGCACACACTGAAGGGCGGTGCGCGCCTGTCCCAGCTCAGCGAGCTGGGCGACAAGGCCCACGCCTTTGAAACACGCTTGATTGATCTGGGCGGCAATGCGCCCGCGGAAAGCGAGTGGCAGGACATTACCAACCACCACGATGGCATCATCGCTCTGGTGGCGGACATCCGTAAGCACTATGAAGCCGGCACGGCCCTGCCGGTCCAGGCTGATCAGCCGCAGGAGCCGTCCGTTCCTGAACAACCCATCGAAACGGTCGACCAGCCTTCAGAGGTCAAAGCTCCGGCACCCAAGGCCCCGGCAAAGCAGTCCGCAGAACCGCCAAAGGCCGCCAGAAAGCCCGCGAAATCCCGCAACAAGGCCGCCGATGCCCAGCGCGCCGCGCAGGAAACCATTCGGGTTTCAGCACCGCTGCTGGACGAACTGGTCAACCTGGCGGGTGAAACCAGTATCACCCGTGGCCGACTGGAGCAGCAGTCCAGCGACTTCAGCCACACTCTGGATGAAATGGCTGCCACCATCGAGCGTCTGCGTGAGCAGCTGCGCCGAATGGAAATCGAAACCGAGGCCCAGATTCTGTTCCGTGCGGAGCAGGAACATGGCCCGGATTACGGCGATGATTTCGACCCACTCGAGATGGACCGCTATTCCTCCATTCAGCAGCTGTCGCGTGCCCTGACTGAATCCTCATCGGACCTTGCCGACCTGCGGGAAACCCTGGCCGACCGGGTTCGGGACACTGAGACCCTGCTGGTTCAGCAATCCCGGATCAACACGGAACTTCAGGAAGGTCTGATGAAGACCCGGATGATTCCGTTCGCGTCCATGGTGCCAAGGCTGCGCAGAATTGTCCGCCAGATCAGTGGCGAGCTCAGCAAGAAAGTCGAGTTTGATGTCCGTAACGCCGAGGGTGAAATGGACCGCAACATTCTCGAGCGCATGATCGCGCCTCTGGAGCACATGTTGCGGAACGCTCTGGACCACGGTATTGAAACGCCCGAAGACCGCCGCAAGGCCGGTAAGCCCGAAACCGGCGAGGTGGTTCTGTCGCTCACTCGCGAAGGCGGTGATGTAGTGCTCCGCATGATGGACGACGGTAAAGGCATACCATCCGAAATCATCCGCGACAAGGCGATTCGCCAGGGTCTGATGCGAGCCGATGAAGACCTGTCCGAGCGCGAAATCCTTCAGTTCATTCTGCAGCCGGGCTTCTCAACAGCCCAGCAGGTCACCCAGATTTCCGGCCGGGGCGTCGGCATGGACGTCGTCGCCAGCGAGATCAAACAGCTGGGCGGCAGCCTTGATATCGACTCAGCACTGGGTCGCGGAACAACCTTTACAGTGCGCCTGCCGTTCACCGTATCGGTGAACCGTGCCCTGATGGTGTCCACCGGTGAAGACTTCTACGCCATCCCGCTCAATACCATTGAAGGTATCGTTCGGGTCAGCACCTACGAGCTGGAAGAATATTACAAGCCAGACGCGCCCATGTACGAATACGCCGGCCAGCAGTATCGCCTGCAATATCTGGGTAACCTGTTGAACAGCGACCATCATCCGAAGCTGCAAGGTCAGGCGCTACCGCTGCCCGTTATTCTGGTACGAGGCGCCGAGCAGCCCATGGCACTGCAGGTCGACCAGCTGATGGGCAGCCGGGAAATCGTTGTTAAGTCGCTCGGGCCGCAATTCGGCACCGTTCGGGGTGTCTCTGGCGCGACCATTCTCGGTGACGGTAACGTGGTCGTGATTCTTGACCTGCCAGCGATGATCCGTTCAGACATCCTGTCCGAACGTCAGCGACTCGCCAGCCTGGCCAAAGCCCGTGAAACCAGCCGTTACGAAGAGCAAATCACCACCGTGATGGTGGTGGACGACTCGGTGACTGTGCGCAAGGTTACCTCACGCCTGCTGGAACGCAACGGCATGGAAGTCATCACCGCCAAAGACGGCCTGGACGCGGTGGCCCAGCTGCAGGATCATCGTCCGGACATTATCCTGCTGGATATCGAAATGCCCCGGATGGATGGCTTCGAAGTGGCGAGCTTTGTGCGCCACGACGAAAACCTCAAAGATACACCGATTTGCATGATCACCTCCCGAACTGGTGAGAAGCACCGGGAGCGGGCGCTGGCGATCGGCGTCAACGAGTATCTTGGCAAGCCATTCCAGGAATCCGAGCTGCTTGAGACCATCAAACGGCTTACCGGGACTCAGTGATGTCCGGCCAGACCGGCCGGCCCGGGGTCGGAATTGTTTCCGATGAGGTGCTGCAACGCCACCGACTGCAGGAAGCAACCGGAAAGTTCGGCCTTCAGGTCTGTTTCTCGGGAGATCCGGCCAGGCTGATGGCCTATCCGGATTTTCCGGAGGCATCACTCTGGCTGGTCACGCTGCAGGACGAAGCCGACCATCCGGCCCTGTTCGACCACCTGCTGGAAAGCACCGACGCTCCGGTACTGTTCGGTGTCGACCAGGCACCCAAACCTGGCAGCACCGAGTATTTTCGCTGGGAACGACGGCTTCTGGACAAGCTGGAGCGTCAACTCGGCCCGCTGGAAGAACTCGATACCGCCAACGACCTTGAAGAGCTGGTGGAAGTCGCGCCAGTGCAACAGGCCACCCCGGAGTTGCCGCACTGGATTACTCCGGCAACACCCGGGTCGATAGCGGATGAAGTCTGGATACTCGGCGCGTCGCTGGGTGGCCCGGCTGCGGTTAAAACGTTTCTTGACCATCTACCCCCGGGATTACCGGTGGGTTTTATCTACGCCCAGCACATTGACGGCAACTTTACCGAGGTGCTGACCCGGGTACTGGGCCGCCACGCCCACTATCAGCTCAGGCGGGCGGAAGAAGGTTACCGGGTACATAATGGTGATGTCGTCCTTATGCCGGTTGAGAACGAGTGGTCGTTCAACCGTGACGGCCGCCTGGCCCAACTGGACAAACCCTGGCCCGGGCCCTACGGCCCTTCAATAGACCAGGTACTGCTGAACGTGGCCGATTATTACGGCAAACGCTGCCATGCCATACTGTTTTCCGGTATGGGCAACGATGGTGCCATTGCGGCACCCATGCTGAAAGCCTATGGCAGCCGGATCTGGGTGCAGGAAAGCCGAAGCTGCGGCAACAGCTCCATGCCGGAGTCGGTCGCCGCCACGGGTTGCTCAAGCTTTTGCGGCACGCCGGAACAACTGGCTGCGGAGTTGGTGAAAACCATTGAGAACAACTGCCTGCTCAAGGGCCGGCAAAAACGGGATTCCGCCTGAGGACACACTCGATGAACGAAAACAGCCAATCCTTGCCCTGCGTCATGATACCGGTGAGCGACCGACAGTTGCTGCTCCCTAACGTCTCCATTGCCGAGGTTGTCGACCTGAACAGTACCGACGCAGGCGCCAACACTCCGGACTGGCTGGTCGGATTTCTGGAATGGCGCGGGCTTAGCCTCCCGGTTATTTCCTACGACGCCGCCAATGGCGGGCACCTCATGATACCCGGTGGCAATCGGGGCAGAATCATCGTGATCAATACCATCGGCCCGAAGCATGAACAACTGCCGTTCATGGCACTGGTCACACAGGGTATCCCCAGTCAGGCGCGCCTGAGCCAGGATCAATTGCGCGAGGTTGAGGGCGAACCAGGCCCAGCCGATCTCATGCAGGTTGAGGTTGACGGTGAAACCGCTTGGATTCCTAACCTGGAATACCTGGAGTCACTGGCCGCCGACGCCAGGCACTGATTCCTCTCGGGGCGGCCATAGCAGTAATGCCTGCAAATGTTATAATGTATCAAAATTTGCAGGATTCGAATTATGCCCGTGAGCGCGCTCCCCTACCGCCCGCACAACCATCAAGCCTGTGTCAGCCAGGCTCTGACCGATGCAAAAGCGATCTGTCGTGATCAGAACGCTCGCCTTACACCAATTCGTGAGCGGGTTCTGGAACTGATCTGGCAATCACACAAGCCTCTCGGTGCCTACGACATCCTGGGCATGCTCGGCAACGAAGGCCACAACGCCGCGCCTCCAACGGTCTACCGGGCGCTGGATTTTCTGCTTCAGTACGGCCTGGTACACCGCATTTCATCACTGAACGCCTTTATCGGCTGCACTCACGCCGGCGAGCACCATCGGGGCACCTTCCTGATCTGTCGGCAATGCGGCAATGTTCTGGAGCTGACTGCACCCGATGTGACCCGGGCTGTTGAGACCGCCGCCGCTGCAGAAGCCTTTCTTCCGGAAGACATTACTCTGGAAGTATCCGGCCTTTGCCCTCGCTGCCATGGAGAGAAGAGCCATGCCTGAGCGCCTGGTGCAGCTCGAACAACTGACGGTACGTTTCGATGACCGGCCGGTGGTGGACCGTGTCAACCTCACCGTCAGCCGGGGCGACATTATCACGATAATCGGGCCCAATGGTGCCGGCAAAACGACACTGATCAAAGCCATTCTGGGCATTCAACGGCCGACCAGCGGACAGGTTTCTCTGACATCAGGCCTGGTGATTGGTTACGTGCCACAGCACCTTTCGCTGGAAGCGACACTGCCGTTGAGTGTTCGGCGGTTCATGTTGCTCAGCGGGCGCTCCGCGGGGGAATGCGAAGCGGCCCTGCAACGAACCGGCGTCGCACATCTGCTCGATGCCTCGGTGCACCACCTGTCCGGTGGCGAAAAGCAACGCCTGTTGCTGGCCCGCGCCCTGGCCCGGCAGCCCGACCTGCTGGTTCTGGACGAGCCCGCCCAAGGCGTAGATATCAACGGCCAGGCAGCTCTGTACGAACTGATCCGACACCTGAGAGACGAACTCAACTGTGGCGTGATCATGATCTCTCACGATTTACACCTGGTGATGGCGGCGACGGATAAGGTCATTTGCCTGAATCAGCACATCTGTTGCAGTGGCCATCCAGCGGACATTTCCCACGATCCCGCGTTCATCGAAACGTTCGGTCCTCAGGTTGCCGAATCCCTGGCGGTCTATCACCACCACCATAACCACCGTCACAACCTGCACGGCGATGTCGTGGCAGGAAGCGAACCGCATGGAGCCTGCAATCATGAGCATCATTGATGCAGTGCTCGGTGATTTCTTCTGGCGGGCATTGATTGGTGGCCTGGGTGTTGCGCTGGTTGCCGGCCCACTGGGCTGTTTTGTGGTCTGGCGGCGCCTGGCTTATTTCGGTGACACTCTTGCTCACTCAGCATTGCTGGGCATAGCGCTCAGTTTCCTGATCAGCGTCCCTCTTAATCTGGGCGTGATCATTACCTGTGCGCTGATTGCCATGGCCCTGGTCCTTCTATCCCGAACCCGGGCACTGGCCACCGACACCCTGCTGGGGATTCTGGCCCACAGTGCCCTCGCAATCGGCCTGGTAACCCTCAGTTTCATGCCGGATATCCGTGTGGACCTGACCGGTTTGCTGTTTGGAGACCTGCTTGCGATGAGCCGACAAGATCTGCTCTGGATCTTCGGTGGCGCCGTCGCGGTTTTGTCGTTGCTCAGGCTACTCTGGCGCCAGCTATTGATGAGCACCATCCATGAGGAGCTGGCCCGGGTGGAAGGCATCCCGGTGGAACGGCTGCGGCTCGCTCTGATGCTGATGTTTGCCCTGGTGATTGCGGTTGCCATGAAAATTGTCGGAGTGCTGCTGATTACAGCCTTGTTGATCATTCCGGCAGCGACTGCCCGCCGACTGGCGAGGACACCGGAGCATATGCTGGTATTGGCTGTTTTCTTCGGATTTATTGCCGTTTCAGGTGGCCTGACACTGTCCTGGCACTTTGACACACCTGCGGGGCCTTCGGTTGTGGTGACTGCATTTCTGACGTTTTTGCTGGTTTACGGCACGGCTCGCAATGCCAGCAACTGACCAACCGAACTTTATTGTGGAACTTTCCCACTGGCTCGGGCTGGTCTAGAGTTGACCGGGTAACCCACGGAAAACCTGGCAGGGGAACTCATGCATGGACAGCGGCCTGGACACCACCTTAACAAGCTCTGGCGCGCGCCGGTCTGTGTGGCCCGGGCTCTGGGTACCCACGGTGCTTCTGGTTCTCGGCGTCACCCTGAGCCTGGCCATTGCCAACCTGGTGGCCAGCCAGGCTGAGGAACTCGCCCGGCGGCACTATCAAGCAAAGCATCAGGCGATAGTAAACCTGATTGCCAGCCAGCTTCAGGGTCAGGCTTCCTCCGCAGATAACGCCTTCGAACCCTTGAAAGCAGCCCTCACGAGCATGCTGCCCGAACACCTCAGCTTGCGCGTCGACACGCTTGAGCGGCATACCAAAAAGCCGATACTGGAAATCGGTTCTGCCGAATCGCCGTTAAGCAGCCACGCACTTAGAAGCGAGCTGGACGCCGCGGGCGGCAAATGGATGGTGACTACCCTGCCGGGCACAGGAATGCTTGCCGCCCCGGCACAGAACCTTCACTGGATCGTGTTGAGCGGCGGCCTTACCCTGACCGCACTGGCCGTGGCCCTGGCGCTCTATCTATGCCGTATGAACTTCCAACACCAACAGGCCATCACTCGCCACCAGCGGAAACAGCTGGGACAGAATCAACAAATGGCTAACCTGCAGGTAGAGAAGACTGTACTCCGGCAGGCCTTGAATGAAAGCGAGTCACGAAGCCGCGACCTGGTCACGTTATCGGGCGCCATCACCGCTGAACTGGATGATCTGGGGCAGATTGGCTTTATCTCCTCGCTCGTCGCAGACCTTCTGGGCCTGGCACCGTCCGATCTGGACCAGCGCCCGTTTTCCGCAATCGTGGCAGAGGCTGACCAGCATCGGTTTGATGAGTGCCTGCAGGCTTCACATAACGATCACACCGTGGCTCGGGTCGATCTCACTCTGGTTGGCCATGGTGAGCAGGCGCTGGTGCCCGTGATGATGAGGATCAAGGCGCTGAAAGACCCTGTGCAGGGCGTCACCGGATACCGGCTGAGCGCCCAGCCAGCCTGAACCTTTAAAGCGGCTGCACGATATCCATCAACCGACCTGTTTCCGTCAGTTCCAGGAATTCATCGCCCAGGCGATCGCTTTCGGCAATGGCCCTGTGCCAAGCCCGCTCCCTGCCCGAATCGTCACCCAGGTATCGCTCGAAATCCTTTCGGTCCGGCAGCTTGCGATCCGGCAGTGACTCCAGATAATCGCGAGAGGGCGATACCAGCAGCACGTCCTGTAAACGGGTGGCATCGCCTCTGCGCCAGGGCAGCGTTTTATCAAACCAGCCGGGGACAATTCTGTCAGTAAAGTGCGGATATAGAATGATACCGGGCTGCTCGAAGGGCAGGTCCAGGTGATAGTCCAGCAGGCCACCATCACGATAGACCCCATCCGGGGCGCCCGGAATATTCCGCACGCCGGACATCACCATGGGAATCGAAGCCGAGGCCAGCAGTGCGGTCAGGATATTTTCGCGGGAAAGCTCCACCTCGTGACGGGGGAAATCCACCAGCTTCGAAACCGGGGTTTTAAGCCGGCGGTCATGCACAATGCCCCGCTCCACGAACCGGCCAAGGTGGCGGCGACTCACCATGTTGGCGCTGATGGCGCCCATCAGGCCCAGGCCCAGGCGGCCTTTGGAATCGTGCTCCAGCAACCCGCGACTTCGGACCACGACCACGTTCAACCGGTACCAGGGATGCTGAAGAATAAAATCTTCCCGGCCACCCAGCAGCTCTTCCAGAAACAACACGCTTTTACGGGTTACCTCAGCGGCACTGACGCCTTTCGCAAAGCGTTGGCTGGTATAAAGCTCAGCCAGCTTCGCCAGCTGGGCCCGGGGATTATCAGACGACGCCACCGCGGCGAACCGCCAGCTGCCAATGGATGAACCGATCAGCACCCGTTCCTGCTCCGCCCGCAGCAACCAATCACCAAAGATTGCCTTATCAAGCCCGCTGATGCCGAGCGCCTTCGGGCCACCAGCGGCCCCCGGAATCACATGAACGTCTTCGGGTCCCAGAGATTTCTGGCGCAACTTTGCCAACGCTCGTCGGCCAGCGCGGATGGTCAGTGCCGGAGCTCGGGTTCGGATTGCAGTCATTCGGTTTCCTCTTGGTAAGCGATGCAGTGTAACGAAGCCCGCCAGAGTCAGCCAACTGAACAAAATTCATAGCCTCTATGGGCTTTCTGAATACCCGGCATCGGGCCTGTCACTGATGCAAAATGCATAATCTCGCAAAACGGCCGCTTTTCACTTCTCTAAAAAAAGCCCCGTGTTAGACTGCAGATAATCGACAACCTACGGAACAATGCCGTGATCACCAGCGGGAACAGGCCGTGAATCTTCTTGCCGCACCAAACACCATGGCAACCAACCCTACCCTCGCGGTGCTCGGGTTCAAGCGCCAGCTGGTGTACCACCTTCATCTTTGGGCGTTCATAGCGGTGGCGCCACTGGTTATGGTCCAGTGGCAACATGGCAACCACCTGCTGGCCGTAATCCTTACCCTGTTCTGCACCAACGCACTGCTGGTCATTGCGTTCTTGCGCTTCAAAGGTCGCTACTTTCTCAAGGGGCGGCTGTTCCCGATTCTCGCCGTCGTCTCAGCGGCATACTCGACCGCCATTAACGGCCACGCCGGACTTTACTGGGCCTACCCGGCAGCAATCGCACTTTTCTTCCTGCTCCCGCTGAAAGAAGCCACCGTCTGTAACATCATCTTCGTTACCGTGATGGCCGTGGTTTCGTTTTTGAATTTTCCGGAGGCCGATTTCTGGCGCATTACCTTCTCTCTGGGCCTGAGCTGCGTTTTTGCCATGATTTTTGCCTGGCTGGTCGGGCGTCTGCAGCAGGAATTGACGCGACTTGCCACCACAGACCCCTTGACCGGCTGTCTCAACCGGTCGCAACTGGCCGACATTCTGAACAGCCAGATTCAGATGCGGGAGCGTTATGAGCGGGTATCAAGCCTGATACTGATCGATCTGGACTATTTCAAGACCATCAACGATCGCTGGGGACATCTGGCGGGGGATAAGGTCCTGAAAGAGGTGACCCTGAGGCTTCGGAAGCGACTGAGGGAGAGCGACCAGCTGTTCAGGATCGGTGGTGAAGAGTTCATGATGGTACTGCCGGAAACCCGTCAGAAAGACGCGGACACGCTGGCGCACCAGTTATTGACCAGCATCAGCGCCCGCCCGTTCCTGGATGACATCCGCCTGACCGCCAGTGCCAGCGTAGCCGAAGTCTGCCAGGGCGAAACCTGGTCAGTGTGGCTCAATCGTGCAGACCAGGCACTCTACGATGCCAAATCCCGGGGACGAAACCAGGTCGTCAACGCTCCAAGACCCGCTTCCGCGGTAGAGCCAGAGGCCGACACCCAGGTGGCTCCCATAATGAACTCAGGTGAAGCGCCTATTTAACCCGTGCCGTCACCCTCTGCCACCCGCTTTCTGAAATCGCGATACGCCACAAAGACGTCCCACGGCTGCTCGAAATGAGGGTAATGGCCCACATTTCTCAGGCCAACCACATCAGGAGCCGGAATCAATTCCCGATAGCGCCTGGCCATAGCGACACCGGATACCGGATCGGCAGCCCCGGAGATCAACCGCATGGGTTGCCGGGCATTTTGCAGGGCGCCAACCCAACGGTTTCTGTGGCAACGTCGCTCCTCCATAAACTGGATCAGCTGATGCAGAATCCCGCGCCCGTTGTTGTAGGTCAGCAAATGCCAGAAATCCAGCATATCCTGGCTGTCTGGCGGGTTGCGTGAGCCAAACAACCGACGGAAGTTGCGCTCAAACGAACTCTTTGCCAGCCCACGGCTGATCAATCCGCCCAGGGGGCTGCGGAGCAGCTTTTGAATGAACAACGGGCTGTGAACTTCCGGGAAAAGGCCACCGTTCAGCAGGCAAACACTTTCAACACGGAAGCCCAGGGCGCCTTCCTGATCTCTGGCAAGCAATTCCTGCACAACACTGGTGCCGTAGTCATGGGCAAACAGATGGACGGCGGGCAAACCCAGGCCTTCCAGCCAGCCCTGAACCAGGTCAGCCTGGTCTTCAACACTGTACTGGTACTTTGCGGGCTTGTCAGAAAAGCCAAAACCCAGCATGTCCAGCGTCAAAACCTTGTAGTGGCGCGCGAGCATCGGCCACATGCGGCTCCAGTCCCAGCTTGCCGTCGGGAAACCGTGCAACAGGACAAGCGGTTCACCGTGCCCGGCCATACGGCTGAAAATGGCATGCCCGTCATAACTGAACCATTTTCCTGACTGTTGCCAGGAATCAAGTGTAAAGGCATCCTGGCGACCAACCGCCGCCGACCCTGACCCGGACATAACCTGCTCCATGAATAACCCCCGACACGCGTCACGAGCCTGCAACTTTAGTCCAAAGCAGACACCCTGACCACTGCCAGACAGACGTGTTGTGACCTGGTCGTTTCGCCTAAATCATGGAGGTGAAGCGCAATTTACCTTAAGCTTTACACTTTGACAGGCACACTACCGGAAACCACTATGTCTTTACCCCATGATGACCTGGCCGGCCATTACCACGCGATTCTCGAAGGCCTCGGAGAGAACCCCGATCGCGAAGGCCTGCTGAACACCCCCTCACGCGCCGCCAAAGCCATGCAGTTTCTGACCCGCGGCTACCAGCAGGACCTTCAGGACCTGGTGAACAACGCCGTGTTCGAATCGGCCATGGATGAAATGGTGGTGGTCCAGGACATCGAGCTCTACAGCATGTGCGAACACCACATGTTGCCTTTCATCGGCAAATGTCATATTGCCTACCTGCCTCAGGGCAAGGTACTCGGACTGTCAAAATTTGCGCGCATTGTCGATATGTACGCCCGCAGGTTGCAGATTCAGGAAAACCTGACCCGACAGATCGCCGAAGCCGTCGAAAGCGTCACCGGCGCCAAAGGTGTTGGCGTTGTCATCGAAGCTCAGCACATGTGCATGATGATGCGCGGCGTTGAAAAGCAGAATTCCCGCATGAAGACATCCATGATGCTTGGCCAGTTCCGCAAATCCCAGGCAACCCGTAGCGAGTTTCTCAACCTGATTGCCATCAATCGCTGACTCCGTGAGGACGAACCCCATGCCCATCAACGCCCCTGACACTATTCGCGAAATTCTTGAGTCCGTGCGCACCATCGCCCTCGTGGGCGCCAGCGAGAAAACCGATCGCCCCTCCCACGAAGTCATGGAATTTCTCCAGCATCGCGGTTATCGCGTTATTCCTGTAAATCCGAGACTGGAAGGCAAGCAGGTACTGGGTGAAACGGTTTATGCGGACCTCGCCTCCTTACCTGTGCCGGTCGATATGGCGGAACTGTTCCTGGCTCCGGAGCGTACCGATGCCGTGATTGACCAGGCCATTGAGCAGAATATCCCCGTGCTCTGGCTGCAGATTGGTGTTATCAATGAAGCCGGTGCAGCGCGCGCGGAAAATGCTGGCCTGAAGGTGGTTATGGACCGTTGTCCTAAACAGGAGATTCCGAAACTGGGCATTTCGACACCGACCGGCAACTGATTAGCTGTGTTGGAATCATGAGATCTGTCACAGTTTCGGCGGCCGGGCATGACCTTTGGGGCCCACCTGACATAATCTGAAAGCATTCTTAACAAGACTGGCAGAGCCATGTGGTTCAGAAGTAAACCAGGTAAGAATCGGACGTCTTCGGGCAAGGAAAGCGGGCGCAAAGCTCAGGTTGAAACCTGCCTGACCAGAGCCCGCATTCCTGTCGATTTACTGCAGTCCGGCATGCGTGTCGTTAAACTCGACCGGCCATGGACAGAGGTACCTCTGTTGTTTCAGGGTCTTACCCTGACAACCGCCCAGGAAGCCCAGATCCTTCGCCAATACTGTAGCTGGGTGGTCGTAGAAGACGAAGAAGAGCGCCTGGCGCCCGTGCTGAGCCAGATTCCGCGCCTCAAGCAGAAAACCACCGAACCCCTATCCGAAACCCGAACACTGGATCAGGAGCTGCCCCGGGCCGCCGAAAGCTGGAGCCGCACTCAGGCGTTTGTCGAGAAAGTGATCCACGACATCGAGCAGCACAACGATCTCGAGCTGGGGGATGCCCGCCCCCTCATCAAATCCTGCGTCGACAGCGTCAAAGCCAACGCCAGCGCCATGCTCTGGATGGCCCGGATCAAAAACCGCGATGCCTACACCGCAGAACACTGCCTTCGAGTCGCTATATATACAGTCGCTTTCGCAAGATTTCTGGGCATGCCGGATGACGACCTGGAAATTGCCGGAATGTGCGGGCTTCTGCATGACATCGGAAAACTGAAAATCCCGGGCGACATCCTGAACAAACCGGGGCCGCTGACGCCGGAAGAACACGCCATCATGCGCCAGCACACGACGGAGGGCCATGACCTGCTCAACCAGGACAAAGGCCTTGACCCCATCATCCGCGATGTCAGCCTTCATCACCATGAGCGTATCGATGGCAGAGGTTATCCGAAGCAGCTGCCAGAATGGCAAATCAGTCGTTTTGCCCGCCTGGTATCCATTGTTGACTCCTACGATGCCATCACCAGCGACCGCTGCTACCAGGACGGTCGCTCGCCCGCCGAAGCGGTCAGAATTCTTTACAAGAACCGGGGCCAGCAATTCGATGCCGACATGGTGGAGGCCTTCATACGAATGATCGGTATTTACCCCCCGGGCAGCCTGGTGGAGCTGAACACCGGCGAAGTTGCTCTGGTCATCAGTACTCACCCCGGGCGAAAATTGAAACCGAGAATAGAAATCGTGCTGGATGCTGACAAACATCCGGTAACGCCTCGCATTCTTGACCTTGGCACGCAGACAACTGAAGATTCAACGGTTCGGGAAATCCACTCGCCCCTACCCGATGGCGCATACGGCATTGTTCTTCATGATCGCATTCAGCAGTTAATGAAGAAGCCCGCTTCAGATGACTCATGATAAGAACGATCCAGCCGTTAACCCATCGGAGACCGTTCAGGTGAATCCGGAGCAGAACGTGGCCCCACCCCAACCAACGATGAAGCTGGTAGTGCGAATACTGATGAGCCGGATGTTCCCGGTATTCATCTTTTTGGTGTTTCTCGCCGTGGCCCTGACGCTACGAGCCGGACTTATTCAGCAAGACACCCACCAGATACAGACCAATCTGAGCAACGAAGCTCAGGCCCTGACCAACAATCTCGAACGGGAATTCATGGTGCACGTGGATGCGATCGGTCGCATGGCCCGGCGCCTGTTTGCCAACCCGGACACCACCGAAGCGCTCTGGCGCGAAGATGCCCGCAATTACCTGACCGATTTTGGCGTTTACCAGGCCATTGAGTGGGTTGATCGAAATTACATCATTCGCTGGCTCGAGCCGCTGACGGACAACCAGGATGTGGTCGGCTACAACGTCGCCTTCGACCGTCAGCGTCGAGAGGCTCTGGAAGCGGCGGCCAGCTCCGGGCAGTACGACCTCTCCGGGATCATCGAACTTCGCCAGGGCGGCAAAGGTATGGTGATCTACTATCCGGTCGGCCAGGGCGCTGACAATAACGGCTTTATCGCCGGGGTTTTCCGGATGGAAGTGCTGACCGAACAACTATTAACCAGCCGGGTTCTGGACCAGTTCCAGATTGAAATACTGCACCGTGGCCAGGCTGGTTACCTGCTCAACGCCTCCGCCGATATTGACTCATCCTTGAGCAAAACGGTTGCCGTCAAGCTACCTACCCTCAACTGGGATCTGACGCTGCGCCCCACCAAGGCCTGGGTTGATAGCCAGCGCAGCAACTGGCCGACCATGATACTTGTCAGCCTTGTGTTGATGGGCCTGCTCACCAGCCTGACCACCCTGCTTGTCCAGCTGATTCTCAAGCGTAATCAGGCACTGCTTAAAACCCGACGGGAACTTGAACGGGAAATCGACCAGCGTGTGGCAGTACAGGTTGACCTGGAGCGCCTGGAATCCACTGACACGCTGACCGGCCTGGCTAACCGCCGCTTTTTCATGGAAGACCTCGCACACACCATCAGCATTGCAGACCGCCAGATGCGACAGGTGGCGATGGTGATGATTGATCTGGATCGCTTCCAGATGCTGAACGACACGCTTGGCCACCAGTTTGGTGATGAGTTATTGATTAAGGTCTCTGAACGGCTGAACGGGCTCAGCAGTGAAAGTATTCTGGTGGCCTACTCGGGCGGTGACGAATTCATGATCTGCCAGCAGCAAATGGAAGACATCGACGACGTCATCCACTTGCTGGGACAGATCAAGCAGTGTTTTGCCGAACCATTCAACGTCCAGGGTGAAGAACACAGTATCACTGCCACCATGGGCGTAGCGGTGTACCCTCAGAGTGGCCATGACGCTGACACCCTGTTGCGCAATGCCGATGTGGCTCTCTACCGGGCCAAGGAACAGGGCCGCAATACCTATCAGTTCTATACCGAGGGTATGCAGGACCGGGAAGTGATGCGCCTTGAGCTGGACAAAGACCTTCACCAGGCCCTGGCCAATGACGAATTTGTACTTTACTACCAGCCTCAGCTGAACCTCGACACCGGTGAGATCAACAGCGTTGAAGCGCTTATCCGATGGCAGCATCCCCGCCGCGGTCTGTTGCCACCGATTGAGTTCATTCCTCTGGCGGAAGAAAGCGGTCGGATTACCGAGATCGGCCGGTGGGTGGTGCTCGCCGCCTGCCGCCAGCTTGCCCGCTGGAAGGGTACGCCCTGTGACCACCTGCGCATTGCGGTCAATCTGTCTGGCCGGGAACTGGACGACGTTACCCTCGTCGACCACGTGCGCTACGCCCTGACCAGCGAGGATGTCGACCCCGGTAAGCTGGAGCTCGAACTTACGGAGGAGATTTTCATCCAGAACATCGAGCACAACCGCAACCAGCTGTCCCAATTGCACCAGTTGGGAACCCATCTGGCGATCGATGATTTTGGCGTGGGCTACTCTTCGCTCGGGTACCTGCGCGATTTCCCGGTCGACATGCTGAAGATTGACCGATCGTTCATCACTGATGTCACTGAGCGCCATGATGACGCGGTGATTACTCGCGCTGTGATCAATCTTGCCCATAACCTCGGAATTCAGGTTGTCGCAGAGGGTGTGGAGACCGAGGATCAGCTGAATTTCCTGCGGGCTCACCGGTGCAATCTGGCCCAAGGCTATCTGATCAGTCGTCCGATTCCTGTCAAGGATCTGGAACAGGCAGTGGTCGAAGGAACACTGTTTACCGGTCTCAACGTGGGTACGGAATTGTAATCGGAGCATTGAGACCGCACACTCTGCGGTCTGTCTTTCAATGAGTGTGAACTATGTCTGGCAAGTACTTGTCTGCGGAGCAGGATGCCAAGCTTCGCCGCTGGGAGCGGTGGAATCGCAATTATTTTGTGTTTGCGTTTGTGGCGCTGATTGTCGTGCTGGTGTTTAGCAGTCAATTGGGGATTTCTTCCGGTGATGACTGGGGGTCGCTGGGGGTGTTGCTGGCGTTGCTGGTGGCGCCGATTGTTGTGCTTCAGCTTCGGCTTCGGTGTCCGGCTTGTGGCGAGAAGATTGGCTGGCAGGCAAAGCTGATGGCGCCTGATCAGTGTAAGTCTTGTGGTGTGTTTCTGCGCTCTAAGAATTCCTCTTCCTGATTTCCTTTTCTGAAACCTTTGACCTGTGAGTTGGTCACAGGTTTTAGTCTATCCTTCAACGTAGTGAGTTTGCCGCGCTGGCACGGGGGTAGCCCTTCCGAAAACCGCTGCCAGTACATCCATGTACGCTTGTCTCCGCCATCCATGGCTACGAACATTTTCGGAAGGGCTACCCCCGCACCAGCACTCCGCTGACTTGATTCGTGGATTCAAAACCCTGCTTCCTGAACGCTGGACGTTGCTTATGAAAGTCAAAGAAATCGCCACCGCAGCTGGGGTTAACCCGGATACCGTCCGATTCTACACCCGGGAAGGCCTGCTGCGTCCGGTGCGGAATCCGGACAACAACTATCAGCACTACGATGCCGAGGATCTGCGGCGGTTGCGGTTTGCCAGGAAGGCGCGGCAGCTGGGTTTTTCGTTGCCGGAGATCCGGCAGATTCTGGAGCAGGCGGATGACCATCATTCTCCCTGCCCGATGGTGCGGGATGTGTTTACGCAGCGGCTGGCGGAGGTTGAGCGGGAGATTGCGGAGTTGCAGTTGTTGCGCAAGCGGATGGTGTCGGCGTTGTCGGCCTGGCAGGAGATGCCGGATGGGACGCCGGACGGGCATACGATTTGTCGGTTGATCGAGCATTGGGATGATCCTTCTGCCGGGTCTTGCTGTGGGAGTAGTGAGTGATGGGTGAAGCACCGGTTCTGAGAACAGCACTGTCGATTTCCGGGGCGTCTTGTCAGGGGTGTGCGAAGAAGATTCGCAATGCCCTGGAGCCGCTGGCCGGTAGTACCGAGCTGGTTGAGGTGAATCTCGAGGCACAGACGGTGGCCCTGCCTGAGGGCGTGGATGTGGCCGAGGCGGCGCGGATTGTGACGGAGACGGG
>DATGQY010000039.1:0-12213 GCA_035303925.1 Marinobacter sp. | reverse complement strand
GCCGGCATCGCCCACAAGAGCGATTACCACGTGGTTACTGCCGAACTGGACCTGACCAAGAAAGAAGCCTTCGGGTATGAAGACGACACCCAGTGGCTTGCCCTTGGCGCAGAATTCGATGCCTGGCGCTACGCTCAGCTGCGCGCCGGTGTACGTCACAACCTGGCCAGCAATGACGACAACGCCGGCATCGAAGAGAAAACCCAGTTTACCGCAGGCCTGGGCCTGAACATTCTGGGCGCTCGTCTCGATATCGGCGCTCTGTACAGCAGCGCTGATGTCGGTGCCGCCATCGAGCTTGGTACCGCGTTCTGAGCCAAGCCATGAATCTGTGTCAGGGCTCTAAAAACAAGAATCGCCCTTACAGATCCAGGCTGTATAACCGGCCGCCCAACCACAGGGCGGCCGGTTATAGCTTTCGGGCACTATGGTTACTACTACTGTATCTGTCATCACCCTGGGCCAGCTCGATCACTCTTACCGGGGAAGCAGACTCCATAACGCCGCACAATCATGTGCAGTTCCTCGTCGACTCCCGGGACCTCACGGCAAACGCCATTCAGAATCTCCCCGAGTCCAACTGGTCACAAGCCCCCGCGGACATCAGCCTCGGCTACGATGCCCGCACTCACTGGTTTCGCATCGAGCTGGATGTTCCAGCATCTGAAGACCCACGCGACTGGCTTCTGGAAATCGCCTATCCGATGCTGGACTACGTGGACGTCTATCTGACCGGGCAGCGCGGGCCGGAGCAGGTTGCCAGCACAGGCGACATGAAACCATTTGATTCAAGACCGGTGATTCACCGGAACTTTATTATTCCGCTGAACCTGAGCCCCGGCAAAAGCTACACCCTCTACCTGCGGGTGCAAACCAGCGGCGCACTGCAGCTACCCTTAGCGCTGTGGCAGGAGGCACCCTTTCAGACTAACAGCCATGCTGATCTGGCACTGGAAAGCGCCTTCTACGGCATCCTTCTGGTCATGGCCGCTTTTAACCTGCTCCTGTACCTGAGCCTCAAGGAGCGGGCCTACCTGTATTACGTTTACCTTGTTAGCAGCACTCTGCTACTGATGATGGCCCTTAACGGCTTCACGTATCAGTACATCTTCCCGAACAGCCCGACCTGGAACGAATATGTCGTCCTGCTGGCGGTTCCACTTTGCCAGCTTTCGTTGTGTCTGTTTGCACGGGAGTACCTGGAACTTCCAGCCAGACACCCCCTGTGGAACCGCATTTTCCTCGTGTTGATTGTTGCGCTCTCGCTGGCAACGCTGGCAGCTTTTTTTCTGCCCTATGCACAATCGACAAGACTTTCTATCGCGCTGGTTCTGCCCTTTGCCGCCGCCAATCTTCTGGCAGGTTTCGACCTATGGAAGCGAGGTGAGAAGTCAGCACGGATATTCTCCATTGCCTGGACAACTCTGCTGGCGCTGTTACTGGTTACCGTGTTCAACAAGCTGGGCATCGTACCCACCACCATACTCAGTGACTACGGCATTCTCATCGGCACAACCGCCCAAGCGTTACTCTTTTCCTTTGCACTGACGGATCGTTTCAACCGGCAACGCCTCGAAAGCATGAGGGAACGACAGGCTGCTCTGGACGCCATGCGCCACAAGCGAAGTGCCGAAATGGCCTTACTTTACGCATCGAGCCACAATGAGCTCACTGGCATGCCGAACCGATCCCTGTTTGAACGTCAGGCAAGCACGGTGCTGGACTCAACTACTGAGCCGGTGACCGCATTATTCCTGCTGCACCTGCAACAGTTCGATGACGTGAACAAAACCCTCGGCCACCATCACGCAGACGCATTACTTGCGCAGTTCGCCGCCCGCATGAACGAAGCTGTGGCGGCGTCTGGCCCAGCCGTTTCCCTGGAGCAGGCAACAAATCACAACTGGTATGTCGCTCACATTGAAGGCGTCAGCTTCGCGTTTGTTCTCTGCGGTGAAAGCGAGACCGTTTTGCTGGACGAAGCAAACCGGCTGTCGCATGAGTTCAGCAAACCCATTGCCTTCCTCGACCTGTCGCTTGAACTGCTGTTTGCCATGGGGTGCAGCCTTGCGAACCTCGCGGAGAACGATGTGCAGACATCGCTGCGCCAAGCGTTCATCGCTCTGGATGAAGCCCGAACATCGAATGGAAGGGTGTCCTTGTACCGACCGGAAATGAATCCTTACAACGCCCGCAGGCTCACGCTGATGAGCGACCTCAGCGAAGCCATTCAGAACGACAGTCTCAACCTGCACTTCCAACCCCAGATTCACCTCGAAAGCGCCCGGGTTGCCGGCTTCGAAGCGTTGATTCGCTGGCACCACCCGGAGCACGGGTTTGTGCCGCCGGATGAATTCATCCCCATGGCCGAGCGCACCGGGCTGATAAAACCACTGACCCGTTGGGTCATCCGTGAGGCACTCGAGTTCTGCAAGGCGCTCGATGCGCGAGACTGCGATGCCACGGTATCCGTCAATATTTCGGCTGCCAACCTGCGTGAACCGGAGTTTTGCGAAGATGTCTGCAAGCTGTTAAAAATCCACCGGGTCGCCGCCCAGCGGCTGGTGCTCGAAGTCACCGAAACCGCGGCCATGCTGGACCCAATCAAGAGCCTGAGCGTGCTTCGAGCCCTGCAATCGGCACAGATTCGCCTGTCGATAGATGACTTTGGCACCGGCCACTCCTCGCTGTCCTACATCCGCAAATTGCCAGTGAACGAAATCAAGATTGATCGTTCTTTCGTTATGGACATGGCCAGCAACCAGGGAGATGCCACCATCGTGCGCACTACCGTCAACATGTGCCATGATCTGGGCTATGTGGTCGTTGCCGAGGGCGTAGAGAATGCCCGCACCCTGGAGCTGTTGGCCGAACTTGGTTGCGATTTCGTTCAGGGCTACCACATTGCACGCCCCATGGATCAGGAGGCGATTCTGAGCTGGCTGGAAGACACCGAGTGGTCCCGCAACGGCCAAGATAACGCAGCCCGTAGCTGAAGCATTACTCCCCTGATTTGCGAAGCGTCTTCAAGCCGCCGATAATCCCGCCTCAGACTTCAACACGCAAGACAACTCACCACCGGTCAGGACGGCGAATCATGGAAATCTACCTTGTGGGTGGCGCAGTGCGCGATGAGCGGCTGGGCATTGCGGTCAAAGACCGCGACTGGGTAGTGGTGGGCGCAACCCCGGAAGCCATGAAGCAGCAGGGGTATCGCCAGGTCGGGGCTGACTTTCCGGTATTTCTGCACCCGAAAACCGGTG
Source organism: Marinobacter sp. (assembly GCA_035303925.1). Taxonomy (GTDB): domain Bacteria; phylum Pseudomonadota; class Gammaproteobacteria; order Pseudomonadales; family Oleiphilaceae; genus Marinobacter. The sequence goes on along the minus strand of DATGQY010000039.1, from coordinate 8,950 downwards.
AGGAATACGCACTGGCCCGGACAGAGCGTAAACAGGGCCGCGGCTATCACGGCTTCACCGTCTACAGCGCCCCCGATGTCACACTGGAAGACGATCTCAAGCGCCGGGATCTCACCATCAATGCCATGGCAAAAACCACCGATGGCAAGCTGGTTGATCCATTCAACGGCCTTGCGGATCTTGAACAGAAAAAACTCCGGCATGTTTCAGAAGCCTTTAGCGAAGACCCCCTCCGCATCCTGAGAACCGCCCGCTTCGCTGCCCGACTGCACCCAATGGGATTCACCATCTGCCCCGAAACCAAGGCTCTGATGCGAGCCATGGTCAGCCGCGGGGAGTTGGAAGACCTGGTGCCAGAAAGAGTCTGGCAGGAAGTGCAGCGAGCGTTGCACGAGCAGGCACCGGGGATTTTCTTTGAGGTACTTCGGGACCTGGACGCACTGGATGTCTTGATTCCGGAAATGGCGGACCTTGGTGTGTTTCGCGCCGGGCTTCAGGCACTTCACTGTACAAGTCGCATAAATGGCTCCACTGCCCAGCGATTTGCCGCACTGCTGTCTGGCGTGCCCGAGCCCCAGGCCTTCGCCCGCGCCAAGGCCATGAAAAGCCCGAACGACTGCCGTGATCTCACACTGCTGGTGTGCCGGTTTACCGAACAGCTTTCCGGCTTCGGAAACAACTCTCTGTCGCCGGAATCTGTATTGGAAATGCTCGACCGGGCCGATCTCTGGCGCCGCCCGGAGCGATTTGAACAATTGCTGGACACCCTCGCCTGCACCGTCTCCGATCAGCAGACTGTCTTCATTGACCAACTGCGCAAGGCAGCCCGCGTTGCCACCGCCGTGAACCCCCAGGAATTATTGAAGCGAGGCTTCAAGGGCAAGGCACTGGGCGACGCCATTCGCAACGAACGCCTGGCCCGTATCACGCAGGCATTGGCGCCATAACCCGACTTTGGTTGTTTTGGCGCCATGGGGCTTTCCCGCTACAATGCCTGCCAACTTTTCACAACGCAGGCAGGCCAACAACCGAACCTGCCCTTTGCAACGGAGATTTCCCATGCGTGATGTAGTCATTGTTGCCGCAAAACGTACCGCCATTGGCAGCTTTGGTGGTGGCCTGTCGAGCCTGCGAGCCGATCAGCTCGGCTCTATCGTTATCAAGGCCCTGCTGGAAGAAACCGGGATTGCCGGTGAACAGATCAATGAAGTCATCCTCGGCCAGGTACTCACGGCCGGTGCCGGCCAGAACCCGGCCCGCCAGGCCACCATTAATGCAGGGCTGCCCGCTACCGTACCGGCCATTACCATCAACAAGGTGTGTGGCTCCGGCCTGAAAGCCGTGCACATGGCGGTTCAGGCCATTCAGTGTGGCGATGCCGACGTGATCATTGCCGGTGGCCAGGAAAACATGAGCCAGGCACCCCACGTATTGCCCAACAGCCGCAACGGCCAGCGTATGGGCAACTGGAGCATGATCGACACCATGGTGAACGACGGCCTGTGGGATGCCTTCAACGACTACCACATGGGCATCACTGCCGAGAACATCGTGGAAAAATACGGCATCAGCCGTGAAGAGCAGGATGAGTTTGCCGCTGCTTCCCAGCAAAAAGCTGTTGCAGCCCAGAGTGCCGGCCATTTTGACGGTCAGATTGTTCCGGTGAGCATTCCCCAGCGCAAGGGCGACCCGCTGATTGTCGATAAAGACGAATGTCCCCGCGATGGCGTGACCGGTGAAAGCCTTGGCAAACTTCGCCCGGCTTTCAAGAAGGATGGCTCGGTAACGGCAGGCAACGCCTCCTCCCTGAACGACGGTGCTGCCGCTGTCATGGTGTGCAGCGCGGAGAAAGCAAAGCAGCTCGGCCTGACCCCGCTGGCCACCATCAAGGCCCACGCCAATGCGGGCGTAGACCCCACCATCATGGGCACCGGTCCGATTCCTGCCAGCCAGCGCTGCCTGGAGCGTGCCGGCTGGACTGCCGCCGACCTGGACCTCATTGAAGCCAACGAAGCATTCGCCGCCCAGGCCATCTCCGTTAACCGGGACATGGGCTGGGACACGGCTAAAGTAAACGTGAACGGTGGTGCCATTGCCATGGGCCACCCGATCGGCGCGTCTGGCTGCCGCATACTGGTCACCCTGCTGCACGAAATGGTGCGCCGTGACGCCAAAAAAGGCCTGGCTACCCTGTGCATCGGTGGCGGTATGGGCGTCGCCCTGGCTGTTGAGCGCTAATCAGCGTGCTGAACGTTGTACTCTATGAGCCGGAAATACCGCCGAACACCGGCAATATCATCCGGCTCTGCGCCAACACCGGCTGCCGCCTGCATCTGATCGAACCCCTGGGATTCTCGTTGGAAGACAAGCAGATGCGCCGGGCGGGGCTGGATTACAGCGAGTACGCGACGGTAAAGATACACAGGGATTACCAGAGCTTTCTTGAAACCGAAAAACCGGAGCGCCTGTTCGGGCTGACTACCAAGGGCTCTCGCTACTACCATGAGGTGGCGTTTCAGGAGGGTGATTACCTGATGTTCGGGCCCGAAACCCGTGGGCTGCCGGCCGATGTGCGGGACGGTCTTTGCGACGGCCATCGGCTGCGGGTGCCCATGCAGCCGGACAGCCGAAGCCTGAACCTGTCGAATACCGCGGCACTGGTCGTGTATGAAGCCTGGCGTCAGCTCGGGTTTCCCGGTGCCAGCTGACCAGCGCATTTCGTCAGACACAAAAAAACCGGCACAAGCCGGTTTTTTTTGTGTTCGAAGGAAACGCTGCAAAGTTTAGTGAGTCTGCTCTTCTTTCGCTTCGCCTGCGGCTTCTTCCTGTTTGCGCTTCAGAGCCTGGGCGTAAATCGCATCAAAATTCACGGGCGCCAACATCAGAGCCGGGAAGCTACCCTTGCTGACCGTCGCGTCGATCGCTTCGCGGGCGTAGGGGAACAGGATAGTCGGGCAGTAGGCGCCAAGCATCTGACCCAGCTGAGGCCCTTCGATACCGGAAACCAGGAAAACGCCGGCCTGCTGAATCTCAACAATGTAAGCCACCTTATCACCCAGTTTGGCCGTCACCGTCATCGACAGAATTACTTCGTACTGGTTGTCGCTGATCTGGTTGTGAGACGTGTTCAGATCCAGGTTAACCTGAGGCTTCCATTGCTCCTGAAAAACCAGTGGCGAGTTCGGAGATTCAAAAGAGAGGTCCTTCACATAGATACGCTGAAGGGCAAACTGGGGTTGGTTCTGGTTTTCGTTGCCTGCGGCTTGCTGATTCTCAGCCATGATCAGTCCTTTCGTTTTTCGTATTATGGGCCGGGCCCGTTGTTATGGTCACGTTTGCCGGAACAGTCTACTGCCTGGCTCCGGCCAGTAATGTGAAACAGTGCGACAGATCGCCAATCAGATCAAGCCCTGTTACTTTTTCACCAGTGGCAGGTTGCTGGCTTTCCAGTCCGCAATGCCGCCATTTAAACGCACCACATCCGCGAAGCCCGCTTCTTTCAATTGCTTCACTGCCATCGCCGAGTGCTGGCCCATCTTGTCAGCCACAACAATCTGCTTTTCTTTGTGCTTGTTCAACTCGTTGGCGCGATCCTTGAGACTGCTCAGGGGAATATTGATAGAGCCCGTGATCCGGCCTTCCGCAAATTCCTTACGGTCCCGGATATCCAGCACGATGGCTTCATCCCGGTTGATCAGTGTAATCGCGCCCTGAGCTGAAATCTTGGCGCCGCCGCGACGGGACTCCAGCACCAGAATCGCCAACAGAAATGCCACGAACAGCGATACCAGGATGTAGTGATTAACAACAAATTCAAACAAGCGGTCCATGAAACTACCCTGAAAATTGGTTTGGCCGGATTATACACACCCATACCCGCTCAAAGAAGGTAAGGAAGCTTCACCTATCGCGCGTGGCCTGCGCAAATGAAAACGGTTACAATCTGCCCCACTTTTCACACGTTATCTTTGCAACCAACCGGACGAAATAATGACCGCGACGCGCAAGCCCACTGCACTGATTATCCTCGACGGCTGGGGCCACCGTGACCCGGCTGAAGACAATGCCATTTCCAACGCCAATACCCCCTACTGGGACAAGCTCTGGCAGAATCAGCCCAAAACCCTGATCAACACCTCAGGTATGTTTGTCGGCCTGCCCCAGGGCCAGATGGGCAACTCCGAAGTCGGGCACATGAATCTGGGCGCCGGCCGGGTGGTGTACCAAAGCCTGACTCGCATCGACAAAGATCTGGCCGACGGCCTGTTCCAGAAGAATGAAGCCCTGTGCACCGCCATCGACAAAGCCGTAGCCAACAACAAGGCCGTACACATCATGGGCCTGCTGTCTCCCGGCGGCGTACACAGCCATGAAGATCATATGCTGGCAGCGGCCGAGCTTGCCGCCGCCCGCGGTGCCAAAGAAGTCTATATTCACGCCTTCCTGGACGGCCGCGACATGCCTCCGCGCAGTGCCCGCCCCTCTCTTGAAAAAGCTGCGGCCAAGATGAAGAGCCTCGGCGTAGGCCGGGTGGCCACCATCGTCGGCCGTTACTTCGCCATGGACCGTGACAATCGCTGGGATCGGGTAGAAGCCGCCTACAATGCCATGACGCTGGGCGAAGCAGAGTTCACGTGCGCCGACCCGGTCACAGCACTTGATCAGGCCTACGAACGCGGTGAAAACGATGAGTTCGTGAAAGCCACCCATATCCGCAAGGATGGCCAGCCATCAGGCACCATCAACGACGGCGACAGCGTATTGTTCATGAACTTCCGCGCCGATCGTGCCCGGGAAATGACGCGCACGTTCGTTGAGCACGATTTTGACGGCTTTGACCGCCGCAACGTCCCGGAACTGGCCGATTTCGTGATGCTGACCGAGTATGCCGCAGACATAAAAACCGCCTGCGCCTATCCGCCCGAGCAGCTAACCAATGGTCTTGGCGAGTACATCTCAAAGCAGGGAAAAACCCAGCTGCGCATTTCGGAAACCGAGAAATACGCCCATGTGACCTTCTTCTTCAATGGCGGAATGGAGACACCGTTTGAAGGCGAAGACCGCATCCTGGTGCCGTCTCCCCGAGTAGCCACCTACGACCTCCAGCCCGAGATGAGCGCGCCCGAAGTAACGGACAAGCTGGTAGAAGCCATCAAAAGCGGCAAATACGACCTGATCGTGTGCAACTACGCCAACGGCGACATGGTGGGCCACACTGGCAAAATGGACGCTGCAGTCAAAGCCGCAGAGTGCCTGGACAAGTGTGTGCAGCGGGTGGTTGAAGCCCTGGACGAAGTGGGCGGTGAAGCTCTGATTACAGCCGACCACGGTAACTGCGAGCAGATGACCGATCCCAGCTCCGGCCAGGTGCACACGTCGCACACCATTGGCCCTGTCCCCCTGGTCTACACCGGCCACCGCAACGTCACTCTGAAAGATGGCGGCAGCCTGTGCGATATCGCACCCACCCTGCTTGCGCTGATGGGCGATGAAGCACCGGAAGAAATGACTGGCCACAGTCTGGCGGACATACACTGATCGGGAAACAGGCCGGTATTTTGAAGCGACTCCTCGCACTGACGCTGGCCCTCATGATGGGGGCCACGCCGCTGTATGCCGAACAGGATGTTACGCCGGAACAGGTCAATGCGCTGAAAAAGCGCATTGCCAATATTGACGAGTGGCTGGCCGACGCCGAAAAAGATCGCTCCAGCCTTGAAAAGCAGCTGGCCGAAACCGAACGGACCATCAGCCAGCTAACCCGGGAACGACGGCAGCTTCGCCATCAGGCCGAGGAACAGCAAAAGCGCCTGGGCGAACTTCAAAAGCAGGAAAGCGAGTTGGCCAACACCCTCGAAGTCCAACGGCAAAGCCTGAAGAAGCAAATACGGGCCGCCTGGATGGAGGGCGACGCCCCGGCCCTGAAAATCCTTCTGAATGAAATCGAACCCGGTAAAATTGCCCGCACCATGACCTACTACGAGTATCTGAGCAAAGATACCGTAACCCGCCTGGAGGCCTTCCAGAAAAGCCTGCGCGAACTGAAAGCGGCACGCGCTCAGGTTCAGGCCACACGAGTAGAGCTGGCAAAAACCGAAGCCGGCCTCGAGCAGCGCCAACAGCAACTTTCCGAAAACCGCAAAGAACGGGCCCGCACCCTGACCGCACTGAAGGCTGATATTCGCAGCCAGCGCAATGAAAAAGAAACGCTGGAAGCCGACAGGAAGCGCCTTGAAAAACTCCTCGAGGAAGTTCAGCAGGCCATTGCCAGCATTCCGTCACCCAACGAATCCCGGCCGTTCAAGTCGCTGAGCAACAAGCTGCCCTGGCCCGCCCGTGGGCGCGTAGTCAGCAACTACGGCGCCAGCTACGCCGAGGGCAAATTGCGCCGTAGCGGCATCATTATCAACACGGCGGAAGAGGCCGAGGTGAAGTCGGTGCACCACGGCCGCGTGGTGTTTGCAAACTGGCTTCGGGGGTTCGGACTGATGACCATCATCGATCACGGCGATGGCTACATGACATTGTATGGTCATAGCAGCAGTCTGTTTACGGCCCCCGGCGACTGGGTTTCCCCGGGCGAAACCATAGCCCTTGCCGGCCGCACCGGTGGCACCGAAGACCCCGCACTGTATTTCGAGGTGCGCCGTAACGGAAAACCGGTAAACCCGCGCACCTGGCTGGGCAAGCCATAAGGCTGCATCGCGAAGGGCTGACAAACGCTGCTGCGGGCGCCATACTGTCGCAATCAGCTAAGCAGTCCAACTATTGGAAACAAAACAGGATATGTGAATGAAACGGGTCCGAAGCACACTCCAGATCTCACAACTGCGTTCCCTCGCCCTGGCCACCTGTTTGTTCACTGTTCCCGGGCTGGCCTTGGCTCAAGAAAACGAAGCACAAACCCAACAGATTCTGGAAGGCATCCAGAACGGGGAACGGGTTGAACTCAAGCTTCCGGACCCTGAAGAACAGCTGCCACTGGAAGACCTGCGCAAGTTCACCGAAGTTTTTGCCCGCATCAAAGACGCCTACGTTGAGGACGTGTCAGACAGCAAGCTGCTTGAAAGCGCCATAAAAGGCATGCTGTCGGATCTGGACCCCCACTCAACCTACCTTGCCCCCAAGGATTACGAAGAACTGGAAGAAAGCACCTCCGGTGAATTTGGCGGCCTGGGTATTGAAGTCGGTATGGAGAACGGCTTCATCAAAGTCATTTCCCCGATTGATGACACCCCGGCCCAGAAAGCGGGCGTGCAGGCCGGTGACCTGATCATCAAACTGGATGAAAAGCCGGTAAAAGGCATGTCGCTGGAAGAAGCCGTCAATCTCATGCGCGGCAAGCCCGGCACCATTCTGACCCTCACCATCATGCGTGAGGGCGAGAACGCGCCTATTGAAATTGATGTTACCCGTGACGTGATCAAGGTCACCAGCGTGAAATCCCGCATGATCGACAACGGCTACGGATATGTTCGCATTACCCAGTTCCAGGCCGAAACCGGCCGGCAGTTCCGGGAGGCCCTGAGCAAACTGGAAGACGAACACGGCAGCGACCTGGACGGCCTGATTATTGATCTTCGCAACAATCCCGGCGGCGTGCTCCAGGCTGCCGTCGAGACCGCTGACGCCTTGCTGGACGAAGGCCTGATTGTCTATACCGAAGGCCGCATTCAAAGTTCTCGACTGCGCTTCAGCGCCAAGGCAGGCGATTTGATGGAAGGCACGCCCATTGTGGTTCTGATCAACGGCGGCTCTGCCTCCGCCTCAGAAATTCTTGCGGGCGCCTTGCAGGATCATGAGCGCGCCGTGGTCATGGGTACCCAGTCCTTTGGCAAAGGCAGCGTTCAGACCGTCATCCCGCTGGATGAAACTCATGCTATCAAGATGACTACCGCCCGGTATTTCACCCCCGATGGCCGGTCCATTCAGGCCAAGGGGATCAAACCCGACATTGAAGTTCGCCCGGCGGAACTCACCGAGCTGGACAGCCGCCCCTTCTTTACCGAAGCGGATCTGAGCGGCCACCTCGAAGGTGAGGATGAGGAAAAGGCACGCAAAGAGCGCGAGCAGGCCGCCGAAACTCCGGAGTCTGCAGCAAACCGTGACTACCAGTTGCGTTCTGCGCTGAATCTGCTGAAGGGCATGCATATCCTTTCGGGCAACAAGGGCGGTAACGGGCCAGGTACCAATCAGTGAAACTGAAGGCCTCCATTTTCTGGGCCGCAGCCCTCGCACTGTGTGCCGGGCTGGCTTCCGGCGCTGCACCGGGTGAGGCTCAGGCGCCCACCATCGCCATCATTATTGATGACATGGGCCACAACCTCCACGAGGGCAGGCGCCTGGCGCACCTCGACCAGCCCCTGACACTGGCCTTCCTGCCCTATCGTCGCCACACCGTTCAGTTGGCGAAGTTAGCGCACACAAAAGAAAAAGAAATCATGCTGCACGCTCCCATGGCGAACACGCGCAATTTCGGTCTGGGCCCGGGCGGCTTGACGCCGGATATGGACGAGCGGGCTATTTCGACCACGCTGCGGCGGGCCTTACAGTCTATCCCCCATGTGACGGGCGTAAACAACCACATGGGTAGCCTGCTGACCCAGCAACTGCAGCCGATGGACTGGGTGATGAAGGAGTTGAACCGCTACCCGGTGTATTTTGTCGACAGTCGCACCATCGCCACTTCCATCGCGGGCAGCGTGGCCGACGCTTACCAGATTCCCAGCCTGACCCGGGATGTGTTCCTCGACCACGAGCAAACCGAGGAGTTTGTTGATCAGCAATTCCGTTTGTTGATCAAAACGGCGAAGGAAAATGGCACCGCCATCGGCATTGGCCACCCTCACAAGGTCACAGTGGACTATCTGGAAAAACATCTGCCCGAGCTGGATGAACAGGGCATTGCCATTGCTACCGTGAGCGGGCTTTGGGCCATGCGCAATGGCAA
>DATGQY010000038.1:0-21049 GCA_035303925.1 Marinobacter sp. | reverse complement strand
TTGCTGGTCTGGAACGGGAGTTCGGCCTTTTCCGGCGCAGTGACGCGCCCGGAATCGTCGGTGTTCACCCCGAACTCTTCAAACCAGGGCGCCGGGCTCGGGCGGAAGCCGAAGGCGACCAACACCGCATCAGCGGGGATCACTTCTTCACTGCCAGGCACCACTTCCGGCCGACGGCGACCGTTTTCGTCCGGTGCGCCCAACTCGGTAGTGACGACTTTCACGCCCTCAACCTTTCCGTTGCCTACGATCTCAATGGGCTGACGGTTAAACAGGAACTTGACCCCTTCCTCCTTGGCGTTGGCCACCTCGCGACGGGAGCCCGGCATGTTGGCCTCATCACGTCGGTAGGCACAGACCACACTCTCGGCCTGCTGGCGAATAGAGGTACGGTTGCAGTCCATGGCCGTGTCACCACCACCCAGAACCACTACGCGCTTGCCCTTCATATCAATGAAGTCAGCCGGCTTCTTCTCAAAACCAAGGCGACGATTTACATTGGAAACCAGGAACGGAAGTGCATCGTAGACACCGGGCAAATCCTCACCGGGGAAGCCACCCTTCATGTAGGTGTAGGTACCCATGCCCATGAACACTGCATCATACTCAGCGAGCAGACTTTTGAGCTGAACGTCCTTGCCTACTTCGGTGTTCAGGCGGAACTCCACGCCCATCTCCTCGAACACCTTGCGGCGACGAGCCATCACGGATTTCTCCAGCTTGAATTCCGGGATACCGAAGGTCAGCAGGCCGCCGATTTCCGGATAGATATCGAACACAACCGGCTTCACGCCATTACGCACCAGTACATCAGCACAACCCAGGCCCGCAGGGCCTGCGCCTATCACGGCTACTTTTTTGTCGGTCCATTTGACGTTAGACATATCGGGCTTCCAGCCCAACGCAAAGGCGGTGTCCGTGATGTACTTTTCGACGGAGCCAATCGTGACCGCACCGAATCCATCATTAAGGGTACAGGCACCCTCACACAAACGATCCTGGGGGCACACCCGACCACACACTTCAGGCAGTGAGTTGGTCTGGTGGCACAATTCCACCGCTTTCATGATGTTGCCCTCCGACACCAGCTTCAGCCAGTTCGGAATGTAGTTGTGTACCGGGCACTTCCATTCGCAGTATGGGTTGCCGCACTCCAGGCACCGGTGTGCCTGAGAGGCTGCATGGGTTTCCGTGAACGGGTGATAAATTTCCCCGAACTCTTTCTTCCGCTTCTTGGCAGGCACCTTTTTTGGATCAACCCGCCCTACTTCGACAAACTGAAAGTCATTGTGGAGACGTTCTTTCATAGTGTTGCTCTCATCAGCTCGATTTCGACGGGGGCTGCACGCCGGGCGCAGCCCATCAACCTGTTTTCCCGAAGTGATTATTCCGGGCGGGCACGGGTGCTGGCCAACAGGCTGCGGAGGTTTGCAGCCTTAGGTTTAACCAGCCAGAACCGGCCAATGTAATCGTCGAAATCCTCCAGAAGGTGCTCAGCCCAAGCGCTTCCTGTTTCTGAAATATGTTCCCGGATCACCCCGCGCAGGTGGTTCCGGTAGGCTTCCATGTCTTCCCTCGAAATACGCTGGATCTCAACCAGTTCGTGGTTGTACTTGTCCACAAAGGTGTTATCCAAGTCCAGTACGTAAGCGAAGCCACCGGTCATACCGGCGCCAAAGTTATAACCGGTAGCACCCAGGACGGTCACCAGGCCGCCGGTCATATATTCACAGCAGTGATCGCCAGCACCTTCAACAACGGCGTGGGCACCGGAATTACGAACGGCGAATCGCTCACCGGCCGTCCCCGCAGCAAACAGCTTGCCACCGGTAGCGCCATAAAGACAGGTATTGCCAATGATCGACGTTTCCTGGGTCTTGAAGTTGCTGCCCCGTGGTGGCTTTACCACCAGCTTGCCGCCGGTCATACCTTTGCCCACGTAGTCGTTGGCATCGCCTTCGAGAATCATATTCAGACCACCGACGTTCCACACACCGAAGCTCTGGCCGGCAGTGCCGGTCAAATCCAGCGTGATTGCCGCATCGGACATCCCCTGGTTGCCATAACGTGCGGCGATTTCACCGGACAGCCGGGCACCGATGGAGCGGTCGCAGTTGGTGACTTTGTAGCTCCAGGCTCCGCCGGATTTCTCGGCAATCGCCGACGCAGTGTCTTTCACCATCCGTTCAGCCAGTTTGCCTTCATCAAAGGGCAGGTTGCGCTCCACCTGACAGGTCTGCGGCTTGTCTGCAGGAATGTGGTCGTTCTGCAGCAGGCGGGTAAGATCAAGCTTCTTCTGACGCTCAGTGTCGCCCGGCAGGCGCTCCAGCAGGTCAACACGACCAACAAGCTCTTCCAGCGTGCGCACGCCCAGCTTGGCCATCCACTCCCGGGTTTCTTCTGCCACAAAGCGGAAGAAGTTCATGGCCATCTCGACCGTGCCCTTGAAGTGTTCTTCCCTCAGATAATCATTCTGAGTCGCCACACCGGTTGCACAGTTGTTCAGGTGACAGATTCGCAGATACTTGCAGCCCAACGCCACCATGGGCGTGGTGCCGAAACCAAAGCTCTCCGCACCCAGGATGGCCGCTTTTACGACATCCAGGCCGGTTTTGATACCGCCGTCGGTCTGCAGGCGGATCTTGCCACGCAGATCGTTAGCTCGCAGGGCTTGCTGGGTCTCGGTCAAACCAAGCTCCCAAGGGGAACCCGCATAACGAATAGAGGTCAGCGGGCTCGCAGCGGTGCCACCGTCGTAACCGGACACGGTAATGAGGTCAGCGTAGGCTTTTGCCACGCCAGCAGCGATGGTGCCAACGCCAGGCTCGGAGACCAGCTTTACAGACACCAGAGCGCTCGGATTCACTTGCTTGAGATCAAAAATCAGCTGAGCAAGATCTTCGATGGAGTAGATATCGTGATGCGGCGGCGGTGAAATCAGGGTCACACCGGGTACCGAGTAGCGTAACCGTGCAATCAGGTCATTGACCTTGCCGCCCGGCAACTGTCCGCCCTCTCCGGGCTTGGCGCCCTGAGCCACCTTAATCTGCATAACGTCAGCGCTGCGCAGGTATTCGGCCGTGACGCCGAAGCGGCCTGAAGCCACCTGCTTTATCTTCGAACGCTTATTGGTGCCGTAGCGAGCAGGGTCTTCACCGCCCTCACCCGAGTTGGAACGGCCGCCCAGTGTGTTCATGGCGACGGCCAGCGCCTCATGAGCCTCAGGCGACAATGCACCGAGCGACATGGCGGCGGAGTCAAAACGCGGGAAAATGCTTTCTACCGGCTCAACGTCCGCAATATCGACAGCATTGATGTCCTTCTTGAACACCAGCAGATCCCGCAGCGTTGCCACCGGTCGCTCGTTCACCAGCCCGGCATACTCCTTGTAGCGACCATAGTCCCCACTGATAACTGCATCCTGCAGCTTGCCCACCACATCCGGGTTAAAGGCATGGTATTCCTGCCCATGCACGTACTTCAGCAAGCCACCCGGAGAAAGCGGCTTACGGGGCTTCCAGGCCAGCGCTGCCAGTAGCTCCTGATCCTGCTGAAAATCGTAGAAATCAGCCCCCTGGATACGGCTGGGCACGCCCTTGAAACACAGGTCGACCACGTTATCCGCCAAACCTATGGCTTCAAAAAGCTGGGCACCGCGATAGGAGGTAATAGTTGAAATACCCATCTTCGACAGGATTTTCAACAAGCCTTTGTTGATACCCTTGCGATAGTTGTTTTTCGCTTCTATCGGGTCCATCAATAGCTCGCCGGTACGAATCAGGTCATTCAGCACCTGATACGCCAGGTACGGGTAGACCGCAGTGGCACCAAAACCGAACAACACCGCAAACTGATGCGGATCGCGAACCCAACCGGTTTCGACAATGATATTCGAATCACAACGCAAACCATTAGCCACCAGATGATGGTGCACGGCCGCAGTTGCCATCACCGCATTCACCGGCAGCTCGCCTTCCGTCAGATCCTTGTCGCTGAGAATCAACAGAACCTTACCGTCACGCACCGCCTTGGCCGCCGTTTCACACACACGGCGCACCGCCTGTTCCAGACCCTCTTCAGGGCGGTAACTCATGGCAATTCGAGCGACTTCAAAACCGGGGCGCTTGTTATTGGCCAATTTCAGGTATTTGGCAGGTGACAGCACCGGGGTAGTCAGAATTATCCGGTCAGCGTGCTCCGGTGTTTCCTCAAACACGTTCTTCTCGGCACCCAAACAGGTTTCGAGAGACATGACAATCGTCTCGCGGAGCGGGTCGATTGGCGGATTCGTCACCTGGGCGAACTTCTGGCGGAAATAGTCTGCTACGTGGCGCACTTTGCTCGACAACACCGCCATTGGCGTATCGTCACCCATGGAGCCTACAGCCTCCTGAGCACCTTCAGCCAGGGGACGCAGCACCTGATCACGCTCTTCGAAAGAGACGTTAAACATCTTCTGATGCACCAGCAGTTCATCCGGTTCCATCAGCTTGAACTCAGGGGTTTCCTGGTTCAGCGTGGTTTCAACCCGCAGCGCATTCTCTCGCAACCAACGCTTGTAGGGCTGGGCGGTTTTCAGGCGCTGATCGATATCCTGGGTGTGCAAAACTTCGGCTGTTTCGGTATCGATTGCCAGCATTTGGCCCGGCCCGACACGGCCCTTGGCAACCACATCATCCGGGGTGTACCCGTAAGTACCCACTTCTGAGGCCAGGGTAATAAAATCATCTTTGGTGATCACCCAGCGCGCAGGGCGCAAACCATTCCGGTCGAGCATACAGAGGGCATAGCGGCCATCCGACATAACCAGGCCGGCAGGGCCGTCCCACGGCTCCATATGCATGGAGTTGAACTCATAGAAGGCACGGAGATCAGCATCCATGGTATCAACGTTCTGCCATGCTGGCGGAATCATCATGCGCACCGCCCGGAACAGATCAACGCCTCCGGCCAGGAGCACTTCGAGCATGTTATCCATGCTGGAGGAGTCGGAGCCGGTCAGGTTGACCAGCGGCTGCAGGGTTTGCAGGTCTGGCAGGTCCGGAGAGCTGAACTTGGCCGCACGGGCAATGGCCCAGTTGCGGTTACCATCCACGGTGTTGATTTCGCCGTTGTGCGCCAGAAAACGGAAGGGTTGTGCCAGCGGCCACTTGGGCATGGTGTTGGTCGAAAAGCGCTGATGGAAGACGCAGATGGCGGTTTGCAGATCCGGATCACCCAGATCCTTGTAGAAATTGGCCAGATCCGCCGGCATCATCAGGCCTTTGTAGGCCAGTGTGCGATGAGACAGGCTGCAAATGTAGAACTCTGAATCCTCTGCCATGTCCCGCTCAGCGTATCGACGCCCTAGGAACAGGCCGATGGCAAATTCTCTTTCCGTTTTGCCCGCCGGCTCGACAAATACCTGTTCAATACGCGGCATGCTATCTTTGGCGATGGGCCCGAGACAGCTATCATCGACAGGCACTTCCCGCCAGCCCATGATACTCAAACCCTGTTCGGTCAGTCGCTGCTCAATCGCAGCACGACCGGCCGCTGCCTTGGCATCGTCCAGAGCTAAAAAAACCTGGCCAACTGCAAATAAGTCGCCAGGTTTTTTTCCGAACGCTGCCTCAGCAGCTTTGAGAAGGAAAGCCCTGGGGCTCTGCAAAAGCAAACCACAACCGTCGCCGGTTTTACCGTCGGCCGCAATCCCGCCCCTGTGAGTCATACAGGTGAGTGATTCGATGGCTGTCTTCAGCAGCTTATGGCTGGCCTCGCCCTTCATGTGGGCAATCAGGCCAAAACCGCAGTTGTCCCTGAACTCGTCGGGATGATACAAGCCTGTAGTCATAAGCGTTCTCTCGCGTAGAAATGCTTTCCCGCCAGCGCATTTCGCACCAAGTTAGTGCATAAAATGTACTGACACCGAAAAAAAGGGGGAAGGGATTCTACGGACGTATAACTACCTATGCAAGACCTTTTTCAATTCACGCGGCAATTATCCCAAACTCTGCACCACGACGGTGCATGCCGGGCGCTCAGAAGTTTTCGTACGCCCTGATCCAGGGCCTTTCTATTCCGAGTGCACCCGGAAGGTTCGAAGCCGCCGACTCTGCTTCTTTATAGGTCGAATAGGTGCCAAACACGAGCATAAACCACGGCTCTCCCTGGCGCTCACCTAGCGTGTAGCTCAGGCTGGAATTTTCTGGCAACCGATCCAGCACGCTGACTACCGTTTGTTCGCGCTGACCCGCCACCAATTGCAGCGTCCAGCCCGACCGCTGTCGCAGGTCGTCCAACGCAACAAATCGCTCTGCCCGCACCGGCTTGAAAGCTGGCTCTGGCTCTGGCTCTGGCTCTGGCTCTTTTGGAATCTGAACCGGTTCCGGCCGCGCTTCAAGCTCTATTTTCGGCTCGGATTCAATCGGATCTTCAGGAACCCGGTCAACAAGAACAGGCTCCGCCGCTTGCGGACCGATTTCTGCATCCGGAGCCTCGCTTTCAGGCGACTCAGGCCCTATGGTGATGCTTTTCCGGATTGGCTCGGGCGCCCGGGCAGGTTCCGGTTGCATCAGGACAGCTTCGTCATATTGCTTCGATACCAGCCACCAGGATGCTCCAAGCAAAACAACCGCGAGGGCAGGCCAGCGCAGGCTTTCAAGTGACGGTAGTTTCAAGCGAGATGGCGAACGAGTTGAAGCGACCATATCGAGCCAGATACCCGGTGTGACCCGCTTCAGACGACCAAAACTGCCCTGACTCAGCAGATGAATCTGCTTCAGGCGGTGAGACGACAAAAGCTCATCCAGAGGACCGCCCGCGCGATGAACGCGAGGTTCAAGATAGGCCGCAATATCGTCCCTGGTCAGGGGTGGAAGATTCAGCTGATGAAGATACCCCGAGTCTGTACCCCGGGTTAAAACCTGACTAACAACATCGGTACCTGCAAAAACAGGAACTGCGGCAATAGCCCTGTCAGCCGATGCAAACGCTGATAACAACAGGTTCAAAATCTCAGGTGGAACCCGGTCTGCATCGTCAATCAGCAGGATTTGCCGCTGACCACGCTGTACCCGGCTTTCAGACCACTTGAAATAACGATAGACCGCTTCCCTGGGGTCGAGCCCCTCAGGAATACCTGAACGTGAAGATCGCCGAAGATCACGGGCCAACGCTGTGGCACTGGTAAGTGCTGAAGCTGGGACACGATGAAACTCCAACCTCGCGGATTCACTCCGAACCAACTCCGCCAATAACCGCGTTTTACCCGCCCCCTGTGCACCTGTGACGACCAGTGCCATGTCACCGAAACCACAGAGGTGCCGCAAGGATTCAAGCGCATGCTGACGCATGGCATCCGGGAAGAAGGGCGCATCTATCTCGAGCGGGTTTTCCCGCAAACCGTAGCGCTGCTGCAAGCGGGGAAACAGCCCCCCGCCATCAAGACTGTTCAAGGTGTCCTGAGCCACACGTCATCCCTGTATCTGTCACTTCAACAAAACGCTGGATCAGCCGATGAAGGCCTGTAGGGTTGCACGGATATTCTCCGGCCGGGCATCAGCAGTAACACACGCGTCGCCTATCGCCCGCAATAAAACCAGACGAAGCCTGCCATCGACATTTTTCTTATCAACCGCCATCAGACTCATGAAATCATCAACCTGCATGCCTTCCGGAGCTCTGTCAGGCAACCCTGCACGTCGTATCAAGTCATCGGCTCTGGCCTTATCATCCAGGCTGATACTGCCTTCCCGAACAGACAGATCCGCTGCCATCATCATGCCGGTGCCAACGGCCTCACCATGCAACCAGTTACCATAGCCAGCAAAGGTCTCAATGGCATGGCCGAAGGTATGGCCCAGGTTAAGAATTGCCCGCAAGCCCCCTTCCCGCTCGTCCAATGACACAACCTCTGCCTTACACAAACATGAGCGGTAGATTGCTTCGCCCAGTGACTCAGCAACCAGCCCCCGCAAGGAGTCTATATGCTCCTCCAACCACGCCAACAGTGGCTCGTCACGAATCAGTCCGTACTTGATAATCTCGGCAAGACCTGCCGAGACTTCCCGCGGCGGAAGCGTTGCCAGCGTATCGGTATCAATCAGCACAGCCTGGGGTTGATGGAAGGCCCCCACCATATTCTTCCCAAAAGGGTGGTTGATGCCGGTTTTACCGCCAACCGACGAGTCCACCTGGGAAAGCAGTGTCGTGGGTATCTGAACGAATGGCACGCCCCGCTGATAACAAGCGGCCGCAAAACCTGCCATATCACCTACGACACCACCGCCTAATGCAGCGATTGTGGTGTTTCGGGTATGGCGATTTTCCAACAAACCATCAAAAATCAGATTCAATGTCTGCCAGTCTTTGTACTTTTCACCGTCTGGCAGAATTACCGCATCAATGGCCTTACCCGGAAAACATCCCTTGGCCTTTTCCAGATAAAGCGGTGCAACCGTCTCATTAGTCACGATCATGACCTGGTTTCCGCTGACCCATGGGGTCAGGTCATAAGAGCCCAGCAAACCCTGTCCAATGAGAATCGGGTAGCTGCGCTCACCCAGATCAACTTTGAGCTCTTTGAGTACCTTGTACATGCTGACGACCTTCCTTACGCCTTTGCCTTCTGTGTCTCGGGGTTTTCGGGGTAATCCTGTTCACCAACTGCCGAACAACAAGTCTCGGGCTCTTCCGGTCGGTATACATAATGATATCCGCAAGCCCTGTATACAGGGGGTCTCGCACTGAAAACAGCTTTCTCAGCACGCCCTCGGGATCATCATTCTGTAGAAGCGGCCTGTTCCGGTCTTTCCGGGTGCGTTCAACCTGCTGTTCAATGGATGTTTTAAGGTATACCACAACAGCATTTTTGCGGAGTAGCGGATGGTTCTCCGGGCGCATTACCGCACCACCGCCCGTTGCCAGCACGGTTTCAGTCTCGCCAGTCATCTCGTCAAGAATCGCCGTTTCCCGCTGACGAAAACCGTCCTCACCTTCTACATCGAAAATCCATGGAATATTTGCCCCACAGCGCTCCTCGATAACCCTGTCAGAATCAAGAAAACGATAACCGAGCTCTCTGGCAAGCAACCGGCCGATAGTGCTTTTTCCGGCCCCCATGGGCCCAACCAGAACAACACGTTTGGGCAAAGACATAATTTCTGCTCAACAAATTTTCAGGCGGGTGAGAATAGCACAGGGCGGGCCAATCCATAAGCTTGCCATGGCCAGGACACAAAAAAGCCGCCGGGGTTAGCGGCGGCTTCTCTGCCCAAATCCCGTTACTGGATCAGGTCATTCTTGATGATTTTCGGAGTAATGAAAATCAACAACTCACTGCGCTCATCAATCTTCTCTGTGCGCTTGAACAACCGACCAAGGTAAGGAATGTCACCAAGGAACGGGGTTTTGGTTGTCTGGGTTGCCACTTCGGACTGGAAGATACCACCCAGAACAACCGTTTCACCATTCGCAACCAGAACCTGAGTTGTCACCTGGTTGGTGTTGATCGAGGGAATGCCTGCGGTCACTTCGCCACGGGAATCCTGGTTAACAACGAGATCCATAATGATCTTGTCGTCAGGCGTAATCTGCGGAGTGACCTCCAGAGAAAGCACCGCTTCCTTGAACGATACTGAGGTTGCGCCGCTGGAAGAGGCTTCCTGATACGGGATTTCCTCACCGGACTTGATCGACGCGCTCTGACGATCGGCGGTCACTACCCGCGGCTGAGAAACCACCTCGGCACGACCATCGCTTTCGAGAGCCGAAAGCTCCAGGTCAACCAGGAAGTCGTCACTACCCCAGCCGATCGCGAAAGAGGATGCGCCCTCACCGGACACACCGAGATCAACACCCAGAGCACCCGGGAATGAGATGGTGTTACTGCCACCACTGGCCGCTTCACGAGCCTCGCCTAGAGTACCCAGCGATCCGCCTATGGTAACAACGTCATTGCCATTGACATCGTAGGCCGCTCCACCCCAGCGTACACCCAGATTTTCGGCAACGTTGGTCTGGGCACGGACGATACGCGCTTCGATAGAAACCTGACGAACCGGAACGTCCCAGGTGCTGACCAGACGACGAATTTCTTCGAGCTTATCGGCACTTTCGCGAACGGTAATGGTGTTCGTGCGCTTATCCGAAGACACAAAGCCCCGAGAGGAGATCAGCTCGGCATCTGCCTGAATCAGGCTGACAATCTCGTCGGCTTTTGCATAGTTCACCTGAATAATGTCCAGGCGCACCGGGGCCAACTCGGCAATCTGCTTGTTGGTTTCAAGCTCAAGCTTCTCGCGGGCCGCAATTTCTTCAGCAGGCGCAACCAGCAAAACGTTGCCAATCTGACGCTTGTCCAACCCTTTGGTTTTCAGAATCAGATCCAGCGCCTGATCCCAGGGTACGTTTTGCAGGCGCAGGGTAATGCTGCCACCAACGGTGTCACTGGCGACCAGATTGAGACCGGTAAAGTCTGCAATCAACTGGAGCACAGAGCGCACTTCAATATCCTGGAAATTCAGGGAAAGCTTTTCACCCGTGTACGGGAATTTCTCTTCACGACGGGTTTCCGCTTCTTCCTGGGTCAACTCTTCTACGCTTACCGTGAACTCACGGCCGGACTGGTAGGCGATGTAGTCGTATTCACCCTGCGGGCGAATTTCCACGACAGCGTTACCATCCTCAACAAACGTATCAATACGAGTGACGGGCGTCGCGAAATCGGTCACGTCCAGGCGACGACGAAGATCGGCCGGCACATCCAGATCTGGCATGGTCAGCCGAATACGACCTCCCAGCTCCGTCAGATTGACGGCCGACGCACTACTACCCAGATCCACAATCACCCGGCCCTCGCCAGCCTTCCCGCGGCGAAAATCAACACCCGCCAGAGTATTGGAGGCAGCAGACGCGGAAGCTGAGGCCTGCGAAACCGTTGATGTAGCGCCTGATGCAGAGGATGACCCACCACCGATGGTCATAACCAGAGAGTTATTATTGCGCACCGTCTCATGGGGCACCAACTCGACGAGATTGAAGATCAGACGTGTACGGTCTTTGGTTTCAACCACCGTTACGCTCTGGGCATTGCCAGTGCCCAGCGGGATACTCCGCTGGTTGATCGCACTGGTAGCCCCCTTAAGATCGACGGTGATCCTCGCTGGACGCTCGATGGTATAGCCCGTTGGTTCTGGCGGAGTGCCATCGAATTTCATCGTCACTTCCAAACGCTCACCCGGCAGCGACGAAAACGATACGTCTTGCAGCGTGACCGCGCTGGCCAGACTGCTCCATAACCCGATGGCAATCACGCCTACGCAGACATTGAGTTTTTTGAACATCGCTAGCCTCGACCCTAAAACTGTTTGTTCGTGCATGTTTCTAGTATTCATCCTTCAGCCGCTCCTCAGCCTTCATCCAAAGACAGGGAACGCGGGCGTTCAACCCATCCACCCCGGCCATTCGGAACGATTTCGATCAGCTCGATGCGGGTCTCACTGACCCCCACAATACGACCGTAGTTCTGCCCCATATAATTCCCGGTACGTACCCGGTGAACACCGCCGGTATCATCACGAACCAGGGCGAATAGATTTCCGCCAACACCTTCCAATGTGCCCACCATCGCCAGAGATTTCAGATCAAAGTTCTCGAGAACCTCTCTCGGACGGTCAAGATCAGGCTCAACATCCGTTACCGGATTCTCATCAACCATGGTGAGCTGAACATCCACCGGCGGTTCGAACGGTGCCCGGCGATCTGCCGCCGAATAACTGAACGCCTCGTAAGCCTTGAATTCCGGCAAGGGCTCAACGTGCCCCCGGGGCTTTGCCCGGGTATCCGCCATGAACTTGTCCAGGTCTGCAAAACCATCTCCCTGGGAACAAGCCGTCAACAAAGACGCCAGACACACACCCAGCCAGGCTTTTCCTGCATGCTTTCCTGCCATGCTCACTCTCCAGCCCGGTAGCGGTAAGTACGGGCCACAACTTGCATATCAAGCTGTTCCCCGTCTACACCGATTGGTTTAATAGTTAAGTCGTGCAGAGTAACGATGCGCGGAAGACTGGCTACGCTACTCACAAATGAGGCCAGTTCGTGGTACGAACCCGCAACTTTGATATTAATGGGCAATTCGGAATAGAAGTCCCGACGCTGCTCCGGCTGCAGTTTCACTTCCTGCAGGCTCAAGCCGTTACCTAAAGCTGTGTTGGTAATATCCTCCAGCAGGCCCGGCACCTCTGTTTCGCTAGGTAACTGACGAACCAGAGCGCCAAAGGTTTCTTCCATCTCGATCATCTGGGCCTTGAACACATCAAGATTGGCTACCTGATAGGCCTTCTGCTCGTATTTCTGCTTAAGCTCCTGCTCCTGCTGAACCACCCGGTCCAGCTGGGCGTACTGATCCTTGATAAAGAACCAGTAGCCGCCACCAAGAATCAGACCGAATACGATCAACGCCACAATGGCCTTTATCGGTGTCGGCCAGATGCCAGCGTTGTTGATATCGAGATCATTGATATCAAATTCATTGAGACTTTTCAGTGAGTCCGCGAGGCTCATTATTTATCCTCCCCTTCGGGCTCTGGCGTTTTCTGCTGAACCGAGAGATTGAACTGACTGTATCCGGCGCGACGGTTGTCGGCAGCCGCCACATTGGAAAGATTCGGACCGGTGAACCACTCCGATTCTTCAAAATGGCGCATCAGGTTGGAAATACGACTGTTGGACTCTGCCATACCCACGATATCAATCCGTTCACCGGACTTTTTGAGATCGGTATAAAACAGTCCGTCAGGCAACGTCCGAACCAGCTCATCAAACACCCGCACAATCACCGGGCGCTTGCCCTGAAGGTCCTGAATAACCTGCATGCGAGCCAGAAGTTCATCACGCTGACGCTTCAGGTTCTCTATTTCGGTTATCTGCTTATCGAGCTGTTTGGTCGCGGTTTCGATATAGGCATTGCGGGACTGCTGGTACGCTATCCGGCTATCGGTGTCCGATTTCCACAAAAACACCAAGCCAGCAGCGACAATTACGGCACCCAGAATCATCACCACAAACTGCTTCTGCTTTTCCGCCCGCAGTTCTTCACGCCAGGGTCTGAGGTTAATTTTAGCCATCAGTCGAAACTCCTCATTGCCAGACCGCAGGCAATCATCAACGACGGGGCATCATTGCTCAGCGAGGATGCATTCACCCGGGAACCAACAGCCATATTGGCGAAGGGGTTGGCTACCAGTGTTGGTGTGCCAGTTTTCTCTTCCACCATTTCAGTAAGGCCCTGGATGGAAGCCGTGCCACCTGCGAGAACTACGTAATCCACCGCGTTATACTGGCTGGCGCCGAAGAAAAACTGGAGCGCACGGGCTACCTGCTGAACCACTGCCTCACGGAACGGGGTCAACACTTCGGCGTCGTAGTCGTCGGGCAGTCCACCCTGCTTTTTGGCCAGTCCCGCCTCTTCAAGCGAAAGCCCGTAACGTCTCTGAATCTCTTCGGTGAGTTGCTTGCCACCAAAAATCTGCTCGCGGGTATAGACTGTCTTACCCTCTGCCAGAACGCTCAGCGTGGTCATGGTTGCACCGATATCCACAATGGCAACCACCAGCTCTTCGCCCTGGGAGTCTAGCTGAGGCTCAATGAGACTGTAGGCACGCTCAAGCGCGTAGGCCTCAACGTCAACGATTTTCGTGGTGAGCCCCGCAATTTCAAGGGCATCTTCGCGAACATCGACATTTTCCTTCCGACAAGCCGCAAGAAGTACGTCAACCTGGTCCGGATTACTCTCGGACGGCCCCTGCACTTCAAAATCGATCGCCACTTCGTCAAGGGGGTAAGGAATGTATTGATCCGCTTCCAGTGCGATCTGGTCTTCCATCTCAAACTCATTGAGACCGGAATCCATCTGGATCACTTTCGTGATCACCGCAGACCCGGAGACAGCAACAGCGACCTGTTTGACTCCGGTACGGGACTTGGACGCTACGCGCTTGAGCACTTCGCCCACCGCCTCGACGTCTGTGATGTTTTTCTCGACGACTGCGTTGGCCGGAAGAGGCTCAACAGCATAGCTCTCGACCCTGTAACGGTCACCATGCTTAGACAGTTCGAGTAGTTTCACCGAACTGGAGCTGACATCAACTCCAAGTACGGAACTGGATTTTTTTCCTGGCAATCCGAACACGCGCTCACCCTATACCTGGTTGAATACACCCGGCGTTGGAGCTCCCGGACATTGACCCTTATCGGGCAATCACAACGGGAGCCTTCTCTTAGTTTTAAGCAATTTATTTGTTTGCTATCTGTTTTTTATGTAAGAGAATTTCTTATTCATTCCGTCTACAATGCAGCCTCCTGAAACTTCGGGAGACATTGCATGCCGGAAGGCCGCCAAACCTTCCTAAAGCAATTTCTCAAATAATAGACCTATATCCAACAGTTGTCAGAAAAAAATGTCTCATTTGCTGCGTACATCTCGCGTTTTTGCCTGGTTCATTCTTACCGGCCTGAGTGTCGCCATTATTATTTCCGCAAGCCTTTACCTTTATTTGCGGCCTGGCCTGCCTCCGGTTGAACAATTACTGGATGTCAAACTGCAAACCCCATTAAGGGTGTATAGCAAAGACAACAGATTAATAGCAGAATTCGGCGAAAAGAGAAGGGCACCGGTCACAATCGAACAGATCCCTACAATTCAGTTACAAGCCTTCCTGGCGGCCGAAGACTCACGGTTTTACGAGCACTTCGGAGTCGACATCAAAGGCCTGACGCGGGCTGCAATCGAACTCATCTCCACCGGATCGATACAGTCCGGGGGAAGCACGATCACAATGCAGGTTGCAAAAAATTACTTTTTGTCACGCGACAGAACCTTCATTCGCAAATTCAGCGAGATACTGCTGGCACTTCAGATTGAACGTGAACTCGACAAAGATAAGATCTTTGAGCTGTATCTGAACAAAATCTACCTGGGCAATCGTGCTTACGGTATCGCTGCCGCTGCTCAGGTGTACTACGACAAACCAGTGAACGAACTGTCCCTTGCTCAAATGGCCATGCTCGCTGGCCTGCCGAAAGCACCATCAGCCTACAATCCGCTAGCCGACCCGGAACGGGCAATGATTCGCCGCAACTGGATTCTGGGGCGAATGAAGGAGCTGGGCTATATCAGTGAGGATGCCTGGTCGCTGGCCGTAGAGGCGCCGCTGACCGCAAGCTATAACACACGCGAAACAGAAGTGGATGCCGACTACATTGCCGAAATGGCACGAGCCGAAATGGTTCGCAGGTTCGGTGACGAGGCTTATACCGACGGCTACAGTGTCACGCTTACCGTTGACGGCCTGAAGCAACAAACTGCAACCAACGCACTGAGGGCAGGTCTGGAAAGTTATGATCGCCGCCACGGATTCCGAGGCGCGGTCGGCCAGATTGACATTGACGGCAAGAGCACTGATGAGCTGTCTGAGGATATCGCCAACTACCCACGGGTTGAAGGACTCGTACCGGCGATCGTCACATCGGTAGAGGACCAGAAGGGCGAAGTGCAGGTGCACACCCGGTTGTTCGGCCCTGCCACCATGGCGTTCGAAACCATGGCCTGGGCCCGGCGCCACCGCACAGAAAGCCTCACTGGCCCTGAACCGAAAAAACCATCAGATGTCGTCACCGCCGGCGATGTCATCTACGTGAAAGTTCTTGAACTGCCCGCAGCACCGGACGACACAGATAACGAAGATCGTGAGTCTGGAATTCAGGGCAGTCTGACAGTCGCACTGGCACAGGTTCCAAGAGTTGAGGGTGCCCTTATTTCGCTTGACGCGCAAACCGGCGCCATCGAGGCCCTGGCTGGCGGCTACAGCTTTAACCAGAGCAAATACAATCGAGCAACCCAGGCCCAACGGCAGCCAGGCTCGACCTTCAAGCCATTCCTTTACCTTGCCGCACTTGAAAACGGCAGAACACCCGCGACCATCTATAATGATGCGCCTATCGTGTTCGAAGATTCCGAGCTGGAAACAGCCTGGCGCCCCCAAAACTCATCAGGCCAGTTTTACGGCCCTACTACGCTAAGGGAAGGCCTCTACCGCTCGCGAAATCTTGTCTCTATCAGGCTGCTCCGTGAACTAGGCATAGGTACGACGCTGAATTATCTGAAGCAGTTGAAGCTACCGACAGACAACATGCCGTCAAACCTTTCACTGTCGCTGGGTAGCGGGCTTTTGACCCCAATGGAGCTTGCTCGCGGCTTCGCCGTCATCGCCAACGGTGGCTACGACGTACAACCCTACCTTATAGAGAACATTCGAGAGCCCGACGGCACACTGGTCTACGAGGCGCCGAAAACCATTCTTTGTGACAGAAACTGCGAACAACTCGAACAGGAGCACGAATCGTCTGCAGCTCACGCAGAGAACACACCCGAGACCGACGGCATGCAACTGCCCGCCTCAGCTGAGCCCGAGGGACCAAGAATCATGCGCAGACTGGCTGATAGCCGATCTGTTTATATGATGCACTCGATCATGCAAGACGTCATTCAGCGAGGCACCGGGCGCCGGGCTACGGCACTCGGACGAAACGATCTCGCAGGCAAGACCGGCACCACCAATGAGCAAAAGGACACCTGGTTCGCGGGCTACAATCACAGCCTCGCAACCACTGTCTGGGTGGGCTTTGACCAACCTGCTCCACTCGGCCGAAGTGAGTACGGTGCGAGCACCGCACTGCCGATCTGGATCGACTATATGAAAGTGGCGCTGGCAGAGGCACCTTCTTCGACCATGCCTCGCCCAAATGGCCTGGTGAGTATCCGCATCAACCCCGAAACCGGTAACCGCGCCCGCCCGGGAGAAGAGGGCATCTTCGAACTCTTCAAAGAAGAGGAGGCTCCTGAACCGCTTGCAGCAGATGATAGCGGCGCGCCGCTGAATGGCGATCAGTCGGAGAACTTTTCCCGCCAGATCTTCTGATTCGGAAACAGCTTTGCCAATCATAAAAAAACCGGCGGGATCACCGCCGGTTTTTTTTGAAACAAAGCAACACCGGGTTTAGATGATGTCGCTCATAGACTTCAAGGGGTAGTGCGCAGGATATGGGAGGCGCGCCACACCAGAGTCCACTGCAGCACGAGCTACCGCAGCAGGCACCACTTCCAGCAACCGAACATCCATCGGTTTCGGAATAATGTATTCCTTGCCGAATTCCAGGCTATCAACACCATAAGCGGCGCAGATTTCCTGGGGCACAGCTTCTTTCGCCAACTCACGGATGGCGTTGACCGCTGCGACCTTCATTTCCTCATTGATTGCAGTTGCACGAACATCCAGCGCACCGCGGAAAATGAACGGGAAGCCCAGTACGTTGTTCACCTGGTTCGGGTAATCAGAACGACCGGTCGCCATGATCAGATCATCGCGAGCAGCCATAGCCACTTCAGGACTGATTTCCGGATCCGGGTTGGAGCAAGCGAACACAACAGGATTAGGAGCCATCTTTTTAAGCTGGTCGGCACTCAGAAGATCCGGGCCAGAAAGGCCAACAAATACATCAGCTCCGTCGATAGCGTCATCCAGCGTGCGCTTATCGGTATCGTTAGCGAACATCGCCTTGTACTGGTTCAGATCATCGCGACCAGAGTGGATCACACCCTTGCGGTCGAGCATGAAAATGTTCTCAGAGCGCATACCGCAGCTGATTAACAGCTTCATACAGGCAACTGCAGCAGCACCGGCGCCGAGGCAAACCACTGTTGCTTCTTCGATTTTCTTACCCTGCAGCTCAAGGGCATTGATCATACCGGCCGCAGTCACGATGGCCGTACCGTGCTGGTCATCGTGAAAGATGGGCACGTTACACTTCTCGATCAACGCACGCTCAATCTCGAAGCATTCAGGTGCTTTGATATCTTCCAGGTTGATACCACCGAAGGTATCCGCGATGCGCTCAACCGTTTCAATAAACGCTTGCGGGCTTTCGGAATTGACTTCGATATCAAACACGTCAATTCCAGCAAAGCGCTTGAACAGTACGCCCTTGCCTTCCATTACCGGCTTGCTAGCCAGCGGGCCGAGATTACCCAGACCCAGGATAGCGGTGCCGTCAGAGATAACGGCCACAAGGTTACCCTTGGCGGTATACTTGTATGCGTTCTCGGGGTCCTTCGCGATCTCGCGGACCGGTTCGGCAACCCCGGGGCTGTACGCCAGGGAAAGGTCGCGAGCTGTTTCGGTCGGCTTGGTGATTTCAACACTCAGCTTACCCGGCCGCGGTTTGGCGTGATATTCAAGGGCTGCTTCTTTCAGATCTTGAGACATTGCCACTGTTCCGTTTGTCACGTTTAAAGGTAAAAGCCGCCAGGTCCAGCCCAGCGGAGCGCGCCATTATGGCGCGACCGTCCCGAAACGACAAGCCAATGTCGAATATTTTATGAGCAGTCAATAGTGCATTTTGCTTATATTGCAAATGATTCCGCACGCTCGAGACACAAAAAAAGCGCCCGCAGGCGCTTTTTTCTCATTCCAGCTATGATCAGTCTTTCTTAGCACCGATACGGCCGCCGAAACGCTTGTTGAACTTATCGATACGGCCACCGGTGTCCATAACCTTCTGCTTGCCAGTGTAGAACGGGTGACACTGGGAGCATACATCCAGCTGCAGGTCGTGACCAACAGTAGAACGGGTCTTGATCACATTACCGCAAGAACAGGTAGCAGTGATGTCTTCGTACTTAGGGTGAATACCTTCTTTCATGGCGAACCTCTTTCGGGCATGCCGCTACCTGATCACCGCCGGATAAACCGCTGTTGTGTCAGGCACCGCATCTTTGAATCAATTGGAAAGACCGCGCACAAACACTGCCCGGCCAGAAACAGACCGCGAATCTTACTGGCAAACCAAGCGACAGGCAAGTATCTTCCGCACTGGCCATTGCGCCATTTCCAGCTTCCGGCGCCATAACCAACGATTTCAGGATACGCAGATACCGTGACACAGCCACAAACCGCACGCATAGCCTTAAACCGCCCCCTGCGCCGGCTGTTCGACTATCGGATTCCTGACCACCTGGAGTTGACGCCAGGCCAGCGAGTAAAAGTCCCTTTCGGCCGGCAGACTCTCACCGGGTTGGTGGTGGAAACCGGCGTCGAACCCCCAGAAGGTATCACCCTCAAGCCCATACTGAACACCCTCGAATCCTGGCCAGCTCTTCCTGACAACACCTTTCGCCTGATGGCCTGGGCCAGCGACTATTATCAACACCCGCTGGGGGAATGCCTCTTTACGGCCCTGCCACCAGCGCTTCGCCGAGGCAGGCCGGCCGAGGTGAAACAGGACGAACACTGGCTCACCGCCGCAACCAAGGCCGCACTGCCGGGAAACGCCCACCGCCAGATCGCACTGTTTAACACCATCAAAGCCTCGCCGGGCATAACGACCAGCGCACTCGTGCAAGCCGGCTACAGCCGGTCGCAGGTCCACACACTGGAACAGAAAGAACTGATCGTCCAAAGCACCAAAGCAGACCACCAACCCGCGGCTTCTGAAGCCGCCCTCCCCGCACCCGAGCTTTCGGAGGCACAACAAAAGGCAGCCAACGAGCTGCCTTCAGATACAAAAGCATTCTCAGCCACCTTGCTGTTCGGAATCACCGGAAGCGGCAAAACGGAGCTTTACCTGCACTTCCTGAAAACCCGGCTCAAAGACGATGAGCAGGCACTGGTGCTGGTACCTGAAATTAATCTGACGCCACAAACCCTGGCGCGATTCCGCCGCTACTTCGGCAATCGCATACAGGTGTGGCACTCCGCACTGAATGACAGCGAACGTCTGAGCACCTGGCTGAAAATACGTAATGGCGAGCCAATTATTCTGATCGGCACACGCTCCGCCGTCCTTCTTCCTTTTACCGGCCTTCGCACCATTATTGTGGACGAAGAACACGACAGCTCCTACAAGCAAGGTGAAGGTTTCCGCTACTCCGGTCGCGATGTAGCCGTATACCGGGGCCACCTCAACCAGTGCCCTGTGATTCTAGGCTCCGCAACGCCGTCGCTGGAATCCTGGCACAACGCCCGCCAGGGCAAATACGGCCTGGCCCGCCTGGAACAAAGAGCAGGCAACGCCAAACCACCCGAACTGGCACTGCTGGACATTCGCAGCCGCCCGCTTGAATCAGGCCTGTCACGCCCCGCAATCACCGCCATTGCCGAAACCCTGGAACGGGGTGAACAGGCGCTGGTCTTCGTCAACCGGCGGGGATTCGCACCCATCATGATGTGCTTCGATTGTGGCCACATGGAAGAATGCCCTCGGTGCGACACCCGCTTGACCTACCATCGTCGCGACCGAGCCATGCGATGCCACCACTGCGATTATCAGATGGCGGCCAGCCACGCGTGCCCTAAATGCCAGAGTGAAAACTTCAAACCCGTCGGCCAGGGCACCGAACGCACGGAAGACACACTGACCGAACTGTTTCCCGACACACCGATTGTCCGCGTCGACAGAGACAGCACCCAGCGCAAAGGCAGCATTCAGGCCATACTGAAAAAAGTGAACAGCGGCGAGCCCTGCATACTGGTGGGCACCCAAATGCTGGCCAAAGGCCATGACTTCCCGAATGTTACGCTGGTCACCGTTGTGAACGCCGACGGCGGTTTGTTCAGCGTCGATTTCCGCGCTCCGGAGCAGATGATCCAGACCCTTTTGCAAGTCAGCGGACGCGCAGGTCGGGGCGACAAACCCGGCAAGGTGCTGATTCAGACCTGCCACAGCGACCACCCGCTACTCAACGCACTGTGCCGTGGCGATTACCCGGCCATCGCCGACCAACTCCTTTGCGAGAGGGAGGCCGGACAACTCCCTCCTTACCGGGCAATGGCCATACTGCGAGCAGAAGCCGAAACCATGCAGAGCAGCCTGGCACTACTCGACATGCTGAAACCCATGACCAAGGTGCCAAGCGTGGAAACCTGGGGCCCACTGCCTGCCGTCATCGCCCGCAAAGCCGACCGGCATCGCGCACAGCTTATTCTGATCAGCAATAGCCGCAAACAGCTCA
>DATGQY010000037.1:0-3473 GCA_035303925.1 Marinobacter sp. | reverse complement strand
GGTTTTCCAGGGGACCGCGCGATAATTGCCCTGCCAGTAGTCCCGGATCAGCGAAAACATCAGCCGGATGTCGGTGGCGAATCGGTTCAGGCGGCCACTGCCTTTCACTTTTTCCTCAATGGCCTTTTGTCGCTCCAGGAGCGTCTCAAGATCGCGCCTGTGAACCTTGGCGCTTTGCGACTTCAACTCGTTAGCAGCTGTTTTTTCCGAGATCCATGCCATAGGCCGATACCCTTGAGATAAGCGATCGTTTCAACATAGCGAAATCGGGCTGGCGAGTCACCTTGGTTTGCACTGGGGTTGGCCGCAAGCGTAGGCGATACCGGAAGCTTGATGGCGGCTGTCTCTGTGGCCATCAGGCACAAAGGCCAGCCGTTTTCGAACCAGGGCCTCCTGCGCATTAAGTAAGGGCGCAATGTCGGTGTCGGGCTCGGTCAGCGTCAATAAGTGGGCGACGGCTTCCAGGGTGGAGAGTTGCCCGGCCCTTGGGGCTTTTCGAATACGGTATTGCGACACTGGCGGATCAGCGAAGTGAAAACAGGGTAGCTGCCCGAGTTGCGGGTTCAGATGCAGAATTTTCGCGGCCTTGCGCCAGGTGCCGTCCAGTACCAGCCACTGGTGGATGTCAGAGGTTGCGCCGCCTTCGACCGGCTGACTGTCAGCAGACGGAAAGAGCAGTCCGGTACGGGTTTTGCTCAGCAGGCCTTCCAGTCCCTGACGGGCAAACGACGTTTGATCCTCACCAACCAGCACGTCTATACGCGTCAGGCACTGGCGCAATACGCGCACAGTCCCCTTGCTGTGACTCACTTCGGACGGGTGCTGCAGAACGACAACCCGCTGGCTGTTGTCTACACGCTCACACTCGTCGCACGCGCAAGTATTCGGATGCATACCGCAGCGTGCGCAGGCAGCCCTGGCCATGCTCAACCCACGAAGATTCGTTTAGCCAGCCCCGCGCCTTTCAGGCCGCGAATGGACAGGGTGGTTATCAGTCCGCCGATCATGGCACCGACCACGCCGCAGGTGAGGATGTCCTGCCCGGTCAGGTACAGGCCCGGTATGTCAGTTTTCGGCTTCAGCCAGTGTTGCTCGAAGCGCTCGGGAGTGTGGTCCAGCCCGTACAACTCCCCCTGCTCATATCGGCAGAACCAGGCGGTGGACAGGGGCGTGGAGGTTTCCACATAGTCTACCTTGTCGCGCAGCTGGGGCAGTTTGTTGTAGAGGACTTCCATCAGTTGATCGGTGATTTTTGCTTTTAATACTTCGTAATCCTCACCCCGCTTGCCCCAGGTGCTGCCCTGCCAGGGCTCGAACATCTCCCAGGTGGTTGGCGCGACAATCTCGATCGTCGAGGTGCCGGGCCAGCGATTCTGGTAGTCCGGATCTTTGGCGGCGGGAAACGAGATATAGACCACCGGCCAGGGTGCGTTATGGGGGTCTCTCAAAAAGCTTTCGACATTGGTGTCGTGGTCGGCGCTGGGGTAGATCCAGAAGTTGGTGCGGGGCAGGCCCAGCTCTGCCGGCGTGCCCTTGAGGCCAATATAAAGGCCAATGTGGGGCATCGAGGGGCGAATATGCTCCCGTTCCTGAGGGTAGCCAATTTCATCGGCGACCTCTGCCGGCAGCAACCGCTCAAAGGTGTTGATAACACCGGCGTTGCTGATGACTTTCGGGGCCCGGATTTCCTCGCCGTCTGCCATGCGCACACCAACGGCTTTGCCATTTTCGATCAGAATGTCAGTCACATCGGCGTAGGTAAACACCTCGCCACCGCTGGCCTGGATCACCGGAATGATGGTCTTGGCGATCTCGGAAGCACCGCCCACCGGATAGAAGCCACCGTGCAGGTAGTGCTTGGCAATCAGGGCGTGAACCATGAAGCTGGAGTGTTTGGGGGTAACGCCGCAGTCACCCCACTGGCCGGTAATGGCGCCGATCAGCTCTTCGTTATCGGTTAACTCGCTGAGCACCTCCCGAGTGGTACGGTTGAAGCAATCCGGCAGTACCGTCTTCAGGCCTCTTGTCAGCAATGGGCTGACCAGCGCGGGAGACAGTTTTGACAGGGTGTACCACTGCATACCATCGGCCACTTTACCGAGCAGTGCCAGGTAGCGGTCGATGGCGTCACTTTCTTCCGGAAATGCCGCCAGCAACGAGTGTCTCAGCCCTTCTTTACCGGCGCGGAGGTTGACCACTTTGTCACCGAGAAAGAATCGGTCGTAGTTTTCGTCCATGGGCGCCCAATCAAGCTGGCCGTCGGTAATGTAATCAAACAGTCTGCGGCCGAGGGTGTGTTTTGCCCCCATGTCGCCAATGTAGTGAACACCCACATCCCATTCGTAGCCGTTGCGGGCGTAACTGTGGGTGTAACCGCCGGCGGTGTAGTGCTGTTCCAGTACCAGGATTTTTTTGCCGGCTTTGGACAGGCAGGCGGCGGTGGTCAGGCCGCCGATACCGGAGCCGATCACAATGGCGTCATACGGCCCCTTCAGCCGGTTGGCCCGGTAGCGGGTGCCGATGCGGATGGTGCTTGGTTTTAGTGCTTTTGATGTTGCTGTTTTTAACTCCACGATGTTCCTCACAGTCCCTGTATGGGCCAGTCTGCGGCGTCTACGGTATGCAGGCCTACCGGTTGTCCGGCTGTACCCTGCCATCGTTGTACATAGTGGCCTTCAGGATCGTACTGTTGTGCCTGCTTGTCCAGATTGAATTGCCGGAGCCCTCTGGGATCTGCGCCGACCCCCGCCAGGTATTGCCAGTTGCCGTAGTTGCTGGCGACATCGTAATCCACCAGTTGTTGTTCAAACCAGGCGGCACCGTAGCGCCAGTCCAGCTCCAGTTCGTGCACCAGACAGCTGGCCACCAGTTGCCGGGCGCGGTTGCTGATGTAACCGGTGTGGCGAAGTTGGTTCATGGCCGCGTTGATGATGGGGTAATGGGTGTTGCCCTCACACCAGGCTTTGAACCGGTGACCATAGAAAGTGACGTGTCGGTGCTTGCGTTGTACGCCATCCCGGCAGAACAGCCTGTCGCCGTGTTTCATGGCGTACCAGTAAAAGTATTCCCGCCAGAGCAGTTCGAACCACAGCCAATAGGTGGAGTCATTCCGGGTTTCCCGGCGCTCATAGTCTTCAATGGTTGCTGCTACCTCACGTACCGACAGACTGCCGTTAGCCAGCCAGGGTGAAAGCTTGGAGGATGACGGCCAATCGTCCAGTGCGTTCCGGGTTTCCTTGTAGGTGGCGATGCCGTGATTGCCGAAAGAAAATTCCTGAACTCGCTCGAGTCCGGCTTGCTCGCCACCTCTGAAGCTCAGTGTGGAAGTCGGTTCCGGTATGGGCGGGCAGTCGCCGCGGTTGTCCTCGGGGAAACCGGGGGGTGGCGGCAAGGCCGTCAGGGTGCGAATGCGCAACAGATCCGGCCCTCGCTCACCCTGTTGTTCGACCTGCTTGCGGAACTGGGAAAAGCTG
>DATGQY010000036.1:0-18706 GCA_035303925.1 Marinobacter sp. | reverse complement strand
GAGTTCTATGATCTGGAACGATTCTGGCGCGATGCGCCGGATGTTGGTGCGGCAGGCAGCGAGTAATCATGCGCCTGCGTTTGATCTGCGTGGGGCAGAAGATGCCCGACTGGGTCACTGCGGGGTACAACGATTACTCGCGCCGTATGCCACCGGAGCTACCCCTCGAACTGACTGAAATTGCCATGCCCCATCGCGGCAAGAACCCGGATATTCCGAGGCTGATGCAACGTGAGAGCGATGCCATTCTTGCGGCGGTTGGTCAGCGGGATCGGGTGATTGCCCTTGAGGTGGGTGGGCGCCCGTGGTCGACTCAAAAGCTCGCCAGCCAGCTTGAGAGCTGGCTGCAGGGAGGTCAGGATGTGTCCTTTCTGGTCGGTGGGCCAGACGGGCTTGCCGATGCCTGTCGGCAGCGTGCCGATCAGCAGTGGTCTCTCTCTCCGCTTACGTTACCCCATCCCCTGGTCCGTATCCTGCTGGCCGAGCAGTTGTATCGTGCCTGGTCTATCACTCGTAACCATCCCTACCACCGGGCCTAGGAGTTTCTATGGCCTGGGGTGAATTCAAAGACACTGCGGCAGAACGACGGTTGTTCCAGCGTCGCGCTCTGGTCATGCTGGTGTTCGTTGCTCTGCTGATGTCTGGTCTGCTGGCCAGGATGTACCAGCTACAGATCGTCGAGCACGAGATCTATAGCACGCTGTCGGACAAGAATCGCGTTCAGGTTCAGTCTGTGCCACCTCCACGGGGCCTGGTGTACGACCGTAACGGTGTTCTGATGGCTGAGAACCGCCCGGTGTTCAGTCTGACCATTGTGCCGGAGAGGGCGGGCCCGATGGATGAAACCCTCGCCCGGCTTGGCCGCATTCTCGATATTGCTGAAGAAGATATCGACCGATTCCGGAAACGTCTGAACGAGCCCCGTCGTCCCTACCAGGAAATTCCACTGCGTTACGATCTGGCTGAAGATGAAATCGCGAAAATGGCAGTGCACCGGCACGAGTTTCCGGGTGTCGAGGTGGAAGCAGAACTGGTTCGCTATTATCCGCACAGTGAGTTAACGGCACATGCACTGGGCTTTGTCGGGCGAATAAACCGGGACGAACTCCAGCGAATTGATCCCGTGAATTATGCCGGGACAAACTACATCGGAAAATCCGGCATAGAGCGTTTCTACGAGGATGTGCTGCATGGCCAGGTGGGTTATCAGCACGTCGAAACCAACGCCCGGGGCCGGATTCTACGGGTACTGGAACGCGAGAACCCGGTGCCGGGGGAAGATCTCGAGTTGCACCTGGACCTTCGGCTGCAGGCCAAGGCCCACGAATTGCTGGAAGGCCGTCGCGGAGCCATTGTCGCCATTGAGCCGTCAACCGGCGGGATACTGGCGCTGGCCAGCGTGCCCGGATTCGACACCAACCAGTTTGTAACCGGTATCAGCGTTGCAGATTACCGTGAGCTGAGTGAAAGCGTTGATAAGCCCTTGTTCAACCGTGCCCTGCGGGGCCAGTACCCGCCAGGCTCAACGATAAAGCCGATGATGGCGGTTGCGGCGCTGGATAGTGGGGTTACAACCCGGGATAGGCAGATCTGGGACCCGGGCTATTTCCAGTTACGGGAGGGTGGCCGTCGATATCGTGACTGGAAGCGCTCCGGTCATGGCTGGGTGGATCTCAAAGACTCGGTGGCGGAATCCTGCGATGTGTATTTTTATGAAGTCGCCGTGGAGATGGGAGTGGACACCATGCATCACTACCTCTCGGCCTTCGGTTTTGGCGAAGATGCAACACTTGATGTTGCAGGTGCGCTCAGTGGCCTGTTGCCATCAAACGACTGGAAACGTGCTGTTCGCAACGAGCCGTGGTATCCCGGTGACTCGGTGAACATGGGCATTGGCCAGGGTTTTTTCCTGGCGACGCCGTTGCAGCTCGCAACAGCGACAGCACTGGTCGCCAATCGTGGCGAGTGGGTTGAGCCCCGGTTGCTCAAGGATATTCGTGGTGATCGTCCGGCAAGCGAATTTTTGCCAAAGGCGACTCATAATCCGCTAACCCTGAAAAACCCGGATGACTGGGAGTACGTGGTGGATACCATGGAAGAAGTCATGCATGGGGCCCGAGGCACGGCCCGAGGCGCGGCCAGGGGTGCCAACTACAGAATGGCGGGAAAAACCGGTACTGCCCAGGTGTTCAGTCTGGGACAGGATGAAGAGTACGATGAAGAGGAAATTCGGGAGCGGCTCAGGGATCACGCGCTGTTCGTAGGCTTTGCTCCGGCGGATGAGCCGCAGATTGCGGTTGCGGTCATCGTTGAAAACGGCGGCAGTGGCAGTGGTGTTGCCGCGCCCGTTGCCCGGGGCTTGTTCGATGCCTGGCTGGAGGAGTTTCCAGCGGCGGAAGCCGCCCGCCTGGTGGGGCAGGCTGAAAGCAGTGATGGGGAGCCGCGCTGATGGCCATGAGTAAGTTGGGAAGTCAGGTTGGTGCCGACCTGGGGCGCGCCCGAAGCATCTGGAGTGTGCTGCATCTTGATCCGATCCTGCTTTTGCTTTTGCTGACGCTGGTGGGCAGCGGGCTGTTCATTCTCTACAGCGGGGCAGACCGCAATATTGAAGTGGTCAAGGCTCAGGGTATTCGCTTTGCCGTGGCGTTTGTGGTGATGTTTGTGTTCGCGCAGCTTGATCCCGCCGTGTTCCGGCGCTGGTCTCCGTGGCTTTATGCTGCCGGGATTGTCGGGCTGGTGGCGGTTCTGTTGGTGGGCGTCGGCGCCAAGGGCGCACAGCGCTGGTTGGCGATTCCGGGCTTGCCGAGGTTTCAGCCCTCGGAATTCATGAAACTGGTGGTGCCGATGATGGCTGCCTGGTATCTCTCCCGTTATTTTCTGCCGCCTACCTTTACCAGGGTGATAGTGGGCCTGGTGATCGTGATCCTGCCGATGTTTCTGATCATTCAGCAGCCGGACCTCGGAACGTCGCTGTTGGTGGGCATGGCGGGTATTTTCGTGGTGTTTTTTGCCGGTATGAGCTGGAAGCTCATTGTGGCGTTCTTTGGTCTGGTATCGGTGTCTGCTCCGCTTATGTGGTTTTTCGTCATGCGGGATTACCAGAAGCAGCGGGTGTTGACCCTGCTGGACCCTCAGAGTGATCCGCTGGGCGCTGGCTGGAACATTATCCAGTCCAAAACGGCCATCGGGTCTGGTGGCATGGATGGCAAAGGATGGCTGCAGGGCACCCAGTCCCACCTTGAGTTTTTGCCGGAAAGCCATACCGACTTTATTGTCGCAGTGTTGGCAGAGGAGTTCGGTTTTGTGGGTATGATGCTGTTGCTGGCGCTGTATTTTTTAATCATTCTCCGCTGCCTGTACATTGCTGTGACGGCGCAGGACTCCTTCGGCCGCTTGTTGGCAGGCGCCCTGAGCATGACCTTTTTTATCTATATTTTTGTCAATATCGGAATGGTGAGTGGCTTGTTGCCGGTCGTTGGTGTGCCGTTGCCTCTGATCAGTTACGGCGGAACATCGGGGGTTACGTTGATGGCTGCATTTGGTGTGCTGATGTCCATTCACACCCATCGCAGGATGATTACCGCCTGAGGCCCGGCCTGATGATGGCCTGCCGGTAATGGTTAACCGCTAAGGGAACCCGTTACAATGTTGCTGGTCATTAATGGCCAGTCAATCAATTTACGAGTTGCGAATCGCTATGGAGAAGGTTCTGACCAGGTGGTTACTGGTACTGGCAGCGGTGTCGGTACTGTCCGGTTGTGCCAGTAAACCAGAGGTGGATCACTCTTCGAGGTATACCTTGAAGCAGGATCGGGCGCCAGAAGGCAATTTTGACGCGAGCGGCCTGACGGATGCTGTACCCCGTTATGAGGCGCCACGTCGGGCCGGTAACAAGTCTCCGTATCAGGTCTGGGGCAAAACCTACCGGGTAGTCGATAGTAATGACGGCTATGTGGCCCGGGGCACTGCCAGCTGGTACGGTCAGAAATTCCATGGCCATAAAACGTCCAACGGCGAAGTGTTTGATATGTACACCATGTCGGCCGCTCACAAGTCGCTTCGCATTCCGAGCTATGCCAGGGTTACCAATCTGGACAATGGCCGCTCGGTGGTGGTCCGGGTTAACGACCGTGGTCCGTTTCACGGCGACCGTCTGATTGATTTGTCCTACGCGGCGGCGAAAAAACTGGGTTATCAGTCCCGTGGCACGGCCCGTGTTGAAGTGGCAGCAATAACGGTGGCTCAGGATGGCTCCATGACGTTGGCGGGCGAGCGTTTTGACCCCGGCGCAGATGCTGTTCCTCAGCCGGCCGTCAGGCCAGCAGACGAGATTGCGGTGGCTTCCGGGCGGGCGCTGTTCGTTCAGCTGGGAGCCTTCAGCAGTCGGGACCCGGCCGAGGCAATGCTGGCCCGGGCAAAGGGCGTTATGGAAAACCCTGTCCGGGTTCGTGCAGTAACAACGGGCAGCGGGCGCTTCCACCGGGTACAGGTCGGGCCGTTTACCAGTGAGGAGGATGCCCGCTATGCCCAGAACCTTCTGGAATCCAGAGGGTTCGGGAATTCCATTGTGCTCACGGACTCTCACTGAACCCTTTGAGTTCAGAACATAACTAAGACACACATCTGACGACGAATGAAACTACCCATGGCTTTCAAAATGTTTGCTCGTATCCTTTTTCTGGCGTTCTCCCTGACGATTCTGGCGGCGCAGGCGTCTGCCCAGTCCGTATTGATTCCATCTCCCCCGCAGATTGCTGGCAGTTCCTGGGTGTTGCTGGACCCACTGAGCGGTCATGTGATCATGGAACACAACAGCAACGAACGCTTGCCGCCGGCCAGTCTGACCAAGATGATGACGGCCTATATTGTTGAGCGGGAGCTGGATGAGGGCCGTATATCCATGTCGGACATGGTTCCCATCAGCGTCAAAGCCTGGCGTACCGAAGGGTCCAGAACCTTTGTTCGGGAGGGCACCAGTGCCACCGTGGAAGATCTGCTCAAAGGGGTCATCATTCAATCGGGTAACGATGCCTCTGTGGCGCTGGCCGAGTTTATTGCCGGAAGCGAAGGTGCTTTCGTGGATATCATGAATCAGCAGGCACAATTGCTGGGCATGACCAATACCCATTTCCAGAATGCAACCGGTTTGCCGGCTCCGGATCATTTTTCTACGGCCTACGACCTGGCCCTGCTGGCCCGAGCTATCATTCAGGACTACCCCGAAAACTATCCGCTGTACGCCGAAAAACACTTTACTTACAACAACATTCGCCAGCCTAACCGTAACGCTCTGCTTTGGCGGGATGAGAGTGTCGATGGCCTGAAAACCGGCCATACAGAAGAAGCCGGGTTTTGTCTGGTTGCTTCGGCCAAGCGGGGCGAAACCCGGTTGATCGCCTCCGTGATGGGAACAACCAGCTCGGAATCCAGATCTCAGGAAGTTCAGAAAATGCTGAACTATGGCTTTCGCTATTATGAAAGCGAGCGCCTGTTCCGTGCCGGTCAGGAACTGATTGAAGCCCAAGTGTGGGGCGGTGCCGCTGACCAGGTGTCTGTTGGTCTGGCCGATGATGTCTATGTGACCATTCCCCGGGGCTCAAGAAGCAAGCTGGAATCCGGTGTAGACCTTGATTCTGTCATAAAAGCGCCCATCAAGGTGGGAGATGAGCTTGGCCGTATACGCGTTGTTCTCGAGGGCGAAACCCTGGTAGAGCAGCCGGCTCTGGCGCTGACAGAGGTGCCGGAAGGTGGCTTGTTCAAGCGCTTGTGGGATGCCATCAAGCTCTTTTTTGTTCAACTGTTTAACTGAGGCCGCCCGGTTTGACCGCAGCGGCTGGGAGTGTAGTGCTGCATGACTGAGCCAAAAGCACCAAAAATCGAGTTTCCCTGTGATTACGTTATCAAAGTAATCGGCAACGCGGCTCCGGATTTCACTGATTTCGTGGTGGAGGTTGTGGAGCAGCACGCCCCCGGGATTACCGAGGCCGATATTTCGATTACCGGTAGCAGCAAGGGCCGTTTCTCATCCGTTCAGCTAAAGATAGTGGCAACGGGTGAAGATCAGCTGAAAGCGCTGTTCGAGGATCTGAAAGCCAGTGGCCGGGTCCACATGGTGCTGTAATGACAGACCTTATTGTCCGCTCCCTGGGCCAGCAGCCCTATATGGAAGCCTGGGAGGCAATGAAAGCATTCACGGCCAACCGGGACGAAACAACGGTGGACGAACTCTGGTGCCTGGAGCACCCGAGAGTCTTCACCCAGGGACAGGCAGGGAAAGCCGAGCACATACTTTTGCCCGGGGACATTCCGGTTATTCAGGTGGACCGGGGCGGTCAGGTTACCTATCACGGGCCGGGACAGCTGGTTGTCTATCTGTTGATCGATTTAACCCGGCGCAAGCTGGGCGTTCGGGCACTGGTCGACGAGATTGAACAGGCTATCGTTCGTGCGCTTGGCGAATACGGTATCGAGTCCGCACCGCGGTCTGATGCGCCAGGTGTCTATGTGAACGGTGCGAAAATTGCGTCACTGGGATTGCGGGTGCGTCGGGGATGTTCTTTTCATGGCCTGGCGCTCAACGTCAATATGGATATGGAACCGTTTTCCCGGATAAATCCGTGTGGTTATGCGGGAATGTCGATGTGTCAGGTGAGTGGGTTCGTGCCCGGAGTGTCGGTGTATGATGCGGAGCAACGCCTGATCAAGCAGCTGATCACCGGGCTTGGTGGCCAGCAAGTGGAATATCGGCAGGGCTGGTAAATTCGCTCACAATCGGCTTGAGGGAGCCTCCAGGCAGGTGCGGTTTCGCCCTTCGGCTTTTGCCTTGTAGAGCGCCTCGTCTGCTCTCTGGAGCAGTCGGTCGATGGATTCCGAGCCGCGGATGTGGGCCACGCCAATACTGATTGATGTACTGATTTTCTCGCCATTCGCTTCGGTTGAGCGGGCGGCCACAGCCTCCCGAATGCGTTCTGCTGTGGCAGATGCTTCCTGAATACTGGTCTCAGGCAAAAGCACCAGGAACTCTTCTCCGCCCCATCGGGCAATGGTATCCACCTTGCGACACTGACTGGCCAGCGTCTGGGCGACCAGCATAATGACTTCATCACCAATCTGGTGCCCGTAACTGTCGTTGATGTTTTTAAACAGGTCGATATCCATCAGCAGTATTGAAAAACCACGGCTGTTTCTTAAATACCTCTGGTACTCTGTATCCATCTGTTCAAGCCCTTCCCGGCGATTCGCCAGTCCGGTCAGGGCATCGTGTTTTGCGGCGTATTCGAATTCCGAAGCCAGCTTGATCAGTCCAAGCTTGCTGCGGCGACGGCTCTGGTCGAGGATGTAGCAGGTGACCATCTCGAAAGCCAGGACAATGATCATGGAGAGCCGCAGATTGGCGCTGTACGGTGATTCGAAAAGATAGTCACCCAGCGGGCTGAACAGGAACAGCGTTGCCAGCCAGCCGCCAGCGCACGCGATCACACCAATACGGGCTTCGCTGATGTAGAAGATGATGGGCGGGTAGGCGAACAGCCAGATGATGGCCGAGCCGTCCTCCACTGCATGAATCGCCAGATAGGTGAACAGCACGGTAATGATGAGAATAAAGCCCCTGCGCTGCAGGGTTTTCTGATGAAATGCCAGATAAATGAGTGCGTTGACTGCCAGCAACAGCGAAAATAGCGCCAGGATTGTGCCGGTAACGCCCCCGTCCTGTTGGGTGGAGCGCCAGGCGAAAAAGAACAGAATAGGCACTGCGGCGGCAGTCACTCCGTTAATCAGCGCCGGTATCGGGATCTCACCCTTTACCCGGAACTGGGAAAGTTCGGAGTCTGTTGTTTTCGAATCTGATAGGTTCATAGGGCTTTTATTTATTGTACTTGGCGAATATCAAGACATGCCGAGTGATCAATAGTAGATCGGCCTGTTGCTTTTAGCTGTGTCAAAACGTAACGGCATCATCAGATAAGTTAAAACTGGTTAAAAATTATACGCAATGGCTGCAGGGGCGGATCCTGTGTGGCGAATCGGTTAGGTTGTCGTCGCTCAGGATCGATATAATGTGGCCAGAGGGTTTCTGGTGGTGTTTGATCGCCGGGAACGTTTCCAGTCTCTATAACCGACAGGTCCTTCATGTCCTCCAGGCAGCCCGGAAAATCCGTGTCCCGAATCAAAACCGGCAGTTTCGAGCGTCGGTTGTC
Source organism: Marinobacter sp. (assembly GCA_035303925.1). Taxonomy (GTDB): domain Bacteria; phylum Pseudomonadota; class Gammaproteobacteria; order Pseudomonadales; family Oleiphilaceae; genus Marinobacter. Next base: position 10,508 of record DATGQY010000036.1, on the reverse strand, counting down.
GCTGACCAAGGCGGGTTTATTCGCCGGTACCCGTATGGCGTCTCACATGGCAACTAACTGGTTCAGCAGCAAAGAGACCAGAGACCAGCGCCATCGGGCCATGCTGTCCAGTCAGGCCCGTTTCCTGGTAGAGGAGCTTGGCCGGCTGAAGGGCAGTGTGGTGAAGATCGGGCAGGTGATGGCGCTGTATGGTGAGCATTTTCTACCCGAAGAAGTGACTGAAGCGCTGCACACGCTTGAAGATCAGACGACCTCTCTGGAATGGCCCGCCATTGAACGGGTGCTGAAGGAGGAAATCGGCGCCGACCGGCTGGCGGAACTGGAGGTAGACCCAGAGCCCATCGGCGCTGCGTCGTTGGGTCAGGTTCACCGGGCACAACGTAAAAGTGACGGCCTTGAACTGGTTTTGAAAGTGCAGTATCCCGGCGTCGCTGATGCCGTAGACAGTGATTTGAATGCTGTGGCTCAGTTGCTGAAAGTTGCCCGCCTGGTGAGTTTTGGCCCTGAGTTTAATGACTGGCTGGAAGAAGTCCGGGAAATGATGCATCGGGAGGTGGATTATCGGCTGGAAGCCCGCACGACTGAAAAGTTCCGCACCATGCTCAGTAATGATGCCCGGTATGTCGTACCCCGGGTATTGCAGGAGTATTCCACCGATCACATTATTGCGTCCACCTACGAACACGGTCACTCGGTCAGCTCACCTGAGGTGCGGGAGCTGTCCCTGGCACGCCGTAGTGCCCTTGGCAAGGCCGCATTGGAGCTGTTTTTCCAGGAGTTGTTTGAGTGGGGGGAAATCCAGACCGACCCGAATTTCGGCAACTACCGCATACGCATCGCCGGTGAAACGGGGGCGGATTCCGGTCTGGACCAGATTGTGCTGCTGGATTTTGGAGCAGTGCAGAGCTATTCCCCGGCTTTTCTCCAGCCAGTCATCCAGATGATCCGAGCCTCTTATGAGGAGGAACTGGATGCGGTCATTGATGGCGGCGTCACCCTTCGTTTCATGAGTCGGGACTGGCCTGAAGAGGTTCTGAAAAAGTTTGGCTCGGTGTGCATGTCGGTACTTGAGCCCCTGGCTAAAGATCGCACCCAGTGGCCGGATTATGCGGTAAACAGCAAGGGCGAGTACCGCTGGAAACAGAGCGATCTGCCATCCCGGGTTGCCAAACAGGCGGCACGGTCTGCGATAAGCCGCTACTTCCGGGTGCCGCCCAAGGAGTTTGTCTTCCTGAATCGGAAGCTGATCGGAGTGTACACGTTCATCGCGGTGTTACATGCGGAGTTTAACGGCGAAGACCTGCTCAGGAAGTATCTTTACGGAAACCGCTAGCCCGAAGCCTGCTGTACCACCCAGATAACAAAGGCATAACGCAGTCCTTTGCCAATGCCGACCAGGACGACAAAGTTGAGCCAGGGCACCCGCATGATGCCGCCAACCAGCGTGAGCGCATCGCCCCCCAGGGGGAGCCAGCCAAGCAGTAGTGACCACTGGCCGTAACGGTTGAACCGGTTGCGGGCCTTGTGCAGCTGTATTTCGCTGATCGGAAACCAGCGTTTATGCTTAAAGCGATCCACCTGCCTGCCGATAACCCCGTTAACGACTGACCCGAGCGTATTGCCAAGCGTTGCCCAGAGCCATAGCCAGAATAACGGCAGTCCCTGACTGACCAGTGTGCCTAACAGTATCTCCGAATAGGCCGGTAACAGGGTGGCAGCAGCAAACGATGTCAAAAACAGGGTCAGATACGCCAAGGAGGCCTCCATGCTCTAGTATGTCAGTCAGGGCTAACTCAAAAAGGTTTCGCTGTTTATGAAACACCTTTCGCTTCGCTTCAAACTCTACGGTCTGGTTATCACACTTTTGCTGCTGATGGGCGTAAGTATTGTCCTGACCGCGCAGATGTCTCTGGGTTCCATGGAGCAACGGCTCACCAATGAAACCCGCACTACCGTTCAGGGTATTGTGATGGACCAGTTGACTGCAACCGCCGGGCAATACGGGGAATTGGTGAGCGGTCAGTTCGATGCCGCCTATCAGACACCGGAAGTAGTGCGCAGCCTGATCAGCCGGAACATCGAGGCGGACAGTTCCGGGCGCATCAGCCGACGGGATCTGCAGGAAACCATTGGTACGATTTTAGGAGAGCAGGCGCATCTCAGCTCGATTTACGCCCAGTTTGAAGCCGACGCCTATGATGGCCAGGACATCTATTTCACGGGCGGGGTCGAAGAACACAGTAGTGATCAAGGTACCCTTGAGATCTACTATTACCGGGACCCGCAAGGAAACGTCCAGTTCAGTCGCACAGAAGACCCGGCCACCAAATACCTGCAAAACCGCAATGAGTTCGGCATACGGGAGGCTGAGTGGTATTTGTGTTCGATGGATTCACTAAAGCCCTGCCTGATGGAGCCTTATGACTACGAGATCGAGGAAGGTTATTCAGAGCTGATGACCAGTCTGGTCGTGCCTATATTGAACAACGGACAGTTCGCAGGTGTTGCAGGTGTCGACATTAACCTGTCGACGCTTCAAACCACCATTGCCAACGTCAGTAAGGCGCTGTTCAGCGGTGAGTCTCGGGTAACGTTGCTGAGCCAGGGGGGGCTGATCGCCGCCTCCAGTCATTATCAGGATCATCTCGGGCGTCCGCTTCGGGAAGCTCTGCCGGAGTTGGCCTCCAGCTTTGCCGGGCTGCACCGGCAGGGCGGAAGCTACGATGACGGTGAAACACTGGCCGTCGCTTATCCGGTTCAGATCGAGTTGCCCGGCAGTGAGTGGTCGTTACTGATTGAGTTACCCCGTGATGTTGCCCTGGCCAGCGTGCAACAGATCACCGATTTGCTGGCGGCAGAAGTTGCCGACACTGCGGCACGGCAAACCATGGTTGGCGTGGTAGTGGTGGTAATTGCGATTGCCCTGCTGGTGTTGCTGGTGCGTTCGGTAACCCGACCGCTGGACGAGATTCGGAATCGAATGCGGAATCTGGCCAGTGCCGAGGGAGATCTCACCCGTGAGCTGGACATTGATACCCATGCAGAGCTGATTGATCTTGCGGGTGGCTTCAACGCGTTTCTTGCCCGCTTGCGGGAAATGATCAACGACCTGAAAGAGGTCAATGTTCAGGTACGGGGCCAGGCGGTGGATGTGGGCGCCATTGCCCGCGACACAGACGATCAGACCGCCCGTCAGCACCAGGATATTGACAGTGTTGTGACGGCGATGAATGAAATGTCGGCTGCCGCCGGCGAAGTCGCGGGATTTGCCGGTGAGGCTGCCGAAAACGCGCGTGCTGCCCGGGACGGGATCCGGTTTACCCAGGATACCCTGGGCGCGGCTCTCAAGGGGGTGGACGCGCTTGCCGGTGATATGGATCAGGCCAGCTCGGCGATTGGTCACGTGGCGCAGCGCAGTGAAGAGATCAATCGGATCATCGAAGTCATTCGGGGCATTGCCGAGCAAACCAACCTGCTTGCTCTGAACGCGGCTATAGAGGCCGCCCGTGCCGGCGAGCAGGGGCGAGGTTTTGCCGTGGTGGCGGACGAAGTCAGAACGCTGGCTTCCAAAACCCGCGAGTCGACGGATGAGATCAGTGGCATGATTGATCGCTTGAAAGGTGATGTGACAGGTGCCGTTACGGTGATTCAGAGTGGTGTTGACCGTGCCACCAGTGCTGTGGATGGCACCCGGGAGGCCGACCATTCGCTGGCCACCGTTGTCGAGCGGATTGGTACGATAGTCGAGCATGTCACGCAGGTTGCGACTGCTGCAGAAGAGCAGAGCTCTGTGAGTGAAGAAATCAATCGCAGTCTGACTCAGATTGGTGACGCCGCCACCGATTTACGGGAACTTGCTCAGCGAGTTCGCCAGAGTGGCGAGGCGCTGGATGGCCAGGTGCAGGTGCTGGACCAGGAGTTGGGCCGGTTGAAAACCTGACTACAGTGGCGACCGGGGGAGCGCCTCAGTATCGGTACTTACTATAACAGCCATGGGTAGCATCAATTTTCAATTGTTGGGCTCCATGTCATCATAGGGGCAGTTTATACACCCACACATTCATCGCCGGGGGCGTGCCCCTGACGCCAGGAGGTTTTTATGGAACAGGTCACGATTTATGGCCGTACAAGCTGTGGTTTTTGTGTTCGGGCAAGGGACCTGTGCGAATCCAGAGACATTCCTTACACCTGGATTGACATGGTTGAGCAGGGCCTGACCAAGCAGGACGTTGCCGACCGTATTGGCCGTCCCGTTCACACGGTGCCCCAGATTCTTGTGGGTACGGACTACGTCGGCGGGTTTGATGATTTTTCTGCTTATGTGCGTCAACACCAGGCAGAAGTCACTCGCTGAAGACGTTTTTCAGGGACAAAAAAGCCCGGTCACGTGCGTGACCGGGCTTTTTTCGTTTAACGCGCAGCTGATCAGAGGGTGAATTCTGCTTTCAGCTTTTTCTCAACCAGTTGGTTCTTCAGCTTGGCCACCTTGGGTAGACCGTTTTCGAAAGGCGGGAAATTCTCGCCCTCGATCAGGGGCTGCAGGTAGTTCCGGCAATCCTGGGTGATGCCAAAGCCATCATCTGTAATGTAATGGATGGGCATCTTCTTTTCCTGGTTGGCCACTTCACTCAGGTTGGCTTCGCCAATTGACCAGCGGTAGGGCTTGGCCTGCTCCCGCACGATGGTCGGCATCAGCGCCTGCTTGCCAGCCAGTGCCATTTCCACCGCTGCCTTGCCGACCATGTAGGCTTGCTCGACATCCGTGGCTGATGCAATGTGACGGGCAGCCCGCTGCAGGTAGTCGGCAACGGCCCAGTGGTACTTGTGGCCCAGTGCCTGTTTGACCATGTTGGCCAGGGCCGGCGCAACACCGCCCAGCTGGGTGTGGCCGAACGCATCTTTGGCGCCAGCGTCCGCGACAAAGCGGCCGTCTTCATACTGGGCACCTTCTGAGGCCACCACGACGCAGTAGCCGTAATCCCTAACGCACTGATCTACCCGCTCCAGGAACTTCTCCCGATTGAACGGGACTTCCGGGAACAGAATGATGTGAGGTGGCTCGCCTTCGCCCTGGCCAGCCAGGCCACCGGAGGCGGCAATCCAGCCTGCGTGACGGCCCATGACTTCCAGAATGAAGACCTTGGTGGACGTTTCACACATGGACTTGATGTCGAGACTGGCTTCCAGGGTAGAAGTGGCGATGTATTTGGCGACGGAGCCAAAACCCGGGCAGCAGTCGGTGAATGGCAGGTCGTTGTCGACGGTTTTGGGCACACCGATGCAGGTGATTGGGTAACCCATCTTATCTGCCAGCTGGGACACCTTGTAGGCGGTATCCTGGGAATCACCTCCGCCGTTGTAGAAGAAGTATCCGATGTTGTGGGCGCGGAAGACTTCGATCAGCCGCTCGTATTCGCGCTGGTTCTCGGAAAAGTTCTTCAGCTTGTAACGACAGGAGCCGAAAGCGCCGCCTGGCGTGTGGATCAACGCCTGAATGGCGTCATCGGATTCCAAGCTGGTGTCGATCAGTTCTTCTTTCAGGGCACCAATGATCCCGTTGCGGCCGGCATACACCGTACCGATCTGGTCCGGGTATTTGCGCGCAGTCTGAATAACGCCACAGGCACTGGCATTGATAACGGCGGTAACCCCGCCGGATTGGGCATAAAACGCGTTCTTGATAGCCATCTCGGGCTAAAGCCTCCTGCTGGTTCAATGATGGCGCAGATGATACGCCAAACACGGAGGTTTTTCATGAGCACATACCGGCTCTTGACCCCGCAGAAAGTATGATAGAGGCTTGGCAGGTTTCAAATCGGAGGCAATACCCTAATGCATATACATATTCTGGGCATCTGTGGCACGTTCATGGGCAGTCTGGCCGTGATTGCCCGGGAACTCGGTCACACGGTGACCGGTTCCGACCAAGGGGTATACCCGCCCATGAGCACACAGCTGGAAGCCCAGGGTATTGCGCTGATGGAAGGCTATCGGCCGGAAAACCTGGAGCCGAAGCCAGATCTTGTGCTGATCGGTAATGCGATGTCGCGAGGCAACGTCGAAGTCGAAGCCGTACTGAACCGCCGCATCGATTACATGTCTGGCCCGGAATGGCTGGCCCGGGAAGTGTTGCGCCATCGCTGGGTGATGGCGGTGGCCGGTACCCACGGTAAAACCACCACCACTGCCATGCTGTTGTGGATTCTGGATCAGGCCGGTTTCGATGCCGGCTACCTGGTGGGTGGCGTGCCCCAGGATTTTCCGGTGTCGGCACGTCTGGGCAGCAGTGATTTCTTTGTGATCGAAGCCGATGAATACGACAGTGCTTTTTTCGATAAGCGCTCCAAGTTCATTCATTATCGTCCGAACACGCTGATTCTGAATAACCTGGAGTACGACCACGCCGATATTTTCGAGAATGTGGAAGCCATTGAGCGCCAGTTTCACCATCTGGTGCGTACTGTACCGTCGCAGGGCCTGATTATCCGGCCTGCTGTAGACACGCACCTGGATAATGCGCTGCACATGGGCTGCTGGAGCCCGGTTCAGGACACTGCCATCGGCAGTGAAATTGCCAGAACCGCAGATTGGCGGGCAGAGTTGATGTCCGAAGACGGCAGCCGGTTTATGGTGATTCACCACGAACAGCCGGTGGCTATGCTGAAGTGGAATCTGACCGGCCTGCACAACGTGCGCAATGCGTTGTCTGCCATAGCCGCGGCCCGCCATGTGGGGGTCACGCCGGACCACGCGGTAGCGGCTCTGTGTCGGTTTTCCGGGGTCAAAAGGCGCATGGAGCTGGTTGGTGAGGTGGGTGGCATCACGGTCTATGATGACTTTGCCCACCACCCCACAGCGATTGCTTCGACCCTGGAGGGGTTGCGCAACCGGGTAGGGGATGAGCCGATCCTGGCCATCATCGAGCCCCGCTCCAATACCATGAAACAGGGCGTGCACCAGCAGACTCTGATTCCCAGCACGGCGGCGGCAGACCGTGTACTTTGGGGCAATCTCAGTGATATGAGCTGGTTGCCGGAACTGGTCGACAGCTGGCGTGCCGAGCACGGCGCGCTGGACCACCATGCCGTTGAAGAAACGGTGGAGGCCCTGATTGCCCGGGCGGTGGAACAGCTGCCGGAGACCTGCCATATTGTGATCATGAGTAACGGCGGTTTTGGTGGCATTCACCGCAAACTGGTTGCCGAACTGGAGAAACTGCGTGGCTGAATCATCACCGGTCATCAATCTTGCCATCACCGGCGCTTCGGGCGTCCAGTATGCTTTGCGACTGATGCAGTGTCTGGTGGCGCATCGCTGCCGGGTTAACGTGATGATCAGCAAGGCTGCCCAGGTGGTGATGGCTACAGAAACCGATTTCCGCCTGCCAGGTTCGCCGCCCGCCATGGCGGAAGCATTCACCGAATACACCGATGCCCAGAGCGGCCAGATTCAGGTATTTGGTCGGGAAGACTGGTTTTCGCCTCCGGCGTCCGGCTCCGGGGAAAAAGCCCCGCTGGTGATCTGCCCCTGCAGTACCGGCACTCTGTCGGCGCTTGCCACGGGTGCCAGCAACAACCTGATCGAGCGGGCCGGTGATGTGGCCCTGAAGGAACGTCGGAAGCTGATTCTGGTGCTGCGGGAAACGCCCTATTCGGAAGTGCACCTGGAAAACATGCTCCGGCTGACCCGCATGGGCGCGGTCATCATGCCTGCCAGCCCCGGGTTCTATCATAACCCGCAGTCCCTGAATGACCTGGTGGACTTTATGGTGGCCCGCATTCTCGACCATCTGGATCTGCCCCAAACTCTGGTGCCCCGCTGGGGCGAGAAATAAAGCTGAGCCCGTGTCTTGCGGGCGATGGTTTTGGCCATGGCGATTGATGGTTTTCACCATTGAGCGAAAACCCGCCTCGCCACAGACTTGCTGAACACAACGACAAACCAACCCGTTTACCGAGGTTCAGCATGATTCCACGTACTCTTTTCGACGCCGATCTTGAAGGCTTCCGGGATTCCGTTCGTAAATTTCTCGAACAGGAAGCCGTTCCTTATCACGAACAATGGGAGAAGGATGGTCAGGTAAGCCGGGAGCTCTGGCACAAAGCCGGTGAACTGGGTTTCCTCTGCCCCTGCCTGCCGGAGGAGTTTGGCGGTGTGGGTGCAGACTTCCGTTACAGTGCGGTGTTGATTGAAGAAGTCGCGAGGGCGGGGTTGAGCGGCATCGGCTGGGGATTGCATTCCGACATCGTGGCACCTTACATCTTGAATTATGGCTCCGATGAGCTGAAGCAGCACTACCTCCCCAAATTGGCACGGGGCGAAATGATCGGCGCGATCGCCATGACCGAGCCGGGCGCGGGTTCTGATCTGCAGGGCGTGAAAACTACAGCCATCAGAAACGGTGATCACTACGTTTTGAATGGCTCTAAAACCTTTATTACCAACGGCCAGCTGGCCGACGTGGTCATTGTGGTGGCCAAAACGGATCCGAAGGAAGGTGCCAAGGGGATCAGCCTGCTGGTGGTTGAGACGGCCCTGGAGGGCTTCGAGAAGGGCAAAAACCTCAACAAAGTGGGGATGAAGGCCCAGGATACCTCTGAGCTGTTTTTCCAGGATGTCAAAGTACCCGCCGGCAACTTGATTGGCGCGGGTGAAGGGCAGGGCTTTTTCCAGCTCATGCAGGAGTTGGCGGCAGAACGCTTGCAGGTCGCTCTGGGGGCTGTCGCGGCCGCCGAAGCAGCCTGGCAGTGGACGTTGGACTATGTAAAAGAGCGCAATGCCTTTGGCAAGCCGGTGATTGCCTTCCAGAATACCCGATTCAAGATGGCGGAAATGAAATCGGAGATCACCGCCGCAAGGGTGTTTACCGACCGTTGCCTGGAACTGCATCTCGACAAAAAGCTCGATATTCCCACCGCGGCGATGCTCAAGCAGCACACCACCGACCTGCAATGCCGGGTGATGGACGAGTGTGTGCAGTTGCACGGCGGATATGGCTACATGTGGGAATACCCCATTGCCCGGGCCTGGGCCGATTCCAGGGTGCAGCGCATCTATGCCGGTACTAACGAGATCATGAAGGAGATTGTGGCCCGGTCGTTCTGATTGACCGGAAACGGCAGGTCCCGATGGATTTCGGGGCCTGTTGTTTACCAAACTTTACAATTTGCCAAGCCTGTCAAGGTCTCTGGCCCCCGTATTCCCTACAGTAGCGGCACAACCTTCTAACAAGGATAAATGGTTGCCGCGATGAAACGCCTGATCAGTCTTTCCGTTCCCCTGTTAACACTTGCGATCGCCGGTTGTGGCGAAGAGTCGGACCAGCTGCCGGTTGATGGCCGTGACTTCGACGGCGTCAACTACAGTGAACCTGCACCCTATCAAGGGCGGGTAATCGATGGTTACCTGAGAAATGCCAGGGTGTGGCTGGATCTGGATGACGACGGCAAGTACACCCCAGGCCCTCTCGAGCTGACGCTGGCAAACGGCAGCATCCACCGGCTTGAAAATGGCGAACCGACGATGCTCACGGGAGCCGGTGGCCGATTTGAGCTGGATATCAGTGAGCTTCAGGTCGACGTGCAGGCGGGGGCGGATCTGGACCCCCGAGCTTACCCCCTGTATGCCCTGGCGATGCCCGGTAAAACCCTGGAGGAAACCCGCAGCGGCGAAGTGCCGGTTGCCCGGGCCTACCTGATGTCGGCGAGCCCTGGCGTCCGGAACGTGACACCCCTTACCACGCTGGCGAGATTCCGGGCTGAAGTGGCAACGCTCAACAGTCTCGACCCCGACAGAGTGGTTCCGGAAGACTACGCGGACCTGAATGGCCTGAATCTATTGCAGGACTATGTTCTGGCCGATGACGACCAGGCCCACGCCTATGCCCGAGCCCTGGCGCGGTTCATGGCAAGCCAGATCCCGGAGGAATACAACACCCAGCTTTCGTTACCTGACAGTGACGGTACCGAACGCTTTCTGTCGAGAGATGCTGTGCAATTGCTGGGTTACTCCCTGGTGCAGAATTCTCCAGAGGTTATCGCGCGGGTCGACGAGAAAGTGTCCGCCGGGGACTATAGCAATGTCGATACGGACGCACTTGAACTGCCCGTTGTTCCAGTCGAGTTGAACAACCCGATACTTTTGACCCGTCAGGCGGTGTCGGCGGACTCCGAGCGAAGTGAGTCGTTGCCGGCTGGTGACCTAATGGTGTCGGCCGAACTTTTCTTTGATTACACGGAAGATGGCCAACTGCTGTCCGTTTCCAGCCAGGGCTGTATGGATCCCTCGCTGAAAGAGATGGCCCGGCTGGTTCAGGTTGACGGCTACATGGCACAGCTGAAAACCCAGTGGCTCCCCTCGGCGTCTCTTTCCGAGCTGAGTAAGGGCCTGTATGACGAAGGCGGTACCCACGAGCGAATTGTCTTTGACTGGAAAAACAGGCAGGCACATTTTGATACGGTTACTTTTTGCCATCAGCAAACCCGGGGTGTAGCGCCTGAGAGTTCGGA
>DATGQY010000035.1:0-35618 GCA_035303925.1 Marinobacter sp. | reverse complement strand
CGATCCGACCTGGCTAGGAAGTATGCGAATAGCTCTAAGCCCAGAGCTGGAAATTCACTGGACTTCCCCCGATACGCATGACACACACGATCCTCAAAGCGAGCCCTTCGACCTTTGATCTGAATGTCCGCTTTGCGACCTCAGCTTTTACTAAGCGTGACAAACGGTCATTCATGCTTACCTATGTAAGCAGCATAAAATGACCAAAAGGGCCAGGTTATGATTTCAACAACTCAGAAACACGGATAAAAAGCACTTGCCTCAGGCGAGCTAGGCGGGCAGCATTCGGGTCTGACGTTTCCGTCCATTCACCACCATTCAACCACAGGATATTGATCATGGCACAAGCAACCGCACGCCACATTCTGGTAGACAGCGAAGCAAAGTGTGAAGAACTGAAAAAAGCCATCGAAGGTGGCCAGGATTTCGCAGAAGTCGCCAAGCAGCACTCTTCCTGCCCCTCCGGCCGCAGCGGCGGCGACCTGGGCTCATTTGGCCCGGGCCAGATGGTTCCTGAATTCGACAAAGCGGTATTCAGCAGCGATCTGAACACCGTTATTGGGCCGATCAAGACCCAGTTCGGCTACCATCTGCTGGAAGTGACCTCCCGCAGTTGATAGCGATCAGCCTGCCCTGGCGTCCTGCTCGGGCAGGCGGTCATTACCGAGTATCGCTCACTCCCATGCTCATGAATCGGGCCAGTTGACCGCCGATGTTTTCAATCGGATCCGTAACCGCCTGCTGAATGCTTTCCGTCACCACTCGGGTGAACTCTCGCCCGGCATCACTTTCCAGAAAACCCAGGTACAAATTCATCTCCTGGGCGCTGATATCCCGATAGGTGAACAAATAGCTGTCGTAGACTTGCTGGCTCACCATGCTCTGAAGAGCCGGCCGCTGAGTTTCCAGGCGCTGGCGCATTTTGTCATGGTGAACCGAGTCGTTGCTTAACGCCGCCATGGCAGATGATAGCCCCAGTTGGACCGCAATGGCGGTATCCACGGCACTTTCGGTAGCGCGGGATGCGCGATCAAAGCGTGCAAACAACGTTTCCCGATCCTTTCCCTTATTCGCTTTATTCAGCTCCGGCGCCCGACTACGCATCTCAGGCCACGCGGCCGGTGCAGACGCAGCAATCTCTGCCCGGGCAATTTTTTCTGCCACCGGCGTCTGGTACCACTCATGCACCTCTGCCAGCTGCTGGTCAGTCAGCGATTCGTCCAGGTTTGCAACGATCTTATTTTCGATCTCCTCAGCGCGGAAGCTGTTACTGACCACATAGCCGATGGTATCGGCCACCATTGGCGGAACCTGACCGCTTTGCTTGAGACCGTCCCGAATGCCCTGGCTCATCATCGCGGGATACTGCACCACAATGTCATCCACGGGCGATGCCTCAAGCACCTTGCCGGCATCCGGAGCGGCTTGAGCCATTCCTGACGCAAAAAGCCCGGTGATTAAAAGAGGTTTAACTAGGGAGTTCAGTCTCATTTCACTATTATCCTGTTACTGGAACAGCGTTGTTTATGACACGCCAACAGGCTCTTCAGCAAGCATCCCAGGGCCTCCGGAGATGACAGTTTGGTAGGGATCTTTCGCAGAAAAAGCCGAAAACGCCGAAATATCCGCAACAAGCGATTTAATGTGTGGCGCGCCCGCCTGAGTTGGTATGGTTTGCCACTCCTGGGCCTGGCCATAGGCATCTGGGCGACCTTTCGCTTCAGCTTGCTGGCACCTGACCCGCCAGCAAACCCGGAGGACCTCTGTGAAATATTTCGGGAACACACTGAGTGGTACGACTACGCCCGAGATTCGCAGGAGAAATGGGGCACGCCGATCGCCACACAACTGGCGTTTGTCTATTACGAATCCTCTTTTCGAAGCCATGCCCGACCACCTCGCACCCGCCTCTGGGGACTGATTCCCTGGAAACGACCCAGCACGGCGTTCGGGTACGCGCAGGCACTGGACCCGGCCTGGGGCGAGTATCTGGTGGCAAACGACAGCAGCTGGACAGCCGTGCGAACCGACATCAAATACGCTCTCGACTTTGTCGGATGGTATAACCACCTGAGTCATACCCGGCTGGGTATTGCATTGAATTCACCTCGGCAACTCTATCTGGCCTACCATGAAGGCCGCGGAGGCTACGCTCGGAGAAGCTTTGATCAGAAGCCCGCGCTGAAGACGCTGGCCCAGCATGTTCAGAATCGCGCCTTTCGCTACCACAACCAGCTGCAGGAATGTGAAGCAGAGTTCCAGTGTTGGCGTTGGTACCAGTTCTGGCCGTTTTGCAGTGCTGAAGACGGAGTCAGGGCGTCAGGCTGAATTCGATGATCTGCGCGAGCGCCTTCATTCGCTCAGCGAGGAATTCCATCACGATCCGCACCCGGGCCATTTGCTGGGTGTCCTGGTTGACGTGTAGCCAGAGATCCACGCTTTCGCCGTCCAGAGGATCAGACAGCCGGCGCAGTTCTTTCGCGGCTTCGCCCACGTAACACGGTAGAACCGCCAACCCCGCGCCCGCTCGCGCCAGCGCAACCATGGACTGCAAGCTGTTGCAACGAATCACCGAGTTCGCATTCTTGAGTTGTTTGCGGTACCACCGGCCGGTTGCCAGATGGCTGAAGGTTTCGTCTGGAATAATCCAGGTACAGTCTTCCGGCCGGTTCTCAATATCCATTTTCCTGTTCCGGCGGCAATAGTTCGCGGCGCCATACACCGCCGAATCAATGGCGGCAATGCGCTCGCCTTCCAGTGTCGCCTGGGGCTTGTTTTCAGGGCGCAATGTCAGGTCGGCTTCGCGATGGCTCAGGTTAGCCACATCGTTATCGGTGAGCACTTCCAGCTCAATCTCCGGATACTCGCGCACCAGCTCCGCCAGGATCGGGCTGAGAAGCTCATTCATCAGAGCATCTTCTGCGGCAATCCGGACCTTACCCACAGGGGCGCCGTCCTGGCCGACCAGCTTCCGCTCCAGGTTTTCCATGTCCACCGCCAGCCTTTCGGCCTCCCGATAGGCCATTTCACCCACGGGTGTCAGCTGCAGTCCATCGCGGTTACGCTCAAAAAAACGCAGCCCCAGCGACTCCTCCATCTGATCAAGTCGCCGTAAAACCGTGGTTTGGTGAACACCCAGTATTTCACCGGCCTTTGCAAAGGTTCCGGCTATTGCCAGAGCCCGTAGATATCGAAGATAATCCCAGTCCATAGTTACTGCATATTTGCATCATGAGTACGGAGTTTACCGTATTCAAACTGCAAATAAGAACCCCTAGAATAGTTCGCAAGTTAACAATTCCAGCCACCCGTTTAAGGAGGAAGGCGCCATGATTCAGAAGCACACCGCGAGCGTTCGCCCGCTGCCATCTAGCATCCTCCACAATGGTGTGGAGATGCGCCGCCAGTATACCCGCGCTGCCGCAAAGCAGGCGATGCAATTTATCAGCCGTAAGTTGCGCATTGCGAACCGCAAGGCCGTAGCGGTAGCACAGGATATGCCCCAGGTTCAGGGCGGCGTCTGATTCCCGGTCAGGACCGCAACAAAAACGCCGACATGTTTCCATGTCGGCGTTTTTGTTGCGGCTGACGCAATCCTCAGAACTCCCAGATCACTTTCCGTTTCTGATCAAACCACTCGTCCATTTTCTGATTGTAGAAATCCTCAATCACGTTGCGTTTGATTTTCATCGTCGGCGTCAGCATACCGTTCTCCATGGTCCAGGGTTCTCTGACCACCACCACAAAAGCGACTTTTTCGTGGGATTCACTGCCGGCGTTAACCGCATCGAGTTCCCGGGCAAGCTCCTGCTCAAGCTCAGTGCGATCCGCCCCTCTGTCCAGTTCGTCCCGAACATCCTCTGACAGCAGAACCATCAGGCAGGGCTGGGGCTGATTGGCGCCCGCAACGCAAACCACTTCGGCCATCGGGTGATTAAAGCGGTTCTCAATGGGGACCGGCACGACGTATTTACCCTTGGAGGTCTTGAACAGATCCTTCACCCGGCCGGTGATGCGCAGATACCCGTCCTGATCAATTTCGCCCATGTCGCCGGTTTTCAGGAAGCCGTCCTCGGTAATATCCTCCCGGGTTTTCTCCTCATTTTTGAAATAGCCCAACATTTGTCCCGGGCTTCTGACCTGCACCTCACCGCCTTCACCAATCCGGTGCTCCACTCCTGGATTCGCGACCCCCACGCTGCCAGCCTTTGCCTGCCCGGGGCGATTTGCGTGGGAATAGCCAAAGTTCTCTGACATTCCATACACTTCCAACAACTCCAGCCCGAGACCGCGATACCAACTGATAATTTCCGCGGACAGCGGTGCCGCGCCGGTAAGCGCCGCACGACAGTGATCAAGACCCAACTGCCGGAGCACCTTCTTTTTCACCACAGTGTTGAGAATGGGGATATTGAACAGCAACTTCTGTTTTTTCGGTGGCAGCTTGGCATTAACCCCCAGGTAGAACTTCATCCACAACCGGGGGACAGAGAAGAACAAGGTTGGTCTTGCCCGCTGCAGGTCTTCCTGAAAAGTATCCAGGGAGTTGGCAAAGTACAAATGGAAACCGTGATACAGCGACTGGGTTTCTACCGCTGCCCGCTCCGCCACATGGGCCAGTGGAAGGTAGGACAGCATCCGTTCACTGGACGAAACCGGGAACAACTGCTGCAATCCTTCCGCCACCGAAATCATGGTCCGGAAGCTGTGCATGACGCCCTTCGGCCGCCCGGTACTGCCGGAGGTATAGACGATGGTGGCCAGGTCATCCGGATCAGGCATCTTCGGTTTGGCAGGCGCATGCTTTGCAATGAGCTCCAGCCACGTTGGCGTGTCGTCCCGGGGCGACATGGGCAAGGAAATAATGGGTAGCCCTTCAGGGATGTGGTCTTTGATGTCGTTCCAGCCATCGGCAGTGCCGTCCAGCTTGCCCAGAAACATCAGCCTGGCATCGCTGTGCTCAATAACATAGGCCGCGGTTTCACCATTCAGGGTCGGATACAGGGGCACGCTGACATGTCCTGCAGCCCAGATCGCCAGGTCCGCCAGCACCCAGTGGGCACTGTTCTTGCCGAGAATCGCAATGCTGCTGCGTTCGGGCAGCTTGAGGCTTTGCAGGTGAGCAGCCATGCGACAGACCTGATCGGCCGCCTGCGCCCAGGTTATGTCTTCAACACGGCCGTCCGGGTAGGGCTGCGTCAGGTATACGTTATCCGGTGACTGGCCAGCCCAGTAGAACAGACTGTGCACAGAGGTTGGTTTCTGGGGATCGATCGCCATGTAAGGCTCCTTATTATTGTTATGTTCATTTTGTCTGGACGTGACTTATTTTCGACTCACCCAATACTAGCCGACTTTGACGCGCTCTCAATGACAATAAACACCTCCAGGGTTGGCCATTTTGTTCGCAATTGAGACCCGCCACTCAAAAAACAGTTCGTGACATTCATCAAGTGTGGTCTACATTGAATAGGTCAGCGTATTGATTAGCCATACCGAAGGAGGTAGCTATGAACAAGCCGACTCGTTCTTTGATGATTATCCCCGCCTGGATGTTCATTCTGGTTGGGTCCTGCGCGTTCTTCTATTCTGCTTATGCCGGCATGCTGGGGTCCTGACGGGCGAGCAACTACCGCCACCCCTCTTCACCCAGCAACGGAACAAAACGTACGCTGCCGTAGTCTTCGCGGGAGAACTCTGTCTCCGATAGGCGATGGATACAGGTCAACTGCTGACCGGAGTATTCCTCTCCAATCGGGATGATCAGTCTCCCACCTACCGCCAGTTGCTGTTTGAGAGCTTCCGGAACAGCCGGAGCGCCTGCTGCAACACAGATGCCATCGAAAGGGGCCGCTTCCGGCCACCCCAACGTACCGTCTCCACAGCGCAGATACACCTGGCTGAACCCGGCGCGGTCAAGATTCAGCCTGGCCTGCTGTACCAACTCAGGAATCCGCTCGATCGAAAATACCTCCAGTGCCATGCTGGCCAGCACGGCCGCCGCATAACCGGATCCCGTGCCAATGTCGAGTACGCGCTCCCTGCCCTGCAGTGCCAAAGCTTCCGCCATCAGCGCAACAATGTAGGGTTGAGAAATCGTCTGGCCATGGCCGATGGGCAACGGATGGTCTGCGTAAGCCTCGTTGATCAGGTGGTCTGGCACGAAGACCTCTCGTGGCACCTTCGCCATCACTTCAAGTACCCGTTTGTCACGTACACCGCGCCGGGCAATCTGGTGATGAACCATTGATCGCCGCAACACGTTGAAGTCGGGGTTATTCTCAGTCATCGACCTGTCCCCCATTACCATTCTTTACAAACCAATAACGCTTTTACTACAGCGAAATCCGAGAAACTGATTACTTTTTAAACACAGGTTACTCCTCTGCCAGCCCGAGCAGAACCTGAAAAACAATAACTGTGAGGCGCCCACCCACCGCAGCGCCCAGAATTGGAGACATACATGTCCACATCCGTTGACCACCTGCAGGAGAGAACTCAGGATTCCGGCGATCTGTTCACCGAGATCATGCCCTCCGCCATTACTCTCGCCACCATGCTCCGGCATCGTAAAATGGCGGCCTGGCTTCGATCCGAGCTTGAAGGCTACGCAGACAAAGATCAGGCCCCCGACTACCGGCGAGACTTGCCCGGGCACATTGTTGCCAAGTCGCCCCAGTACGGCTGGATACCAGCACCGGTCGACGCGAAGCAAACGTCACAATTTGGCCACCGGGACCTGATCGAAGGGGTCAACACTCTGGAACAGGTTTGCCTAAGCTGCAAAAAGGGCAACGGCCATCGAGTGCTTCTGGACAAGGCCGACATGGTCGACCTGCAAAAACAGATCAATCTAAGCGCAGAACTGGCGATCAATATCAGCCGTGAGGTCTACTGCAAGTTGCTTAGAACGGCGCGCTCCGCTGTCTATCTTTGGACCCAGGCCCTGATGGAGGCGGGGATGTCCGGCGAGCACAACCATTACAGCCCCGACGAGAGAAAGCTCGTGGAACACCTGGATACTCCGGACGTATACTGGCGCCAGGCCATGGACGCGTTAGACACCCTGCCAATCCCGGATGTGAGAGAGCTGGGCCTTCTGGAGCGTATGTTTGGCCGAGCCGGCTAACGCCACGAGTGCCTCTACACGGTACTGCTGGCCTTCAGCAGTACCGATCTCTTCCTTGAATCCGCCATCACACTTCCCGCTTTCTGCCCACCCGTTACGCTCTGTTTTCCGCTGAGCTCAACAGGTGAGTACCGACACACTCAAAGATGTTTGCAACTCAGGATATACTCAACAACAGTCAGGTCAGACAAACAAGCCAAGCGGGCCAGCCAAAGGGAGAAAATCATGCAGGATGCCAAAGGTCGGAATACCGGGCCGCCGTACCTGATACTAGCGATGCTCATGCTGTTTACCCAGAGCGCTGTCAGCGACGACAGCATCATTGATCGCATCGAAGCCATGCAGGCGGGCTTTTCGGTAACCGTTCACGATGCCCCGCTGCATGCCCGGGAAGCGCTGTCTCGTTTCTATGAGACCCGAAACTACGAAGCCGCCTGGTATTCCCGGGCGGCTCAGGATGAACTCGTCCGCGCCATTAGCGAAATCGCAGACGAGGGTTTGAATCCTGCCGACTACCACCAGAAAACACTGCAGGCGATTTCGCAGACATCATCGGACGATAGCGAACCGGAACTGCAGGCAGATATTGACCTGGTATTCTCCGATGCTTTTCTGATACTCGCGTCTCACCTGCTGGAAGGCAAAGTGAATCCGAAAACCATTCATGCTGAGTGGACAGCCAACCGCAGAGAACGTGAAGTACACACCATCCTGACCGAAGCGCTCGACAGTGGCTCGGTTTACCAGACACTGCAGTCTCTCAGGCCCCCGTCAGCCGCCTATCAACGCCTGGTCAGCTACCGTCGCCAGCTTTCGGCGCTGCTGGGCCGGCCCTGGCCCCTGAATGAACCCGGCACGACGATACGCCCCGGAGATGCTGATCCTCGATTGCCTGCCATTCGCGAGCAGCTGGTGTTGCTGGGCGACCTGCCCGTGGCCGATAACGACACGCTGCAGGAGACCGGTGACGACCCGACAGACCAACTCTATGCCGGCAACCTGATCCAGGCTGTGCCGGCCTTCCAGGCGCGCCATGGCCTCGAACCTGACGGTATCATTGGTCGCAAGACATTAGCCGCACTGAACCTGATGCCCATAGAACGCATTCGCCAGATAGATGCCAACCTGGAGCGTTGGCGGTGGCTGCCTGCGTCACTGGGTGACACCTACGTGCTGGTAAATATTGCCGGGTTTGAAATGATCATGGTCGAGAACGGCAATGAGGTGCTGCGCCAGCGAGTGATCGTAGGCGGCCCATTCCGGCAAACACCGGTGTTCAGCGACCGTATTCGCTACCTGGTGTTCAACCCGACCTGGACCGTGCCCCGCACGTTGATGATTGAAGACCAGCTACCGCTGATACAGTCAGACCCAGACTACCTTGAGCGCCTGAACTTCAAGGTCTATCAGGGCTGGGGCGCAGACCGGGTGGAAATAGACCCCACTGAGGTAGACTGGGCAGCATTATCTGCCGACAATTTCCCCTATCAGCTGGTGCAACAGCCAGGGCGGAGTAACGCCCTGGGGCAAGTAAAGTTCATGTTCCCGAACCCATATGAGGTGTACCTGCACGACACACCGGGCCAGTACCTATTTAACCGCATGGAGCGAACGCTGAGCTCGGGATGCATACGGATTGAGCGACCCTTTGAACTGGCAGAACGGTTACTGGAAGGCAACAGTGACTGGGACCGAAGCCGCATTGAACAGGCAATGGCGTCGGGTGAACCCGCCAACGCGGTTCTGGAAAGCCCGGTGCCGGTGCACTTGCAGTACTGGACAGTCTGGGTGGATAACGCGGGCCGCCTCCAGATCCGCAATGACATCTACGGGCGGGACCGCCGATTGATTGATGCGCTGAGATCCGACTCACAAGGAAACCTGCAGCTAACCCCCAGGAGCCAATAATGACCCGAGCCACCTTGCCCCTCCTGCTGGCACTCACCCTGACCGGTTGCCAAAGCCTGCCCGGGCAGGACTCCGGCATTGCCGACAACACTGTTCTGCTCAGTGGCTATCACTGCCTGGAAGAAACCGTCGGGGACAGAAACCGGGTCCACTTCGGGCCCTGCCTGAAAATCACGGATATTAACGGCGAGGAACCCAACCTGCGAGACGACGGGTTCATTGCCCTGCCTGTCCGCCGGGCTTTGAAGCTGGGCACCTCGTGTGTTTACCGGCACGCCGATGGCACTCCCATTCCCGCCACGATGGAAACCGAAATCTTTCAGGTTCAGAACACGACATTCGCTCACGGAGGCCAGCGTTGGTATCTGCACGCACACAAGCGAGCCCGGGGCGTGATTGGCTGTGAGCCTGTGTTGTCAAGATCCGTATTTCCGCTGGAGAAAACAGACTGACAACCTGACACTACAATTACCATTCATCAACACTGAGTGGTTATCAATTGCGCTATCCCTGTTGGTGTGCCACGTTTAAGACGTAACCCTGAAACGGAGGATAGGAAATGCTCTACTGGGCTATAGTGTGTCTTGTTGTTGCTATTATTGCGGGAGTTCTGGGGTTTGGAGGCATTGCCGGAACTGCCGCAGGATTTGCGAAGATTCTGTTTTTTATCTTTCTGGTGCTGCTTGTTGTATCGGTGTTGTTTAACGTCATCAGAGGGAAAGGCCCAAAAGTCTAGGGCTGTCAAAACAGTCTATACGTGGCCCTGTTCGAACTATCAGGGCCACGTTCAACTTCTAATGCGTTCAGTCGCCTGCCAGCATTGACTGCAATTTCTGGGTCAGCTCAACCGCTTCACAGCCCATCGGTGTGAGATAGCCACCGTCATTCCGGGAAATAAGCCCCTTAGCGAACAAGGACTCTGCCGCCGCAACCGTTTCAGCGGCGGCCGTGTGGGCGTGTACCTTGATGCCTTCCTGAGTCGACGTGGAAGGAAACTGTAACAACAGATTCAGTTCAGCAAGATGAACCGGAGAGAAAGGCATAAAAAACTCCTGTTTAGGTAACTTAACTGCAGTCTAGCGGAAATAACGCCTGACGGGAGAAAATTCTCATCGGCCTGTCAGAATCTGGAGTCCGGCTGCGTGAAGGGTTTTGTGAAAGACAGAACATTCCGTATCATCCCGGCACGAAACTCCTACACAGGCGGCTACATCTGCCGCGATAATAGCGGTACATTGAAGCATCCGAATCTGAAGTCCAGGCCCGAAATGACCTTTGACCTTACAACACCACAATCCGGCGTAATAGCCGCCGTTGTCATCTGGCTGTGTGTGGCCAGTGGCAGTGTAATGGCCGATACCATCAAGCGCGTGGTTCATCCGGATGGCCGGGTGGAATTTACCAACGTCAAAAGTCAGAGCCAGCCCCGGGCCTCAAGCAAGAACGAAACCGTTTATCGCTACACCGATGAGCACGGCGTTGTCGCCTACAGCAGCATGAGGCCGGCGGATTCAGATTTCG
Organism: Marinobacter sp.; assembly: GCA_035303925.1. Taxonomy (GTDB): domain Bacteria; phylum Pseudomonadota; class Gammaproteobacteria; order Pseudomonadales; family Oleiphilaceae; genus Marinobacter. The sequence continues at coordinate 25,060 of DATGQY010000035.1, read as the reverse complement.
ACGTCATCCGCTTCCATTGCTATGCCTGCGACCCGGGCTCAAAGGTCGATTGGCGGAAAACGCCGCTGTTTCTTCGCCCCTATCAGGAAGAAATCCTGACAGCGGCACAGGAGTTTGATGTGGATCCGGCCCTGGTGCGGGCCGTCATTCACGCAGAATCGGCCTTCAATCCCAAAGCACTATCCCCGGTCGGGGCCCAGGGCCTTATGCAACTGATGCCGGGAACCGCCAAAGAGCTGGGGGTTCAGAATCCCCTGCAGGCTGCGGAAAACATCCGCGGAGGAGTGAACTACCTCGCCCAGATGCTGGCACGTTTCGGCGGCGACACCCGGCTCGCTACCGCGGCCTACAACGCAGGCCCCGGTGCCGTCGGTCGATACAAGGGCATTCCCCCCTACGCAGAGACCAAAGCCTACGTAGAGCGGGTAGGTATTTTGCACGAACGCTACGCTGCCAACTGATGGGCACGATCCTCAACCCCCTCGCCATTGCCGGCGACATTGTTCATGTTGACCGGGATAACTATGGCAACATTCTGGTCATTGATGATCGCAAGCACCGCATACTGAGCTTTGATTCCATTTTCGAACAGAGCAAGATCGTCCGCTCGGCGCCCCACGTGCCGGTGCACGAGTACAATCGGGCCATGTTGCTGCCCGTTGTCTACCGGGAACCCGCACACATTACTGTACTCGGCCTGGGCGGCGGCGTACTCGCGCACGGCTTACATACGCTGCTGCCCGGGAGTGACATTCAGGTTTTCGAACTGCGGGCTAAAGTGGCCGATATTGCCCGGGAATGGTTTGCACTGCCGGAAACCAACAGGCTAAAGGTGAGCATTCAGGACGCCCGCCTGGCAGTGGACAATCTGCCTGAAGCAGCCACCGACATGATCCTCACCGATCTCTACAGTGCCGATAAAATGAGCCCGGCGCAGGCCCAGCGGCAGTTCATCAAAGCCTGCAGTCGTGCCCTGTCGGATACCGGTTGGCTGGTACTGAATTACCATCGAATGCCTGAACCCGACGGCAACCTGGTACGGGAACTCAGGCGGCAGTTTCCGCTGTTGTTGGTGTTCAAGAGCAAAACCAACAACTGGGTGATCTACGGCAGCAAAGTGGGGCTTGCCACCGTAAAGCCAGCAGCCTCACGACTCGCCGAACTGGAGAAGAGATTGCCCATCGGCTGGCCCAAGCTGATCAAGAAGCTGGACGTACTGAGCCTGTAGAGGTGCACCTTGGCTCGGTCACGCTTCCAGGCCCGCTGAGCACCATCAGGCCCGGCTGAGGAACTTACGCTCTTCCACGTTGACCTTGATACGGTCGCCCGTGGAAATGTGTTCCGGCACCTGCACTGTCAGGCCTGTCGTCAAGCGTGCCGGCTTGGTACGAGCGGTGGCAGAACCGCCTTTCACGGACGGGTCGGTCTCTTCAATGGTCAGTTCCACTGTCGGCGGCAAATCCAGCGCCACCGGCGTATCGCTGACCAGAATGGCCATAACGCCCTGGGTGTCTTCCGTGATGAACAGCAACTCTTCTTCGATCGCGCTTTTATTCAGCATGTACTGAGTGAAGTCTTCGTTATCCATGAAGACGTACTCATCGCCATCCGCGTAGGAAAAAGTGACCGGCCGGCGAACCAGGTCCGCCAGATTCAGCATGTCTGAATCCTTGAAAGTCTCGTCCAGCTTCTGGTCCGTCACGACATCGTACATCCGCATGCGATACAGGCTGCCACCGGCACGGCCCTGGGGCACAGAGCGCTCGATGTCTTTCACAAAATAGACACGTCCTTCGTATTCAACCGCCTGGTTCTTTTTAATCTCACTCGCTTTTGGCATAACACCTGGTTCCAATAAAGTTGATCTTCTGTGGCGCTGATATATCACGACTGGCCGCAAGATGCGATAGCTGTCAGCGGTTCGCCCGGGAAAGTTCATCACGAGTCTTCAGGCGCCCTGCCCGTCGAATCTCGGCATTGGCATAGCGACGATTCTGTTCATCGGTTTCCGGGATCACTGCCGGTACGTCCACCGGCTTGCCATGCTCATCCAGAGCCACAAACGTAAAAAATGCAGAAAGGATATGGCGGGTATCCCCTGTGTAGCTGTTCTCAGCCTCCACCTTTGCGCCAATCTCCATAGAAGAGCCCCAACTGCGGTTCAGCGCGAGGCTGAACAACAAGGTGTCGTTACCCTTTGCCGGCGCACGAAAATGAATGGAATCTACCGCTGCAGTTACGCACACATGGGCCGAGTGCCGTTCTGCCACCACCAGAGCCAGCCGATCGCATTTGGCCATGATCATGCCGCCAAAGACCGTGTTGTGTGAGTTCATATCATTGGGAAAGACTTTATACACGTGTTTCTCAATGGCAGAAGCCGCAACGGGCTTGGCGGGTTTCTCGGGCATGACACACATTCCTTCTGTTATTTACCCACAGAATCTGTGGATAACTATGTTAGCAAGGTAAGGACACTCCGCTACAGATAGCGGCCCTGCTGAGTTTCAGGCCCATGCAGGTAATTTGATCAGGTATACTGCACTTTTCAATCGCCAACAACAAAGGGATTTGTAACCGGATGCAGCGCAGGACGGCACTCAGTACTCCTGGCAGTCTTATATTGGTCATTCTCACCGTGGCATGCCTTGTCGGCAGTTACGATTTCATGGCCCGAGGTCTGAACGAACTGGCCGAAGCCCGGCAGGTTCAACGCTTGCCCATTACCCCCTTATCGGCACTGGCCAAAGGCCCCTACCTTGTTGAAGGCCAGGTGACCGATGACCTGGGCACCCACACAGGGCCGTACTCAGACACCCCGTCTGTTTATGTGTTCTACAAAGAACAACACGAGTACCGGGATTCAGACGGCGACCTGAAGCTGGAGACTGTGGACTCCGGACACATAGGCAGCCGCTTTCAACTCCAGGACGACACCGGCACCGTAGTGGTCAACCTGGGCGCCAATCCCGGGGAAATCGAGTGGAGCCTGCGCCGAACCTGGCACCATCGGTCCGGCTCTTATATCTATTCCGAATGGACCCTCAAGCCCGGAGACAACGCGACGGTTATTGGCCAGTTCGATCAGAAACAAAACGAACTGACCTTCCCCGCGCTGGATGCTTTTAACCTCCCGGCGGTGGTCTCCCGCTTCGGCCCGGATACTGACATCGGCGAACAACTTTACGACGCCGGCGCAAAAATTTCTCTCGCCACCGGTCTGTTGGCCCTGGGAATTGCCCTGGGCCTGATTATCCTGAGAATTCATCGCTTATGGGTGTACGTACTGGCCATGACTATCGCCGTATCCGGCACCCTGACCGTCATCGGTGTTTACCGGCTAACGACAGAATGGTCTGCCATAGCCAACCTCTACGAAGGGCGTTACCAACAGCTGGCGAAAACAGAGCCTTCAATGGCGGCACTGGTTGATGTCGCTGCGCTGAATCATCGAATTCGCCAGAGCACCAGCGGCTGGCTCGACCGCTGGATGTACCAGCGCTTGCTTGAGAATCGCCTGCCCTTGCCAGAGCTGAACGTATCCGCTCGGGAACAGGTCCAGAAAATACTGGCCAACCACCCGCCCGTAAAACGCCAATACAGTGGCATCGGGCTGTTACTTGCCCTTGGCAGCCTGGTTCTGGCCGTACTCCTGATCCGCAGGGTTATAAGCTCCATCAAGCTCAAACGGCTGATCGAAGCGCTGCCCACCAGCAGCACCCAGGGGCTCAGTTTCGGTCTGGCCGAGCTGAAAGGCCGTGTGGAGCTGGACAACAACTACCCACCACTTCGTGAGCCCTTGAGTGGTCAGGACTGCGTAGCCTACCACCTCGAGATCGAAGAAAAGCGGGGGTCAGGCAACGACGCCAAATGGACCACGGTTGAAACACGCACAGAACATGTTCCCTTTCGCCTCAGAGACGACCAGCACCACGTTCTGGTTTACCCGGAAGGCGCACAGTTCGGCTATTCGGATGTGGATATCAAGCAACTGGGCAAACAGCGCCATACCGTCAAGTTTCTGGTGCCGGAAGCTAGCATCTATTGTCTCGGCTTTGCCGGGCTGGATCAGCACCAACCCGACCACCTGAGCATTCAGCACGAGAAGGATTTGCCGTTCCTGATCAGCAATTCCGATGAAGACGGGATCGTGATGCGCCGGGGAGCCTGGGGGTTTGTCGGCATAGCCGCCAGCCTCGGGCTCTTGCTGTTTACTGCCACCACCATGCTTGCGGCCGATGGCCGATTCAGCCCGGACAACCTGTTGATCTCGGCCTTGGTGGTACCACTGGCTCTGTGCGTTTACACCGGCATTCTGCATTACAACGATCTGGTGTTCCTGAAGAACCGGGTTAACCGCGCAAGGGCGAACATTGACACCATCCTGCAGCAGCGCCATGACCTGTGGCCCAGGCTTGAAGACACGGTCAAGGCCTCCATGGCCCATGAACGGGACCTGTTAACCGCGATCGCCACGCTCCGTTCCGAGCCGCCGGCCACCATGGACTCCACCAACAACGTTGGCCGAACCATCAACCAGGAGCAGGCGGCTACTCAGTCATTGAAAGGCAGGCTTGAAGACTACCCGGAGCTGAAAAACCACCAGGTGGTCCGTCGCTTCATGGAGATCATGGCAAGCACGGAGAACTATTTGTCCCTGCTACGCAACAGCTACTCCGACAGCGCCATGATCTACAATACCCGGCTACAAACCCTGCCCGACTTGCTGCTGGCCTGGCTGTTCAGGTTCGGGCCGGCACAACAGTTCACACACAGTCATCAAGAGGCAGACCAGACACTGCCCCGCTAACAACGGAATCAAAACCAAGAAAAGGAGCTTCCAATGATTATCTGCGGCCCTGTGGTACGCCATGCCAACCGTTCAGAACTGAACCTGTGGCTGGCGCTCGATCAGCCACCAGAACATCTCACGCTGACCACCTACGCTACCGACAACAAGCAGCAAACCATCACCACAAGCTGCGAAACAACCGTTATCAAAGCCGGAGAGCGTTGTTACTTCTGCCTGGTGCATACCCCCCTGCCACTGGACAAGGCTCCGGAGCATCAGAGCCTGACCGAAGTGTTCTACGAACTCGAGCTCGACGGCCAGCCCTTCGGCGATTCTGACCTGCTCAAAACGCTCTGCCTGGGAAACGACAAGTTGCCTGGCGTCTATCTGCCACGGGAACACCGACACTTCCTCCAGGCGTCTTGCCGCCGGCCCCACTCACCCTGTCAGGTTAAGGGGCCGGACCAGCTGGCACGGGCCGCATCCGTATTGCAGGACAACCTCCGGCAAGACACCCGCCCAAGCCAACTGTTTCTGACCGGCGACCAGATCTACGCCGATGACGTATCGCCCCTGTTACTGGATTACCTGCGCAAACTGCAAACCGCTCTGGGCATGGAGGACGATCTGCCCAACATACCCTGCGGCAGTGACCTCCACCGGCTGTCCAAGCTGGATGACCGGCACTGGGTAACCCGCAGTCCATCGGGTTTCAGCTCCAGTGCGAAAAAATCACACCTGCTGACGCTGCAGGAATACCTCTGCATGTACCTGTTTGCCTTCTCCGGGGCCGGCCGGGAATACGGACTGACATTTGCTGACCACGATGCCCTGAAACCCCATCTGGCACACCAACCCGCCAATACCCGGGATGGCCGGAACCCACCCACGCAGTACGTCTATACCGAATCCCAACACAAAGAAGACCTCGATAACCTGAGCCGCTTTGCGGCGTTCGCACGCAGCGACATCCGAAAACTGCTGGCCAACATTCCGACCTACATGATCTTTGACGACCATGAAGTCACTGATGACTGGAACATTTCCAAGAAAAACGCCCGCCAGCTCAGCAGTTCCGCCGTCGGACGTTATGTTCTGAGTAACGCCCTGGTGGCCTACTTCATTTGCCAGCACTGGGGCAATCAGCCCTCGCAGGTGGTCAACGAAGTCGCTGATATTCGCGCGTTACTGGACCGAAAATGCCCGGCGGGAAGCCCGGACTACGACTGGTTACTGTCAAGATACTGGGGCTATGAGCTGGCACAGGTTCCCCCGGTGGCGGTGCTCGACACACGCACCCACCGGGAGTTCAGTAAACGAGGCAAGCACTCCCTTGGCCTGATGTCCGACGACCAGATCGAGCAATTGGGTCAGCGGCTGTCTGCGCTTCCCAACTGCCAGACCCTGATCGTGGTCTCACCAACACCCACTTATGGTTTCAGCCATATCGAGTATCTGCAGCTCAAATTCCCCACCTTCAAACGCACACTGGACCGGGAACCCTGGAGTGCCGACCCGGCCTCACTGACCGCTCTGGAATCCACCTGTTGCCAGGTGCCCGGCGTTCAGCATGTGGTGATCTTTTCGGGTGACGTTCACTACGGCTTTGCCAGGCGCAGAGAAACCCCGGAGGGGGTGGTGCTGTGGCAGATCTGCAGCAGCGCCTGCAACAACGTACCACTGGGGGAAAGCGTCGGGCTGAAGATGATCAATAAACTGGGTGAAATGCTGGGCAGGGACAAGGAGCGGTATCTGAAACCGGAAGACAGCAGCTTTTTTCTCACCAGTGACCGGAATATCGGAACACTGGCGCTGGATGACGCAGGACTACCCCACGAAGCGGTGCTGTTGTGTGCCGGCGATGGGAAAACCTACCGCAAACATTACGACCTTAAACACGTCAAAGAGACCACCTGAAGGGAAATTCAACTGACTCTCTGCGTCAGACCAATACAAGAGGCGGCCAGCACAAGCGCCAGCCGCCTCTTGTCCATCAACCCAGTACGTCGAAGTGGGCAACGTCCTGTTCAATGCAGCGGTCCAGCAGTGCCAGATAATCCGCTTTTACCTTAAGCTTGGTTTGCTTATGGGCTTTCATGTTCAGCTGCTTGAACTGCGTGGCTACCGCCTTTGCACGTTCCATCAGCTGCTCCGGAGCAACAACCTCATCCAGGAATCCGGCCGAGATGGCACCTTCCGGATTGAAGATTTCCGCATTCACAACCGAACGATAGAAGTAAGGCGCAGGCATACGGTGGCGAGCGATTTCAATACCGGCGTGGTGCATGGTCATACCAATCGCCACTTCATTCAGGCCCAGCTTGAAGCTGCCTTCAACACCGATGCGATAGTCCACCGACAGCAGAACAAACGCACCTTTGGCGATGGCGTGGCCACTGCAGGCGCCGATCACGGGCAGCGGAAAAGCAGACAGGCGGCGAGTCAATGTTGAACCGGTTTTCACCAGCGCCATGGCCTCCTTCGGGCCCTTCTGCATTTCCTTAAGATCATACCCGCCGGAGAACATGCCTGGCTGGCCGGTAAGAATGACGATGGCCTTGTCCTGCTCAGCGCGGTCGAGCGCAGCATTCAGCGCTTCAAACACGTCATGGCTCAGAGCATTGGCCTTGCCGTTATTCAGGCTGATCGTGGCAATGCCGTCGTTCAGTTCGTAAGTTACGAGTTCTGTCACCTGGGTGTCCTCATCTACTGCTAATCAATTAAGTGAGTGTTTGTTAACTGTATAGATAACGCCTGCCATCGGCAACGCTGTCGGGCGTCAAGACACATCAGAGTTTTCTGCCAACTCTGGATCAGTGCGCCGGGTTCTTCGGTACATCCACGCCAGCCCCAGCAATGCCAGGCCAAGCCCCATAAAGGCGGCTACCCGCCAAAGCCCCTGCAGGCCGCTCATATCAATCAGGAAGATCTTTGCGATCACCACCCCCAGCAGCGCCATTCCGCCCTTGTACAGCCATTCTCCGCCCGAACGGGTCGACCATAGAATGGCCGCCACGGCATACACCATACCGATCACAGAATAGGTATAAAGCTCGCCCTCACCCACCCCGTGCCACCAGGCCATGGCACTCCCCTGCCATAGCTGCCGGATTTCCAGAACGGTGAACAACAAAAAGCCTGCCGAAGCGACACACAGAACCCAGCGACGTGGTACCAGGTCTGAAAACCGACTAATGGCCAAGGCCAGCACAACCGGTGCGCCGTAAGCCAGTAAAAGCAGGTTGAACACCGGCGTAGCGCCAATCGTTCCGCTATGCCACCAGGGGTTATGAACCGTCACCGCAACCAGATAACTGATCGCCGAGAGGATGGTCAGCACCGAAGCAAATAACCGGTATAACCAGACGAGAGACTGACTGGCGCGGGCGCGCACCACATAGACAATGCCCAGCGCACCCCACAGTACGGTATTAAGCGCCGCCTCGGTAAGGCTATACTCCCGCGCAAAAATGTCGCCATCGTAGAGCCAGTACCGCAATTCGGCGCCCAGAAACAACACCAGCAAATGCAAAGTGGCACCTTCCAGCCAGGGCCGGATGGCGCTATTTCTGCCCGCCATCCAGGTGGCGACCGCTGCAAACAGTGTAGTCCCACCGTAAGTCCACAAAGACCAGTGCACACTGGCATCATAGCTTTGCAACCAGGGGTTGAAGGTGAGCCGCGCAACGACCACCGCCAGAATCACTTTTAACAGCAGATGGAGTTCCAACGCCTGATAGCGCCGGGCCAGCCATACCAGGCTGACAAACTGGACAGACAAGGCCAGTGTCAGAGAGGCTTCCCGCAGCCACATCACCACTGCCAGGGAGTAACAGGCGTGGGCCGCCAGAATAGCCCACACAAGCCCCGACCGGTACGCTCCCCGGCGCTCCATCAACCAGGCCAATGCACCGTAAACAGCGCCAGCGAGGAGGGCAACAAGAGCCCAGGCACCCGAAGGGGAGCCGCCCTGCACCAGCAACCAGCCGACCACCAGCCACACCACAGGCGAAAGCAGGACCAGTGAGCCCCAGCGCCTGAGATCCAGCTGCTGCCGCCATTGCCATAGCCCGGACAACACGGTTGCGATCGCCGCAAGCACCAGATAGATCAGTAAGCCCGCATGATGTTCAGCGCCCAAGGGCAACAACAGAGCATGTCCCGAACTGCGTCCGGCATAGCCGAGCCAGCCGGCGGCGGTTGCCAACACGGCTGCCCAGGGCAGGTACCAAAGCGCACCGCGACTGACCGGCGTCAGAATTGCAACCGGCAGCAGCAATAACCATGCAGCAAACAAAGGCATTGCCAGCGGCTGCTGGGCGATGGAGGCACCCCAGGCCAGCAACAGAATAATGAAGATTTCCCGCCGCCGACTGGCATCAATCCTCGGCTCTCCGGGAGCCACAGAGAACAACACGAACAAGGCAGACAGATAGCACGCCAGCGCCACCGCATCGTGAGCGGCGGACACCACGACCAACCACCACAACATGGCACCTGCCAGCGTGGAGTACCAAAGCCAAGGGCGGAACACGAACCCCATCAGCAAGGCCGAACTGAGCGTGATCAGAAAGCTGTAAGTGAGCACAAACGCCGCACTGCCGTCTTCACCGCCCACCAGTACCGGCACCAGATAGGCACCACCCAGACCCATCACTGCGAGCAAAGGGCCGTGCAACAACGACAGCACCATGGTGACAAGAGATACCACAGCGAGGCCCACCAGAGCGGTGACCGGCCCGATCAAATCATAATGATGGACACCCGCCAGCAGAGCCGCATACAGCGTAATACTGCCGCCACCCGCCAAGGCCGCGAACACCTGATCGGTGCCCATATGGCGACGCCGAAAAACCTCTGCAGCACCGTGCAATGCCAGACCACTCAAGATGGCCAGCAGGAACTGCTGCACCGGGCCGATCAACCCGGCATTGATGGAGTGACTGACCATGAAGATGCCCGCCAGGCTGACACTCAGGCCGCCAAGCCAGACCATCCAGTTTTCTTTAAGTGCGGCCAACAGCCGAACTTCGAAATTTGGTGGCGGTGGGGATACCTGTGGCAATACCAATGTGTCTTGGGCAACCTCGTGCACTACAGGCTGAACAGGCTGGTCCGGAATGACTTCCTCAACCTCAACGGGACCCTGCTTGGGAGCCCCATTCAGGGTGGCTACCTGGCTGCGCAGTGCCTGAACATCCCGTTTCAGTTCTTCGATGCGGAAGTCCTGCTGCTTTCGTTGACTGAACGCCAGAAGTCCCAGCAATGACCCAATGGGAACGAGCAGAGCAATGCCCGCAAGTGCAAGATAGAGAATGGCTTCCATGCGTAGATCCTGAATCCGTTAATGCTGTCAGGGTTGAACAACCCCGGATTGACGTACCAAGCAGTTCATCATGGTAATCGATACATCCCGGAATACCGCATCCGATGTCACGTTATCCGGAAAGTTGTCGTACACCAGTCTGCGGCAGGATGACGTGCGGGAGTCGGCGAGCTCAACGCACTCGGCATAGGCTTGAGAATCCCGGCCGTTAGTGGCTTGCGCGCACAGCTCGGGGATCTGGGCAATCGCCAGATCCACCACATCACTGCGCTTGGCAGGCTTTGTCGCAAGTTCTGTGAAACTGGCAGGTCCGGCCGGAACGGAAGGCTCCCGGGTCTGACTCCAGAGTACATAAATCAGTGCACCAGCAACCAGAGTCACCGTAACAACAGGAAACTTCATCAGCACAACTCGCCTTGTGGGTTATTTCATCGAACGGGTGAGCCGGAATATCAGCTCCGGTGACAGGCGCTTCACCCAAAGTGCTGCCATTTCTTTGCCTTTGCCGACAGGGATTTCGCGCTTTCTGGCTTTCAGGCCTTTGAAAATCACCTCAGCACAATCATTCACATCCATGCCCCCGGCAATGTCATCATCCAGCTTGCCGTACACCGAGCCGTCTGCCGCCAGGGCATTCCTGGAAATGTCGGTTCGAATAAAGCCCGGCACAATGGTCGATACATGAAGCCCTTCGTCTTCTACCTCAGCCCGCAGAGCATCGAAAAACCCCATCACCGCGTGCTTGGCCGCGCAATAACCAGACCGCTGTGGCACACCAACCTTACCCGCAACACTGGCGGTTACCGCCAGGTGACCGGAACCGCGGTTCAGCATATGCGGAAGCACCGCCTTGGTCAGGGCAATCTGGCCCATGACATCCACATCCATCAGCTTCTGATAGACCGCCAGTTCGGTATCCTTGCAGAGTGACCGCTGAGACACCCCTGCGTTATTCACCAGCAAATCAACCGCACCAAAACGATCCAGAACGGTTTGCACGGCGCCGGGAAGAGCGTCCCACTGGGTCACATCCAGCGGTAACACCAGAATGTGATCCTCCGGCAGCCCCGCTTCAACACAACGGTCTGCCACTCGTTTCAACTCGTCTTCGCGACGGGCAGACAACACCAGCCCGGCGCCATCTTTGGCGAACTGGAGGGCCAGGGCTTCGCCAATGCCAGATGAGGCACCGGTAATCCAGACAGTTTGAGACGACATAAGCTGACCCTCCAATGGGTGAAACGATTAGTTGACCGGCTGGCAACCGCGAACGGCCAGCGCAATATTCGCACTGGCTTTGATCTGCTCATAGTATTTGGACGCCTGATTAACGCCCATCTCCGCGTAGCTGCCGGCAGTAGGATTCACCAGTCGACCAAGCTCGGTCAGGGCATCTGCGGATTGCCGGTCGCGGCTGTAGGCATCAAAGGCCTGGTAGATTTCATCACAGGTTACCCCGTCGCCATCCGTTGCGGCAGAAGTCATGTAGGTTGAGGTCTGGCATCCCGCCAGCAGGGATACAACGGCAAGTACTGCAAAATAAGAGGTTTTCACGTAGTAGGTTCTCCGAAGGCCTGAATGGTCTGTTCAGAAGGTTCACGGATACTAGCAGAAAAGGTTCCCGATCACCGAGCACAGCCGCGCCGCGCAAAACAGCCCGCACTGACTTTAGCGGGTGGGGCCAGGATAGGGTTTGCCGGCCTCAGGCCGTCGAAGGCTGGCGAACGCGTCTATCTCCCATGGCCGCATCGCCATCAACAGGCTGACGCCAAAACGCTGATCCAGCGGCAATGCCAGGTCCTCTTCATGGCAGTGCCGGAACTCCAGCGCCAGTCTCTTCAGTTTCTGCTGAACCGACTCATTGGACTGCGGCGAAAGCATACCGCTCACAAACAGCCTTAACTCACCGGGCTGGGTGAACCGGCACTTGAGAAAATCCTGCTGCACCTCGGTTTCAAAAAAGCGCTGTATCGGCCCGCCGGGCTGCCACGTGAAATCATGACTCACCAGCAGCTTGATCCGATTGCCAGGCAACAACTCCACCACCCCCATTCGATCAAGGCGGGCGAGATAGCGAATGAGGTCGGTCTCCGGCATTTCATAATTCCGGTGAATCTCATCAAACTGCCACCGATTCATCGCACACACGGCAGTCAGCAACAGACGCGCATCCGACACCAGCTCCCGTTCCTGCTCCAGAGTCAGCTGCTCTACTCTCGGCTCTGGTGCCAGCTTCCGTACCAGATCACTGATTTCCATGCCCATCAGGGTGCAAATCTGGTCCAAACGTTTCAATGAAAACTGCTTGTCGGAAAACAGGCGCTTAACACTCGCTTCCGAAAGCTCAAGCGCCTGGGCAACATCCTGGTAGGTCAACCCGTGAGACCTGAGCTGCCGCTTGAGTTCCCTGACAATCGCACTCGTTTGCGCCATCGCTGCACCTCCTTGTTCGTACGGGACCGGTCAAACGTATCATTATTCAATACGCCACGCATAGACTACCAATACCTTTCTGGAAGCGCTCGCACCGCCCGGGGCGATATCGCAAAGTTCAGTCGTCCCAACCACATGGTCAAAAGGAGTTCATCATGGACAGCGAACTGAAAAGCAATTCCGCATCCTGGGTATTTTTTGTGAAAGTTTCATTTGCCGTTGCGCTGTTTGCCGCCGCCGCTGGCGTGGTGCTCGCCCCGGTGGATCTGGTGCTCAAGGGCTACATGGCAATCAGCGCCCTCTTTCTGGTGAGCACCACTATTACTTTGTCCAAAACACTGCGCGATGAGCACGAGCAGCACCGGATTGTTAACCGCATATCCGAAGCCCGAACCCATCAGCTGCTGAAAGAATACGGGGAGTAATCTCATGAGCATCTGGCGCAAACTGGAAACCCTGTTTCGGGCCTCGGCCCACGAGCCGGTGGCGAAACTGGTCGATGCCAACGACATCCGTATCTTTGAACAGGAACTAAGGGATGCCGAGCAAGCCATTGCACGCTCCAAACGTGAGCTGGCTTGCCTGATGGCTGAGAAAACCCGCCTGGAGCGCGATAACGAAGCCTTGCAGTCGGTCATTAACAAGCGGGAGCTACAAGCCAGCCAGGCCCTGCAAAAGAGCCAAGACCCAATGGCCCTCGAACTGGCCAACCTGATCGCCGAAGATGAAACCCTGCTACAACGCCAGCAGCAACAACATGCACGGCTGCAACAGCAGGAAGCCCAGCTCCGGCGCCAACTCCGGGACTCCAGCCGGGCACTTAAGCACTTCTACAGTGAAATGCGCCTGGCGAAGGCAAACCGGCATGCCGAACTGGTCACCCGCCAGCTACAAGGCCACGCAAGAGGCTTGCACAGCCATATGGAAGAACTAAACCTCTCGGCAACCCGGATTCGAGCCAGGCAAACCGAAGCCGAAGATGTCCAGGCAGCATTGACCGAACTGGAACACGAACAGCAAAACGGCGATCTGGATGCGCGCCTGAAAGCTGCCGGTATCGACAACGGCGCCAGTGATGGCGAGAAAGTACTTGCCCGACTCAGGTCGGCACAAAAACCTAACCCTGAAGGTCATCAACCTCAGCCCTGATACCCAGGTCAGGCCGCATAAAGCCGGCCTGACCTGCCCCCCCCCATAGGCTTTACAGCTGACTTTGCAACCACTGGTTGATCTGGGATTCGCTCATGGCGCCGCTCTGACGGGCGACTTCCCTGCCGTTCTGAAACAAGATCATGGTGGGAATACTGCGAATACCGTATTGCCCAGAGGGCCCCTGGTGTTGCTCGGTATTCAGTTTGGCGAAACGCACCTTACCCTGCCACTGGCGTGATGCCTGCTCAAATTGCGGCGCCATCATCTTGCAGGGGCCACACCAGCTGGCCCAGAAATCTACCAGCACCGGCACATCACTGCGCCCGGTATGGGCGGCAAAGTTCTGCCCGGTCAACTCCAACATCTGGTCTGGCCACAAGGGTTGTTTGCAGGCACCGCAGTTACCGCCTGCGACCAGCCTGTCCTCGGGCACCCGGTTTACTTTATGACAATGCGGGCAGACAACATGTTTGATATCAGCTGACATAACGCTTCCTCACGAACCTCTGTTCTCATCAAGATCGAGGCGGAACAGGAAAAAATCAAGCGGCCACCGTAATTGCTCCAATCGCCAGAATTACTGACCGCTCAGACGCCTCAGAAATTCCGCAATCTCTGCCTCAATTTCCACAACGCGTTGCTGCCACTCAGCTTTGTAAGCAACAAACTCCTCGTCCAGATCAGCCAATTCCAGCTGTGTTTTCGCCGTCACCCTGGCACTTTCAGCCAGCGCCTGAAAATCCGGGGTTTCCAATGCCTGTGACTGCTCATCCAGGCGGTTGACTGCCTCATTGATCGCGCGCTTGTCTGCTGCTGACGCATCCGGATGTGCCTTCAAAGCCTCCTTCAGTGAAGACGAAAGTTCCCCAATATGGTGTTCCAAAAGTTCACCATATTCTTCCACCAGAACGGTGAACTGCTCATTCGCCTGTGTCGCCTGAAGCTGAAGTTCCTGTCCCAAAGCCTCAAGCTCGCTGGCAACCTGACTAGACTGCTGAGCCCAACGCGCCTTTATATCCTGCCCAAGCCTCTCCAGCTGGCCGACAATGCCTCCCCACAAGGGATCGGTTTTCAGGGCATCTCCGGTGCGATAGTAATCCACCAGCCAGTCGCCATTCTTCTGGACGAGATAGGTAACCGTCTCAAGAGCCTCTTCGCGGCCTTTCACCCCACTGAGAGTGGTTGCAACCGTGGCCAGATGATCGTCAATAACAACCCTCCCCCACTCCACCTGAACGTTATCCCAGTTCCTCTCAAAGCTGTCGAAAGCGGCTTCATCTACCAGGGTAGAGTATTCGCTGGCATCATTTGCATCCGCTTTCAAAACCGCCTGCCAGAATGCTTCCGATACTTCCTGTGGCGATTCCGGGCCAGTGCAGCCGGCAAATAACACACTCAGAGCAAGCAAGGGAAAGAAAAACAAAGACTTCATCATCGAACATCATCCATCGGTAGACCGTTTGACGGTTATACTACAACAATTCAGTCTGGTGTGACCGAGCCGCAAACCAACACCAGCCGACTCACAAAATCCGAATACGTTTAACTCTTCACAACGGAATCCGACGACAACCCATACTCCAACGTGTGCCCGACTATGCTGAAAATCTCAAACGCCGTAGAACTTGCCGACTGGGAAATCGAAATCACCCAAATTCGTGCCCAGGGAGCTGGCGGCCAGAACGTCAACAAAGTGGCCTCGGCGGTGCACCTTCGTTTCGACATTCAGCACTCCACCTTGCCGCCTTTTTACAAAGAACGCCTGATGGCACTGTCTGATCAGCGCATCAGCAAGGAAGGCATTATTGTCATCAAGGCACAGTCTTTCCGTACCCTTGAGTTGAATAAAGAAGACGCTCTACAGCGCCTGAAAGAACTGATACAGGAGGCGGTCAAACTGCAAAAAGCCCGACGACCTACACGGCCAACCAAAGGCTCACAGCGACGGCGTGTAGATACCAAGACCCAAAAGGGCAAAACCAAGGCACTCAGGGGAAAAGTACAGATTTGAGTTCATTTTCAACGGTCAGTATCTATTTCCGCCAACTGGCCGGCTAATCTGACGCAAAATAATAACAGGCGTTAACTAACGGCATGGCACGATAGCGATTCAATGTCCGAAGGATGCCGCCTCATGATTGGTTTCCCCATCGCTTTGATCTTCGCCAACGGGTTTGAATGGTACGCGCACAAGTACATTCTGCACGGCACCCCTCGCCCGGGCCAGCCGCGCTACAGCCCGATCCCCAAGTCCATGAAAAGTCACTGGCAGCACCACAAGATCGTGCGCTCCACCGACTACCAGGATGAGGGTTATAAAGAAGGGTTCAGCAACTGGCGAACACGGGATGAAGTCACCTCGCTGCTCAAGCTGACCGCCATTACCTCACTGGCCATGCCGGTTGCCCCCTTCTTTACGCTGGGCACCTATTACGCAGCTGCGCGCTATTTTTACGTGCACCGGCGTTCGCACCTGGATCCGGAATGGGGAAAGAAAACCATTCCGTGGCACTACGACCATCACATGAACACCAACCAGGACGCCAACTGGTGTGTAACCCGCCCGTGGTTCGACTACATCATGGGCACCCGGGTCATTGCCAATCCATCTCTCGCCGAGAGCAATCCCCTGGGCATTTCGGTGCCCGGCATCATCGAGCGTCCGCTCAACCGTCTCTGCAGGAAATTACTCCCAGACCGCCGCACGGCCGCGATCTAGATCCGAATCGTGGCCTCCGACAAAGCCTGCACACCTGCCCCCTTGCCGCCCAACGCATACGATGCCAAGCTTAGGACAACACTCAACACGCTGCGCCAGGTGGCGCCTTACAAGGAAGCATCGAATGGGAAGCTCAAAACTCGTAGGTATCGTTCTACTCGTCGTTGGGATTGCACTGCTCTACTTTGGCTACCAGTCAACTCAGTCGATCGGCAACCAGGTGACAGAAACATTCACCGGCCGATTTACCGATGAAACCATGTGGTATCTGATTGGCGGAGCGGCGGCGGTTGCAGCAGGTGCGTTCCTCACCGTTTTCAAGAAATAGAGCTACCCCCAAATAACCATGAGGAGCGCGCTGATGGCAGATGCTGACACCCTGAATGCACTGAAAACCGCCTTCACGTTCATGCCCCAGCCGGTAGAGATCAACCGGTTCGAATACGGCGACGATGCCGACCGAATTCTGGCCCAGGTGAACTTTGTGCGGGAGGTACTGCTCAGCCACGGCATTGATCCGGAAGAAGTGGCAGGCGAGATCAACCCGGACTCTTCGCCAAACTCCTGCTACTGAAGGGCTTATGCCAAAACTGTTTTTCGGGCTCGATATCCCCGAAGCGCTCAAGCCAGGCCTGTTAAGCGTTCAAACGCCGATTTGCGGAGCACGATGGCAGAGCGAACAACAGTTACACCTGACGCTGGCCTTTCTTGGTCAGGTGAAGGAGCAGCAAGTCGCCCTCGCCCGTTCTCTGGCCCGGAAGGTAACCGCCTCATCGCTGGAACTGAACGTGCGGGGAGTAGCTTGCTTCGGTTCGCCAGAACACCCGAAAATCTTCTGGGCCGGTATAACACCGGAGCAACCGCTGAAAGAACTGCAGGAGAGCCTGGCAACACAACTGACCAACGGCGGGTTCAAGCTCGAAAATCACCCCTTCAAACCCCACATAACCCTGAGCCGCTTCAAAGCCCGGGCAGGCTCCGTTGCAAACTTGCTGAAAGCCCACGAGAACACGTTCTTCGGAGTGCTGCCAGTTAATGATTTCGTGCTTTTTAGCAGCACGCCCGGGCCAGACGGGTCGGTTTATACGGTGCTTGAGCGTTTTTCTTTGGCGCCTTGACTGGCACCAGGGACCATCATATCCGCAGGAATGCCTGCATCTCGCATGCCTCGGCGCACCTCCACCACCGGATTGATAGACTGATGCGCCGTCTGGATTCGGGCATGCTCATCACTGGCTATGTCGGAGAGAGTCTTCAGGGGATCTTCATACATGGGGACCGCTCACTCTTGGCATTGATCACTGACTAAAGCCCTTCGAGATACCGCAGCCCGGACAACTGATCCATCTGCCCGCGAATCCAATCGACCCGCTCCTGCACATAAGTCGTCGGCGAGGTAACACTCAAAACATTGGGATTTGGTAATACCGCGGCCAACCGGGCGGCCTGATTTTCCGATAGAAACCTCGCCGGAATGCCGAAGTAAGCCTGACTGGCGGCCTCTACTCCGTAGATGCCGGGGCCGAACTCGGCAATGTTCAGGTACACCTCCAGCACCCGCTGTTTTGGCCACAGGCCGTCGATGGCCACGGCCAGGCCGGCTTCGATGGCTTTGCGAACAAAACTCCGGCCATTCCAGAGAAAAAGATTCTTGGCCGTCTGCTGAGTGATTGTACTGGCACCACGAAGCCCCTCACCCGCCTTGTACTCCGATACGGCCTTGCGGATGGCCTCAAAGTCCACCCCCAGATGGTGCGGGAACCGCTGATCTTCACTGGCAACCACCGCCAGAGGCATCCAGGGAGAAATCTCGGTCATCGGCACCCACTCATGCCGTATTGGCTGGGGCGCACTGCCGACCTGATAAGCCAACATGAAGGCCGATGTAGGAGGATTCACAAATCGCAACAACAGGATCAGCACGAACAACAGCGCAATCAAGCCTGCGAGTGTGAGCGCGAGCCAGCGCACGGATGTGCGGACCAAAGACGTTTTCGCCATTAATTGAACCTATTGCACCACGGATGAACCGAACAAAGCCGAGTAAATCGCATATGTTAGCGGATGAGACCAGGGCCAGCCGTTACGAAATGGAAAGCAGAACCCCTCGCCCCCGGTTTCAGATCTAATGGGCGGGAATAAATGCACCAAAACCCATATCGCGACCAAACTCCGGCGAAAACTCCTCCTCATCCACTGCCAGCTTTCCGTTTATCAGCACCGTCTTCACAATGCCCGGGTTGCGGTTGACCAGGCGTTGCAAGTCAAAATTTTCCATCTCGCCCCAGTACACCGCTTCCAGGTTCTGGCCAAAGCCTGCCGGGTCCAGCACTACCACATCAGCCCGATCACCTTCGCGGATCTTGCCGGCGTCTATGCCGAACCAGTCGGCCTGGTCACCGGTAAGCCGATGTACGGCCTGCTCCATGGTCATTATCGGATCGCCTTCCTCGATGGACTCGTGCACCAGCTTCAGCATTCGCAGTGGCAGGTTGTAGAACGCCATATTGCGGATATGGGCACCGGCGTCGCTGAAAGTGATCAGAGAGCGAGGATCTTTAACGATGCGTTTGAGCACCTGCTTACGATGGTTACCCACGGTGGTATACCAACGAATTTTCTTGCCAAACTCCACCACCAGATCCAGGAACAGATCCACCACATGAATGTTGCGAGCCCTGGCGACCTCTTCAAAATTTTTGCCGATCAAAGATGAGTCCGGACAATCAATGATCGTGGCGTCGCCGAAATCCCGCTGCCACACCCGGGGGCTAAGCTTCTCGCCGTAGAATTTTCGGAACTTTCGGCGGTAAGCCTCATCTTTCAGCAACTCATTGCGCTCGACAGCGTCTTTCAGGTCCAGAGCCATTTCACCAGCCCCAAACTCTTCGAAAAAGACCACATCAATGCCATCGGCATAAACGGTGAACGGCGTGGGTAATACCTGCCACCGAAAATCACCACGCAGGGCGTTGGTAAACAGTGACGTCAGCTTGGTGAGGTTCGTCAAGTAGGCGCTGCCTTTGAGATCCATCTGGCTGATCAGGGTGGTTTTCAACGGTCGACGCAGCCAGCCCAGGCATTCACGCACATACTGAAGAATCTGCAACGGTGTGGCGGCATTCGGCGCGCCCTGATGCACCCGATTATACTGGCGCACCAGCTTGTTCAGACGGGCGATTTCCGCCCACTGAGCGTAGGTGCTGGGCAGGCTCTTGGACCACTCCCGGTCGCCGTCGATTTTGTCCCACTTCAGACACATGGTCGACAGCCCCAGAAAGCCCTGATCGAGGGCTTCCTTGAGATGCGTCTCCATGGCCTGCATTTCCGCTTCGGTTGGCCGGATTTCAAGATCGGTGGCCCGGCTCAACCCCATCACGCCGACCCGTAAATCACTGTGCCCCAGAAAGCTGACCACGTTCGGGCCGAGGGGCATCTGTTTTATGTGCTCCACCCACTGTTTCGGAGTGGACCAGGTTTTGTGGGCTTTCAGGATGGGGAGCACACGCTCCCGGGGAACAGTTTCCACCCGGGTAAAAATGTCGGAGGCATCTTCGTAATCACTGCAAATCATGCTCAGAGAGCAACTGCCCACGAGCACCGTGGTCACTCCATGGCGCACAGACTCCGACAGGCTCGGGCTGACCAGCAACTCAGCGTCGTAATGGGTATGAGTATCCAGAAACCCCGGGGTGACCCACTTCCCCGTGGCATCGATCACACGTTTGGCATCAGTATGAGCAATGGGGGCAGCGGTGACCTTGGCGATACGGCCATCTTTGATTGCGAGGTTACGAATAGCAGAAGGAGCTCCGGTGCCGTCGAAATAGCGGCCGCCTTCGATGATGACGTCGTATTGAGCCATGACTGTGTCCCTTCAGGGTCTTGTTATTGTAGGAGTGCAGCGCTTTCAGGATAGACGAAGACGATAGAAATAGCCCCGCATAAAAGGCCTTACAGAAAAAGTGTGAGTCCGCCGGTCACAACGGCAAAAAGAATGGACAACCAAATCAGCGTCACCCAGGGAAATGGCGGTGGAGGCGGCTCTATCTCCAGCTGTTTTTCGAGGTAGTTCTTCAGCAAACGCGTATTACGGGTATTGGCTTTGAAAATGGCGTCAAACGCATCACCCACCACCGGCAGCATCCCGCCAATAAAATCGATTCCCATGTTACGCAGCATGTTCAATTTGACGGCCTTGCTGGCTCCGGCGCGCTGCGCCTCGACCAGCACGTAACCGGACAGCACCAGGCCCGCCAGGTCGCCCACCACCGGAACCAGACCGATGATTGCTTCCACCCCGAACTTGAAGCGTGTGAAAGGAATACCAATACTGCTATCCGTGAAACGGCTGAAGGTCTCGAGCCGTTTCAGGATTGCCCTTTGCCGGGCTTCGGTGGGTGGTTGTGCCATGCCGTCTCCAAGTGCCACTCAACAAAAGGGTTGCGGGTTATTTCGCCATCAAACCAACATACGCGGCGATAAAAGCAGTTTCCTGAAATACCTTCAGGCCGGTCTCAGAGAACGGAATGGGCAGCGGTTTGGCGGCCAAGGTGGATTTGATCAGCGCAGGTGTCAGCAGCCTTACGTCCAGCTCAGGATCGGCAATCAGCTGAATAGTCGCTTCCAGCTTGAAGCTGATGGCGCCACCGGCAAATTTACCCTTCGGCATCCGCTCTTTGATCGCGACACTGGACACCTCATGCTCCACCATCAACGCCGCGAACGCCGCCTGAAACTGTTTCAGATCCTCCCGTGTGTGGTTCTTGCTCAAAGAGAGCTTGCGTACCTTGCACTCCGGCAGGCTGAACTGCCCACGGTCCAGGCTCAGCAAACACACCACGGCATCACTGCCCGTCAATTCAACACCACAAATAGTCATTAGAATTCTCTCATTAACCGAAAAACCATCAGCCGCAGCACTTCTTGAACTTAAGGCCACTACCGCAACTGCAGGGGTCGTTCCGGGAAGGTGCTTTGGTTGTGGTAATGGTCGAAACCTTGTTCAGAATGACGGTCAGCTCGGCAATGGATTCAACTGCGCCTTCACGGGTATCCACTGTAATAGTCGCGTAGAGACCTGCCTCAGCCACCTGGGCTTCAACTTCCTGTTTGCGCGCCTCACTGGTCACCACCAGCGTTAATGGATACTTCTTACTTCCACTTTTCTGGCTGGCCTTGGTCTTGAAGCCGCCGTGGGCGGTGTGGTGCTGGCGAGCGTCCTGCCGGCCCTTGTAGAAAAATTTGTCTGACATGCTGACATCCTGATGAATGGAAAAGTACCCGATTGCACCAGGATTCACTGGCGGCGGCTGGGCGACGACGTTTTAGCATGCTTACGGGATTGGTTATATAGGCAGAAGTGGAAATTAAGAGGCGGGCGCCTCATTCGTCGCTTCGGGGGCGTCTGCACTTTCCTTCTCGCGCCCGTGTTCCGCTTCGGCCTGCTTCATTAAAACCATGCCGCCCTGCAACAACAGAGACTTCAGGCGCGGGTCCCCCTGCTCCACGACACCGAACGCAAACGCCGTAAACGCGGCCTCCAGGGGATTCTTTCGAATCAAATCACGCATCGCATCGATGGGTGACGACCCTGAATGGCTCTTGTCCGACCCGGTGGACTTTTTTGAAGGGGCCGGGCGAGTCATTCGATAGAAAAACAGGAGCAGCAACAAAATGCAGGACAAACCCGTCACCGCCATAGCGCCAGCGTCTCCCAACAGCGGAGCCAACGCTAACGTGGCGGCATTGACGAGCAAGTAAAAACCGGTGATTAACAAGGCAACCAGCAGCACAAAGGCCAGCATAAAACCGAGGAAGGCGGCAATTGCTTTGCGCAGGGCGCCTTGTAACCAGGCCGAATCAGGCACGATCAGCGGTCCAGGAACCGGCCAACCAAAACCCCCGCAAGGAACATCAGTACAATACTGAGGAACGGCCGCTCCTCAATCTGATGTTCAACACTCTCGACAGCCTTGCCGCCAGCATCGCGGGCCCGGGTGATCGCTTCATCACCACGCTGCTTTACCTGATCAAAAGCCTCGCGGCTTTCTCGGCGGATTTCATCGCGAAGATGACTGATATTGCTCTTCTGCCCCTCCGCAACACTTTTCGCGAGTTTGGCGAGGTCTTCCTGGAGTTTTTTCAGATCCTCCCTCACCTGCTCATAATCATTAGTGCCAGATTTAGCTTCCATTCCTTGCCTCCTTATCAGTAACCATTACTGCTATTTCGGCTATTGGTAACTAACTATTCTGAAGTGGACACCTGCCCGAAGCCTATGACCCACTCCCGGCAGGTAACGAATAACCATGCTCCCGTTAAGAGCAACTGCGGCTAGGTAAACTGTAGCACACCAAAAACTGGCGGCCAGTGTCGCTACCGAATCAACCCCCGGGGTCAGCCCGACAGCGCCGCCCACACGTTCTTTATCGCCCAACCCCTGACGGCCTGCATCACCGTATTGGCTGGCAGCATCGCGGCGCTGCTCAGTTGTTCCTTAAGTGATAGATCCGCCATACTCCACCTCTGTTAACATCAATTTCAAGTTCTCAATTTGCAATATCATCGGGCTCACATGCATGAAACTCAATCCCTTTAATACCCGCATCGGCCTGGCACTGGGCGGCGGTGCCGCCAAGGGTATTGCTCACATCGGTGTTCTAAAAGCCTTCGAGGAAGAGCAAATCCCGATCCATTGCATTTCCGGCACCAGCGTCGGGGCACTGGTCGCCAGCTACCACGCTTTCGGCCGTCCGGCCGAATCGATACTGTCTATTTGCTCCACGCTGAACCTGTCCAAGATTCTCAACTTCACCCTGGAGCGTGGTGGTCTGTTCAGCACCAACGCAATTCGCGACATGATCCATCGGGATCTGGGGGATGTCCGGATTGAAGATGCCAACATTCCCCTGGCCATTTGCGCTACGGATATCGAGACTGGCGAGCAGCTGATCTTCAGGGAGGGCAACCTGGCGGATGTGGTCTGTGCTTCGATGGCGGTCCCTGGTCTGTTTGTGCCCGTAGAGATCAACGGCCGGACTCTGGTCGACGGTGGATTGGTCGAAAACGTCCCTATATCCCCTCTGGCTAAAATGGGCGCAGGTATTACAGTGGCCATTGATCTCAGCCATGTCAGCCGGTACCCAAAACCAGACAACACGTTTGATGTGATCACCAACGCCATCAATATTGGCATTGACTTCAATACCCGAAAACAACTCAAAAATGCCGACATCGCCGTGCCGCTGGATCTCAGCGGTTACAGCCTCACCAACAACGCCGACAGGGTGGAAGAGCTCTACCTGGAGGGCTACCACCCCATGAAGAAAAAGATTCGCCGGGTACTCTGGTACAAGCGGATGAATGTTCTGATCAACCTGTTAAAAGCCGGCCGGACATTGCTGCCCTTCAAAGTGCCGGAGATTCTCAAAGACCTCAAGCGCCAGGGCTTTGCGGTCAAAAATCGCAGTTAGAGCATCAAGTCACACCAGCGGTGAACCAAAAGGCCATTTGAAGACTACTTTACTGGTGTACCCATTTTTCAGTGCGAACGGAGTTTTTGCATGATTACACTTCACCACCTCAACAATTCCCGCTCACAGCGCGTACTCTGGATGCTGGAAGAGTTGGGTGTCCCCTACGAAATCCAGCACTACGAGCGTGATCCGGAGACCATGCTGGCACCTGCCAGTCTCAAAAAAGTTCACCCTCTGGGGAAGTCACCCGTGATCACCGACGGTGATCTGGTAGTTGCAGAATCGGGCGCCATCATAGAATACCTCGCCCACACCTACGGCAAAGACACCATGCTGCCAGAAAGCGGCGGGCAGGCCTGGCTGGATTACACCTATTGGATGCATTATGCGGAAGGCTCCTTGATGCCGCCGCTGGTCATGCGCCTGGTGTTTGAAAAGGTAAAGACCAGCCCGATGCCGTTCTTTATCAAGCCCGTGGCAAAAGGCATCGCTGACAAAACCAACCAGATTTTCATTGGCCCGATGATCAAAACGCATCTGGACTTTGTCGAAGCCCACCTGGCAAAAAACACCTGGTTTCTCGGGGACAACCTAAGCGCCGCGGATATCCAGATGAGCTTTCCGCTGGAGGCCTCAGTCGCACGAGGCATTGTCGGCAATAACCGACCCCACATCACTGCGTGGGTAGAGCGAGTGCACGCCAGACCGGCATACCAGGAGGCTCTCAAGAAAGGGGGCGAGTACGATTTTGCGTGAGAGGTAATCGAACCAACATATGAGCCGATAAAAGCAACTTTTCGGCTCACGTGCCAGCAGTAACTTCCGCTGCCACTTGCAGGATGCTTCGCCAACTACAGCGAAGCATCCTGCACTTAGCTTATTGTCAGACCCCGGACTTGCTGCGGCGCGATACCGCCATCCCCAACAGCCCCAGACCAATCAGGCCCAGTGTGGCCGGTTCCGGCACTTGCACGGCTTCGGAGCGGACCTCGATTGCAAAGCCTGTGCTTCCGCCGTGATCTGCCCGCAGAATCTGTAGCGAGTGGTCACCAGCGGAAATACCAGACAGGTTGATGTCATATTCGTTCACGTTTGCACCACCTGAGGCCGTTGCGCCAAACAGGAAAGCGCCGTCGAGCCACAAGACAATGCCGTTATCG
>DATGQY010000034.1:0-11322 GCA_035303925.1 Marinobacter sp. | reverse complement strand
TGCAACGCACCTGGGAGGCGGTGTTTTTGCCCGGGTATTTCGTGTTCCCCGGTGGGGCGGTTAACGAACAGGAGCCCGAAGCCCGGGCCCATACGATCGGAATTGAAGACGCGGCCATCAGTCAGACCATGAGTCTGGACGAGGGCGGTGCGGATTATATGCTGGCGGCGGTTCGGGAGTGTTTTGAAGAGGCCGGGATTTTGTTGGCGGTGGACAGCGCCGGAAACCTGGTCGGGGCGGACCATCCGGTGCATTCCGACCGTGAGGCGTTGTTCCGGGAGGAGGTGTCGCTGGCAGAGCTGTGTCAGAAATACGGGCTGACGTTGCCGTTGGACCGGTTGGCGTATCTGTCGCACTGGGTGACGCCGCCGGGGCCTCCCCGCCGGTTTGATACGCGCTTTTTTGTGGCGGTGGCACCGGAAGGGCAGCTGGCCAGTCATGACGGCGCGGAGACGATTGATCACGTCTGGGTTTCACCGGCGCAGGCGTTGGAGGAGCTCCGGGCGGGTCAGCGCTTGTTGGGGCTGCCGACGATTCGCACCTTGCGGGTGTTGTGTGATTTCAGCACGACGTCTGAGTTGATGCGTTATGCCCATGCCAATCCACCGGAGGCGTTTCCGACTGACCCATGGCCGGCGGTTCGCAAGGGCAAGCCGGTGCTGCTGGAGCCGAATGCGCCCGCTTATGATGAGGCGGTGAAGCTGGACCCGGAAGGCGCGGGCTCGGTCAGGGCGGAGATTGTGCCGGGCAATCCGGTGGAGGTCGCGGCCGGGGTAGTGCGTTTAACCGCGCCGAATCCCGGGATGATGACCGGGCCGGGGACCAACACGTATATTCTGGGCTTTGAGCGGTTTACGGTGATTGATCCGGGGCCGGTCAATGAGGCTCACATCGAGCGCATTCTGGAGTTGACAGGGGGCCTGGTGGATCAGGTGCTGGTAACCCATACCCATCAGGACCATTCACCGGCCGTCCGGTTACTGAAAGAGCGCACCGGTTGCCGGGTGTTCGGCTGGCCGGCGCCAGCGGGTGCGGGGCAGGACCAGACGTTTGCACCGGATGATGAGCCGGAGCATGGGGACCTGATTGCGACAGAGGCCGGTATTCTGAAAGTGCTGCACACGCCCGGTCATGCCTCGAACCACCTGTGTTATCTGCTGACTGATCAGGAGCTGCTGTTCTCGGGCGACCACATCATGCAGGGCTCTACGGTGGTGATTAATCCACCGGATGGCGATATGAAAGCCTATGTGGAATCGCTGTATGAGTTGCTGGAGGAGCAGGTTCGCTTTATTGCGCCGGCGCACGGCTTCCTGATGGGGCATCCGGAGGCGGTGATTGATTACCTGATCACCCACCGGTTGTCGCGGGAGCACAAGATTTTCCGTTCACTGGAAGCGTTGGCCCCGGTGAGCCTGAAAGACCTGACCGCAAAGGCCTATGACGATGTGCCCG
This sequence comes from Marinobacter sp., assembly GCA_035303925.1. Classification (GTDB taxonomy): domain Bacteria; phylum Pseudomonadota; class Gammaproteobacteria; order Pseudomonadales; family Oleiphilaceae; genus Marinobacter. Next base: position 9,867 of record DATGQY010000034.1, on the reverse strand, counting down.
CTGCCATTCATGGTCTGGCGGCTCGCTCTGCGTTGGCACACCTGCTGAAACTGGAAGCCGAACACAGGGCATACCACAAGGAGGACCTCTGGCATACCGTGCGCCCGGCCTGAGCTGCCGGCTACTTCTTGGCGATCACCCAAACTGCATGAACAATGCCCGGAATATAACCAAGGATGGTCAACAGGATGTTGATCCAGAAGTGCTTGCCTATCCCCACCTGTAAAAAAACTCCTAACGGCGGTAACAAAATCGCAATCAGAATTCGCAAAAGGTCCATACAGTTCTCTCCCTGGTCAGCGTATAACGATTCATATCATTGCAAGATAGACCTGTTATACACAATAGGCCGCATAAATTCGGCCCTGATTCATGAAGGTGGCATTAAAGGTTCGTCACAGCGGTATTCATGACTCTATATCGACCCTATGCTGGGGCCGTTTAGTCAGGTACTCGAGGACTTATGTTGTTTCAACGATTTAATGACTGCACAACCCGCTCGCTGGCCGCCGGCTTTATTTTTGCGCTGGCGCCCGCTGTCACTGTCGCAGAGCCCGGGAATACCCCAGGCAGCGCGATGCTGACCGGTCAGGTGGTAGCTCAACTCGCCGAAGACGAAAACGTCGAAGACGTTGTTCATTCAGAACCACGGCGAAGCAAAACCAAACGACAGGAAAGCGCTGCCTCAGCGGCCCAAACGGAGACCCCTGACGCAAACCCGGTACCGGTTGTTGAAGAGGTTGCGCAGCCCCGCCAGATTGCGCCTAATGTGGACTTGAAAGAAGTCGCTCCCATGCCGGAGCCGGAACCCGAACCGGCAGCGGCAGCGGCATCCGAAGCGGACGCTGCCGCGACGGATCAGGAGGTGGCCGATACCGGTCCGGACAGCGAACCGGACGTCATCGTTAAATCACCGGTGCCTTCAGAAACCTTCACCTTGTTGGGCAAGGAAGTGTTGCCCGGCACTTCCACCCGCCTGGCCTGGTCACCGAAGATCCAGATTGCCGGTTTGTCCCAGACCACACCGGTACTGGTAGTCAATGGCGCCCACACCGGCCCCACACTGTGCCTGACCGGGGCCATTCATGGCGATGAACTCAACGGTATCGAGATAGTTCGGCGCACTATGTACGACCTGGACCCGAAAAAGCTGAGTGGCCGGGTCATCGGTGTGCCCATTGTGAACCTGAGCGGTTTTCAGCAGGGCAGCCGCTACCTGCCAGACCGTCGGGATCTGAACCGGCACTTCCCCGGCAGCCCCAATGGCAGCCTGGCTGACCGGATTGCCCACTCATTGTTTACCGATGTCATCGGGCATTGCGATATGTTGGTGGACATCCACACCGGCTCACTCAAGCGCACCAACTTGCCGCAACTGCGGGCGGATATGAACAACCCGGATGTTGCTGTTTTCACCCAGGGTTTTGACCGCATGGCGGTTGTTCACAGCTCGGGATCACCGGGCATGTTGCGCTCGGCGGCCGTTGACGCCGGTATTCGTGCGGTGACTCTGGAAGCGGGTGAATCCCTCAGAATTCAAGAGCATCAGATTGAGGCAGGCGTGAACAGCCTGAACAGTCTGATGGAAAAACACGATATGATTTCGCGCATGTTCGTCTGGGGCGACCCAGAGCCGATCTATTACGATTCGATCTGGATTCGTGCGGAACACGGCGGCATTCTGTTCAGCGATATCAAGCTGGGTGACAACGTTTCAAAAGGCGAAATACTGGGCTACGTGGCTGATCCGATCACCAATGAGCAGCACCCTATACGGTCGGACGCCAACGGCCGGGTCATCGGCATGGCGGTTGATCAGGTGGTGATGGCTGGCTTTGCCGCCTACCACATTGGTACGGAGGCAGAAGTGCCGGGAGAGTAGTATGCTAGGCGTTTGATGCACCAGCACCTGAGGAGTATGTGTGGCTGCGGACAACGCTGGAATCCTGTCCCGAATTCCTGGCCTGGCCTACATTGGCCTGGTTCTGACCCCGCTGTTCTGGGCCGGGAACGCTGTGGTGGCCCGGGGCACCGTGGAGCATATTCCACCGCTGTCCATGTCGTTCTGGCGCTGGATCATTGCCTTGGCTCTTCTGCTGCCTTTCGGTTGGCCCGGGGTCTGGCGTCACCGGCAGGTTGTTCGCCAGCACCTGGGCTCCATGGTGGCACTGGCCACCTTCAGTGTGGCCGCCTTCAATTCGCTGCTCTACTATGCAGCGCTCACGACCACCGCCACCAACATCGCCCTGATCAACTCCACCATTCCCATTTTTGTTGCGTTGCTGGCCTGGCTGCTACTGGGCGACCGGACCCGCCCCATTCAGGCACTGGGTATTGGCCTGGCGATTCTTGGTATTCTGGCGGTGGTCGCACGGGGCGACATCACCGTGCTGACCAGCCTGCAGGCGCAACCGGGCGACCTGATCATGGTGGCAGCGGTATTCAGCTGGGGCCTGTTCTCGGTACTGCTCCGGCGCCAGGCGGTACCTCTGCCGCCGCTGACGTTTCTCACGGTTCAGATTCTGCTGGGCACCCTGGTAATCCTGCCGTTCTACCTGGCGGATTTCCTGTTCTTTTCCGGCGGCTTCACCTTGTCACAGGAAACCGCGCTGCCGCTGATCTACTTCGCCATCTTCCCGGGCATTCTGGCCTACGGCTTCTGGAATCACGGAGTGCACCAGATCGGCCCGGCCAACGCCGCCATTTTCATGTATCTGACGCCGGTGTTCGCCTCGGTTCTGGCCAGCGTCTTTCTGGGCGAATCCCTGGGCCTGTTCCACGTGATTGGCGGGGCACTGATTCTCGCCGGACTGTTGCTGGCCACCCGGTTTGGCCGGCGACCACCCGATTATCAACGGTAGTGGTCAGGCTTCGCGTTGCGCCAACGCTGTTTCGATGCGGTTCAGCACCTGTTCCAGCACCGCCCGGGGGCAGCCAATGTTCAGCCGCATGAAGCCGCTGCCAGGCGCACCGAAAGACACACCGGGGTTCATTCCGATACCGGCATCCTGCACGAAAAACCGCTTGAGCCCGGCATCCTCCAGCCCCAGCTCACGGCAGTCCAGCCACATCAGGTAAGTACCCTCGGGTGCCGACACCCGGATACCCGGCAAACGGTCGGCCACTTGCTGCACCACATAGTCCCGGTTGGCCCGTAGATACCGCATCAGTTGATCCAACCAATCACCGCCCTGGCGATATCCGGCCTCAAAACCCGCGATACTGAACGGGTTGCACTGGGGCAGATGCATGGAGTCAAACACCGCTTTCATAGCCCGGCGCCGTTCCGGGTCCGCAATGACCAGAGCGGACAGCCCGAGACCGGGCATGTTGAAGGTCTTGCTGGGGGCCACCGCCGTCACCAGCGCATCGTCCGGGCCGGCGAGTTTGGCCAACATCGTGTGCGGTTGTTTATCCGGGTAAGTCAGATCGCAGTGAATTTCATCGGAGATCACCACCAGTTGATGCCTCCTGGCAATAGCCAGCACCTCACTCAGTTCGGCCTCTGACCACACCCGGCCCACAGGGTTGTGGGGCGAACAAAGCATTAGAATCCGGGCATCGGGCCGGGCGGCGCACTGCTCCAGATGGTCCAGATCCATGTGATACTGGCCGGTGTCACTATTCTGAACCAAGGGGTTTTCAATCACTTCCCGGCCGCTCTGGCGCACCGAACTGAAGAATGGCGGGTACACCGGAGGCTGAATAATCACACCCTCGCCGGGTTGTGCATAGGCCATGCAGGCGGCGTGCAATGATGGCACCACACCGGGCGCCATCAGTATCCACTCACGTTCGATGGGCCAGCTATGCCGGTCGGAGAACCAGTCGATCATCGACTGATAGAGACTTTCCGGGAACAGCGTATAGCCGTACACAGGGTGCTCGGCCCGGGCTTTCAGTGCTTGGGTCACCGCATCCGGGGCAGCAAAGTCCATGTCCGCCACCCACACCGGGATAACGTCATCACGGCCGAACACCGCCTTGCGGACATCGAATTTCACCGCGCAGGTGTTGTCCCGCGCTAGCGGCTGGTCAAAATCTGTTGCCACAGGCGTTCTCCCTCGGCGATACCATCGGCTACTTGCCGAATCTATACGGACTTGCGAACCTGTCTGCTTTTAACACGGCCCACTTCGGAACCCTTTATGATCGCGCAAATCCTGTCCACGATGCTACCGGTGTTCCTGATCGCGGGTTGCGGCGCTCTGTACGGTCGTTACCGGACACCGGACATCCAGGGCCTGAATGTGCTCAACATGGAGCTATTCGTGCCCATGCTGGTATTTGCGGTACTGGCCGACCAGCAGGCGCCGCTGCAGGACTATGGCGGGCTGGCGCTGGCCGCGACAGTCGTGGTGCTCGGCTCCGGCATCATTCTGTACCCTCTGGCCCGGGTGCTGAACCTGAACCTGAAAACCTTCCTGCCCCCGATGATGTTCAACAATTCCGGCAACATGGGCATCCCCTTGCTGGTGCTGGCGTTTGGTGAGGCGGCACTGCCGGCGGCCATTGTGCTGTTCATTGTCGAAATGCTGCTGCACTTTTCCGTGGGCCTGTACATGCTGGACCCTCACACTTCGATTCTGAAGCGCCTGCGCCTGCCCATCGTGTTTGCCAGCATCGCTGGCCTGGCGGTGAATTTCAGCGGCGTGGCCCTGCCCGGCTGGCTGCTGGAAACCCTGAACATGCTCGGCGGCGTGTGCATTCCCCTGATGCTGTTTGCCCTGGGCGTGCGCATGCTGGATGTGGATTTCAGCGACTGGAAACTGGGCATGATCGGCGCCATCGCCTGCCCGGTCAGCGGCCTGCTACTGGCCTGGCCGATGATTGCCCTGCTCGACCTGCCGGGCCTGCAGGTGGCCAGCCTGTGGGTGTTTGCCGCCCTGCCCCCGGCGGTACTCAATTACATGGTCGCGGAACAATATCAGCAGGAGCCCCATAAAGTGGCGTCGCTGGTGCTGTTGAGCAACCTTGGCAGTCTGGTGGTAATGCCCATTGTCCTGGGCTTGGTGTTCACTGCGGGCTACGTGTAAGCTTCTCCGCATTCCGGAGACTTGATGAATGTCAGAAACGATTGCGGTTGTCCGCGCTTCCCGCCCCAATTTTCTGGTTCTCGCGCCCTTGTGCGTGGGACTTGGTGTTGTCACCGCGTGGCAGCAAGGCCACTCGCCGGCACTGCTGGATACCCTGCTGGTGTTTGTCGGCGCCGTGCTGGCCCACGCCGCGGTCAATCTGCTGAACGAATACGACGATTTCACCTCGGGGCTGGACCTGATCACCCGGCGCACGCCCTTTTCCGGCGGTAGTGGCGCCCTGCCGGAGTTGCCCTCAGCTGCACGCAGAGTGTTGTGGGCCGGCCTGGGTACGCTCGGGCTGGTGATTGCTATCGGGGTGTATTTTCTGTGGCTCCGGGGCTTGCCGATGTTGGTGCTGGGGGCCGCCGGCGTCATTCTGGTACTCACCTACACCCGTTGGATAACCCGCTCACCCTGGCTTTGCCTGCTGGCGCCCGGCATGGGCTTTGGTCCGGTGATGGTGCTGGGGGCCCTGATCGCGCTCGGCGCCCGACTGGATGCCGCCGCCATCGTCTGTGCCGGCGTTGCGCTCCTACTGGTCAGCGAACTGCTACTGATCAATCAGATCCCCGATGCCGACGCCGACCGAAAAATCGGCCGGCGGCACCTGGTCATCACGCTCGGCCCAGCAGGCGCCACCAGGCTGGTGGCAGCGCTGCTTCTGGGCGGTTATCTATTGATCGGGATGGCGGTCTTCACCGGCATTCTGCCAGCCTGGAGCCTGATCGCCATGCTGTCACTGCCGGCGGCACTCTGGATCAGTCTGCGCCTGCCCGGCTCGCTGACCCGGCCAGAGGCACTCAACCGGGTACTGGCGGTCAATGTGGCGGTGCTGCTGTCCACCCTGGCGTTATTGATGATCGGCCTCAGTCTGTGAACTGAAAGATACTGACCCTGGCACTCAGCTGGCCCGCCAGCACCGCCAGGTCACGGCTTGACGCCGCCACCTGATCAGACCCGGCCGAGGTTTCCAGCGTGCCGTCGTGAATTCTGGCAATGTTCCGGTTCACTTCTTCTGCCACCGCGCTCTGCTCTTCCGCGGCACTGGCGATCTGAGCATTCATATCGTTGATGGACGCCACTTCTTCCCGAATCTTGACCAGAGCGGTCTGGGCTTCGGCGGTCTTCTCCACGGTGACGCGGGCACGCTCACGGCTGCGTTCCATTTCACTCGCAGCTTCTCCCGCACCGGCCTGCAGCCGGCCAATCATGTCCTGAATTTCACGGGTTGAATCCTGAGTACGGGAGGCCAGCGAGCGCACCTCATCCGCAACCACCGCGAAACCTCGGCCATGAGTACCGGCGCGAGCCGCCTCAATGGCCGCATTCAGGGCCAGCAGGTTGGTTTGCTCGGCGATGCCGCTGATCACTTCAATGATTCTCTCGATGTTGCTGCTGTCTGCCGACACTCGGTTCACCGATGCCGCTGCGTCCTCAAGCTTATCAGCCAACTCGGTGATCGAGGTGGCGGTTTGCTGCACGACCAGGTTACCGGTCTCTACCTCGGCATCGGCTTTGCGGGTAGCCGTCGCTGCGTTGGCCGCGTAGCCGGCGACTTCATTGACCGTGGCCGCCATCTCGTTAACCGCTGCCGCCATCTGCTCGGCCTCAGCGGCCTGCATCCGGATCTGCTTGCTGTTGTTGTCAGAAGTGTTCTCCAGCTGGCTGGAGGCCGACGACAATTCCTCGGAGGCCGAGCGTACTTCACGAATGATACCGGTCAGCTGCGCAATGGTATCAACCAGCGCACCCATCACACTGTCCGGGTAGCGGGTTTTCAGGCTCTGAACCAACTGGCCAGCCACTCGCTGTAGGCGGGCGACACCTGCGCCAGCAAAAACTGCCGGGCCTGCGCCGGATTGTTACCACGGCGCAGCTCAATCAACTCATCGGTCAGGCCAAGAGTCTTACGTTCAATCGACTCGATGGCACCCAGCAGCTGTCGCTCCCTTTCGGTCGCCCCCTGGTCACGAAACATCTGCGCCATACTCGCGGCGTTCTCACGGTACATCGTTGCCAGCGTGTCGATGTCGCGCAGGTGTTTGCGCAGCTCGGAATCGCTGCTCACCAGCACGGCATCCCGGATGGCAATCGCCCGGTCATGAACACTTCCTCGAAAGTTAATGGCATATCGCTGTTTGAGCGACGCGCCTTCATTGACGGACGTCAGAGTTCTGTCGATAAACCCGACCTGATGATTGCCCACCACACTGACCAGCACCATCAGAGAGACGATCAGACCGAATCCCAACGCAAGACGCTTAGCTACTGTGAGCTGGCCCTTCATAACAACACTCCGGATATTGGTTTAGTGAGATGAAATACGATTAACAAAAGGAATAGATTTTTTAATTTTGCAAGGTTTTGTAAATCAATCATTAAACAATGTTCAATGCCTCAGCTCAGGCCGGTGTTTTGCTTGCAACTGCTCAGACTTTGGCCGATGGTTAGAGGCAAATCTGCCTGATTTCGTTAATGATATGGAGGTCTTCACATGAGTGTTCTGCTTCTAGTCCTCAGTGCCCTGGTGCTGATTTACTTCAGCATCGGCGGGAAAACCGCCGCCATCGTTCTTTCCGTCGCAACACTTGTTGGCGTGGCGCAGGACGACTGGCACATCCTGAGCTTTCTGATTGGCGGCATACTGCTGGCGCTGGCTCTGCTGGTGGTATTGCCCGGCGACCTGCGCCTGGACAAGCTCAGCCGCCCATTACTGGGCTGGGTTCGGGGCCGCTTACCCAAACTGTCAGACACAGAGCAGGAAGCGCTGAAATCCGGTTCTGTTGACTGGGATGGCGAGCTGTTCTCCGGCAAGCCGGAGTGGAACAAGTTACTGGATGCAACCCCGGCACACCTTACCAGCGAAGAACAGGCGTTTTTGGACGGGCCCGTTGAAGAACTGTGCAAGATGCTGGATGACTGGCAGATCACCCACGAAGACTATGATCTGCCCGAGAAGGTCTGGACATTCATCCGCAGCAAGGGCTTTTTCGGCCTGGTGATTCCCAAGGAAGACGGTGGCCTGGGCTTTTCCAACACCGCCCACTCCGAAATTGTGATGAAAATCTCCACCCGCAGCGTGTCGGCGGCAGTGACCGTGATGGTGCCCAACTCCCTCGGCCCGGGCGAACTGCTGATGCACTACGGCACCGACCAGCAAAAGCAGCATTATCTGCCACGCCTGGCCGGTGGTGACGAAATCCCCTGCTTCGCCCTGACCTCTCCGGTCGCCGGCTCCGACGCCGGGGCGATTCCGGACAAGGGCATCGTCTGCAAGGGCAAGTGGAACGGTGAGGAAGTGCTGGGGCTGAAAGTCACCTGGAACAAGCGCTACATCACCCTGGCCCCGGTCGCCACTGTGATTGGCCTGGCCATCAAGGTCTATGACCCAGAACACCTTCTGGGTGAGCAGGACGATATTGGCGTCACTTGCGTCCTGGTGCCCCGGGACACCGACGGCGTGAACGCCGGTGCCCGGCACCTGCCGATGAACACCGTGTTCATGAATGGCCCGACCTGGGGCACCGAGGTGTTCATCCCCATGGACCAGGTCATCGGCGGCCAGGACATGCTCGGCAAAGGCTGGACCATGCTGCTGGAATGCCTGTCCATCGGCCGCTCCATCTCCCTGCCCGCCCTGGGCACCGGCGCCGGCAAACTGGCCAGCCTGGCCACTGGCTCCTATGCCTACACCCGGGAGCAGTTTGGCCGCTCCATCAGCCAGTTTGAAGGCGTGCAGGAAGCCCTGGAACCCATCGCCGGCTACACCTATATGATGGACGCCGCACGCCTGCTCACCGTCGGCATGCTTGACCGCGGCGTACGCCCGGCGGTGCCCTCCGCCGTACTGAAATACCGCAACACCGATCTGATGCGGGAAGTGATCAACCACGCCATGGATATCGTGGCCGGTCGGGGTGTGATCACCGGCCCCCGTAACTTCCTGGCCCGAGCCTACCAGGCCGTGCCCATCGGCATCACCGTGGAAGGCGCGAATATCCTGACCCGCAGCCTGATGATCTTCGGCCAGGGCGCCATCCGCTGCCATCCGTTTATCGTCGAGGAAATCGAAGCGGCGGGCATGGAAGACGAAGACAAGGCCGCGAAGAAATTCGACGGCATCTTCTACCGCCACCTGGCCCACACCACACGCAATGCCCTGCGCGCATTGGTGCTGGGCCTGAGCAAGGGATGGCTGGAAACCGCGCCGCGCCATGGCGACATCCAGAAATACTACCGCCAGCTGGGCCGTTTCTCTGCCGCCTTCGCCCTGATGACCGACGTCACCCTGCTTACCGTAGGCGGTGGCCTGAAAGCCCGCCAGCGCTTGTCTGGCCGCATGGCCGACTGCCTGGTGCAGCTGTACTACGCCACGGCGGTGATCAAGCAATGGCACGAAGAAGGCTACCCGGACGACCAGCGAGACCTGGTGGAATGGTGCCTGCAAACCTGCCTGCACGACCTTCAGAACTCCATGCGCGAAGCCATCATCAACTTCCCGGTCCCGGCCCTGCGCTGGCCGCTGCGGTTACTGGTGTTCCCGCTCGGCGCCACCGGCCTGAACGGCCCGGATGACAAGCTGGGCGCGAAGGTAGCGGCGACCATTGTGAAAGACACACCGGTACGCCAGCGCATCAGCCGCGGTACCTTCATCAACATGGATCCGGACGATCCTCTCGGCCGTGTTCTCAACGCCTACAAACTCGCCAACGAAACCGCCGACATGCGCCAGCGCCTGCACGAAGCCATCCGCAGCCGCGACGAAGACGAGCTGGACGGTATCGCCCTG
>DATGQY010000033.1:0-10995 GCA_035303925.1 Marinobacter sp. | reverse complement strand
CACCTGTCCGACTACCTGCGCATCCTTCAGGTGAACCGTTACATCATGGTGCGCACCATTGCCTTGTTGCTGGTGCTGGCCTTTTTTACCGCCCAGGGGGCCCGGCAGGGCGATATCGTACTGGCGGCCAATGCCGTACTGATTACCTTTCTTCTGGTCATATCCAACGCACTGGACGGGTTTGCCAATGCCGCCGAAGCCCTGATTGGCGAAGCCATCGGCAAAGGCAGCAAACGGCAATTCAGGGTGGTGTTTCGCAGTGCTCTGCGCTGGTCTCTCTGGGGCGCATTGCTGCTGACCGTCGGCTTTGTACTCGGCGGGCGCTGGCTGATCAGCCTGCTGACCGGCATCGAAGCGGTGCAAACCACGGCCTGGCAGTATCTGCCCTGGCTATGGCTGCTGCCCTTTGCCGCGGTGTGGGGATTCCTGCTGGACGGCGTGTTCATCGGTGCTACCCGTACTCGAGAGATGCAGAACACCATGCTGTTCTCGGCCCTGGGCGTATTTCTGCCGGTATGGTGGTTGAGCACCGGTTGGGGCAACCACGGCTTGTGGCTCGCGCTGATCAGTTTGATGCTGGCCCGGGCCGCCAGCATGGGCTGGTTGTGCTGGCGTTACACAAGGGATGATCGCTGGTTCAGTCAGCACTGACACTATCAGGCGGTCAATGCGGTGTAATTTAATCTGCAGCAACAGCACTCCGGGAAATCTTGGCTACAATAATCAGGAACGGCAGGCATGTTGTGGTAGCCAGCCCCTGCTTCCCTGCTCTCGGTTGCTCCTGGATAAACCAAGGAGGCGCCTTGCGACCTCAATTCGTTCAGACATCGGCATCTCCTGCAATGACACCACAGGCAGTCCTTGAGATTATTGATCAGGCACGGCGGAAGGAAGCCCGCTCCGGCACCTTTCTGCGGCAGATGAAAGAGAAAGCCAGCCGGTTGCCGGCCTCTGTCATGGTGGAAGGCTACAATCCCGCCACCTGCCTGTTCCAGTTCGCCATCGAATACATTGAGATGGCACCGCGACTGATCGAATGCGTGGATGCCTGTGCCCGGGAAGCGGGCATTCAGGACCTGTTTCAGCCATTCATTGATGCTGCCGCCCGATACTTCACCCAGCCGTCAGTGTTGCTCGTGCGCTATGATGGCCTGGATGGCCTGTTGATTCGCGCCTACCTTTGCCACCGGCTGATGGAAGAGATGCACGACAATAACCGCTCTATCCGGGCCAGCGAATTGATTGACCTCGAAGCAACCCGGGCCAATCTGCTGGTACACGAACTGATCGGTGAGCCCTTTGCGAACGAACTCGACGACTCCATCACCATCACCGTGCTGCAGATAGCCGGAACGCCGGACTACTACAGTCTGGACCTCGAGCCGTTCGTGAACCAGGTCAACAACCGGGCCTGGGACTGGATGCGGCAGTTCTGGGAGCACCTGCTGGAACGCAACCACATCCGTTTTTCATTGGGGCCAGCCGGGCTCTGAAAGGCAACATGGATTCATGAAACCACTCATCACCGGATTGTTGGCACTGCTATCGTTACCCTCGTTGGCAGAAACCCGAACGCTGGACCTCACCCTGACCTCGGCCGGAGGCCCGGTCGCCGGCGCACTGGTGTTTTTTGATCAGGGGCCGGCACCAACGCCGGTTCACACCGAAATCTACCAGAAAGACCGTCAGTTCCACCCCCCGGTGTTGGTCATTCCCGCCGGTTCCAGCGTCGAGTTTCCTAACCGGGACACCACCCAGCACCATGTCTACTCTTTTTCCCCGGCGAAAACCTTTGAGCTGGAACTGTACACCGACCGCCCCGAAGCCCCGGTCATTTTCGACCGACCGGGCATTGTCGAACTGGGTTGCAACATCCACGACCACATGCAGGCCTTTGTGCTGGTGATGGCCCACGAAGCCTACGGGCTTACCGATACCGCAGGCCGGGTTCAATTATCGGTACCGGCCGATACAAACAACACCGTCACCGTCAACATCTGGCACCCGAGGCTGCCAGACAACACCCGACCAGAGCAGCACACAATCCGCGTTGATCAACCGGTACGGGTCAGCCTGGAACTCACCCCCGAACCGACAGCCGATACCACTCTGGACCGGTTGCAACAGAAGTTTCGGGATCTCTGATGCAGACACCGTTCAAACTGGGTTTTCGAGGGCGCTTGATTGCCGCAATGGTCGGCCTGGTTGTGCTGGTCAGCCTGTCCATTGGCGCACTCTTCATGGCCTATCTGTTTGAGGAAGAGCGCACCAGGGCCATAGCCCAGCTGGACATTGCCGAGCGTCTCACCCGAGAAGTTGTGCAAAGGCGCACCGCCCTGGAATTGTCCCGGCTGTCGGTGTTGGTGCAGGACTTTGGTTTCCGTTCAGCCGTTGCCAGCGGCGACAACGCCACCATCCGAAGCGCACTGGAGAATCACAGCCGCCGGATCGGTGCCGAATTCGCATTGGTTCTCGGACAATCACGTCAGGTACTCGCCAGCACGCTGGACAGCCCGGCACCGGAGATTCCCGACGCCATGTTCAGAGCGGCCGCCATTCAGGGCCATGAACGGCAACTGCTGACCCTGAACCAGGCCGGCTACGAACTCCTGCTGGTGCCGGTTCAGGCACCGGGATTACGGGCATGGATGGCGGCAGGGTTTCTGTTGGATCAGGAAATGGCCGACGTCATCGCCCGCTTGTCAGGGACGGACGTACTGTTCCAGGCCCGGGGCGGCGAATCCGGCGAACCTCAGGTATTTGCCAGCACCACCACACTGCCTGAGGAGCGGCCGCAAATGCTGGCCGGCCCGGTAAACCAGAGTGAGGTGCTGGACAACCCCCAGTTCTTTTCACGAACCCTGCCACTCGCCAGCAACCATTCCGACCTGGAGGCGGTTTTGCTGATCAGCCGCGAAGAAAGTCTGCATCGCTATTTTCAGCGGGTCATCGAGATCACCTTCCTGGTGCTGGCCATCGTTTTACTGGCCACGGCGCTGGCGTTGTTTCTGGCCCGCTCACTCGGCAAGCCGGTTCGCCAATTAGCGGACTATGCACGAGCGGTAGGCAATGAGCCACCACCGGTCGCTCCTGACATCAGAACCGGAGGTGAAATTGCCCAGTTAAGCCAGGCCTTTACCGATATGGTTTCCCGCCTGAAAGAGCGCGAAGAGCACATACGCCATGCCGCTACCCACGACGATGTCACCGGCCTTGGCAACCGTAATGCGCTGATCCAGTCAAGCCGCCAGCTGTTTCAGGAGCGTCATCCCTGCTGTGTGATCGGTATCCGCCTGGAAGAACTGTCGGAGATCAACGACACCCTCGGCCTGGAACTGGGTGACAAGGTGCTGATCGGAACGGCCAACCGATTGCGTGACTACCTCAACAAAGCCACCCTGCTGGCCCGAACCGGTGGTGATGAATTTCTGGCGATTCTACCGGCGATGTCACCGGCAGCACTGAAACACCAGGCCGAAGCTCTCTCCGGGCACTTGCAGGCACCGCTGCCAGTGGACAACACGCCGTTTTCCCTGCGCATAACGCTGGTGACCATGTCGTTGCCTGACGACGCCACCGACCCGAACCAGTTCCGCCGCCGCCTGAATCTGACATTCGAGAAAGCCAGCGACAGTGGCACGGCCGTTACCCGCTATCAGCCCGGTGAGGATGAGAACCATCTCCGCGAACTCCGGCTGATTTCCGACCTGCACACCGCCATCACCGAAGGCGGGCTCACCATGAATTACCAGCCCAAACTGGATTTTCGCACCGGCAAGCTGGTGCAGGTAGAAGCACTGGTACGCTGGATTCATCCAGACCTTGGGTTTATCTCGCCGGAAGAGTTTATCTTCCTGGCCGAACGCTCCGGCCAGATTCATGACCTGACCGGTCACATTCTCAAGCTGGTGGCCCAGGATGCCCGGGCCTGGCAGGCACAGGGGCTGGATATTGGCGTAGCCATCAACCTTTCTGCAATGGACCTGGCCTGGCCCGGGCTAACCGACCACATCACCCGGAACTTTACCGACTGGCCGGGCGGCATGAGCCGGATCACCTTTGAGGTGACTGAGAGTGCGGTTATGGATGACCCCGACAAAGCCCTGGCCACCCTGAACCAGATCAGAGACCTGGGCGCCACGCTGTCAGTGGACGATTTCGGAACCGGCTATTCCTCGCTGTCCCAGCTGCGCAACATGCCGGTTCAGGAGCTGAAGATCGACAAATCCTTTGTGCTGAACCTGGCTTCCGAGCCTCAGGACCAGCTGATTGTGAGATCCACCATCGATATGGCTCACGGCCTGGGCCTGAAAGTCGTCGCCGAAGGCATCGAAACCATGGAAGCCTGGGCCTTGCTGCAGGCCTGGACCTGCGATCTGGGCCAGGGCTTTGGTCTGAGCCGGCCGGTCCCCCTGCGCGACCTGCTCGGCACCGCCCGCGCCTTGGCGCAACTGGAGCCAGAACTGGCAGCGACTCACACGGAGACAAGTTATGACTAGGTACATCGTGATCACCCTGCTGGCCTTGCTCGGTACCGCCGACGCCAGCGCCAAAGATCCCGGCAGCCGGATCTGGGCAACGGGCGGTGTAACCACCATTGAAGGCAGCGCCGGCGGCGGCCTGGTGCCCTGGGCCCTGCTGAGCGGATACGCCAGCGATGAGGAATGGAGCGGCACCATCAACCTGAGCCAGGCCCGTGTTGACGACTACAGCCTGTCGGTTGAAGCCGCCAGCCTAAACTGGCGCAATCGCATCGAATTGTCCGCCGCCCGCCAGACTCTGGACCTGGACACGCTGGGATTCGTGCTGAAGGACAACGTCGGTATTGAGCAGGATGAGCTGCGTCAGGATGTTTTCGGACTGAAGGTGCGCCTGTTCGGAGATGTGCTCTACCATCCCTGGGGCCAATGGTCGGCAGGATTGCAGTACAAACGCCAGCGGGACTTCACAGTACCGGAGGCCATCGCGGCCCGCGAGGACAGCGGTGTCGATCTGCTGATGGGTGCCAGCAAGGTATTTTTTGCCAGCATTTTTGATCGCAACCTGTTGCTGAACGGCACCGTTCGGGGTACCCGGGCCAATCAGGGCGGACTGCTGGGCTTTGGGGGTGATCGAAACAATCATTATCAATGGATGGCCGAAGCCAGCGCCGGCCTGTTCCTCAACCGGAAATGGCTGGTGGGTGCGGAATACCGTCAGAAGCCAGACAATCTCAGTTTCGCAGATGAGAACGACTGGTGGGACGTATTCATCGCCTGGGTTCCTGATCGCCGGCTGTCGGTCACCGCAGCCTGGATCAATCTGGGCGATGTCGCGTCGCTGACCGATCAGCAGGGCGTGTATCTGGCCTTACAGGGGAACTTCTGATGTCTGCGAACAAGCCACACCTCAGCCTGTTGTTGATTCTCGCACTGACCGCCACGATCTCGGGCTGCCAGCTCCAGCCGAGCCCGCCCGGTCCGGACCTCTACCAGCAACTGGGAGAGCGTGCCGGCATTGCCAGCATCGTTGAGGACCTGCTGTTTCTGATTGTCGACGATGAACGTATCAACCAGGCCTTCAGGGGAATCGATGTCAAACAGTTCCACCGCAACCTGACCGACCAGCTGTGTCAGTTGAGCGGCGGTCCCTGTACTTATACTGGCCGGGAGATGAGGGAGCTGCACGCAGACATGGCCATTACCGACACCCAGTTCAATGCGCTGACCGAAAACCTGATCCTGGCGATGGAACAGAACCAGGTTCCGACCGGTGCCCAGAACCGACTGCTAAAAGCGTTAATCCCGCTGTATCCGGATATCCGACACCTTTAAGGGCTGGCGCCAACCGGTTAAACTGCGCCCCACCCACTTGAACCACCCGTTTTTTAACCACTCCGGAGATCACACTCTTGCTGGACAACGCAGACCTCGGAAAACTGATTATCCGGCTCACACTTGGCGGCCTGTTGCTGTTTCACGGTGTGGCCAAGCTGCTGAACGGCATCGGATTTGTAGAAAGCCAACTGGTCAGCCACGGCCTACCCGCCGTTCTCGCTTATGGCGTTTATATCGGAGAGATTCTGGCACCGCTGATGGTCATTCTGGGCTACCAGACCCGGATTGGCGCACTCATTGTCGTGTTCAACATGCTGGTGGCGATAGCACTGGTCCATGGCCATCAACTGCTCACTCTGAACAGCAGTGGCGGCTGGTCGCTGGAACTTCAGGGGTTCTTCCTGTTTACCGCCTTTGCGGTGATCTTCCTCGGGCCAGGGAAATACAAACTCAAGAATTGACCCTCAAGCGTGAGTGGTCGGAGCCAGCTGGTCCTCGCTCCAGACCACCACCCGGTTCCGGCCACCCGCCTTCGCAGCGTATAGGGCTTCATCCGCATGCCGCATCAGCTCTTGGCTGCTGGAGTCTTTCGTCGGCGACATAGAGGCAACGCCCACACTGATGGTCAGGCTCACGGGCTTCATGTCATCACCGGTGTACACGGGCGTCCGGGCAACTGCCTGGCGCAACCGCTCCGCCACCAGGCGAGCACCCTCAGTATCGGTCGCTGGCAGCAAGATGACAAACTCTTCACCGCCATAACGCGCCACAAGATCACCCGAGCGCTGAATTTCACTCTTTAACACGTCCGCCAGGGCCACCAGACAATCGTCCCCAACCAGATGCCCCAAGGTATCGTTTACCCGCTTGAAGTGGTCAATATCCAGCAACACCAGGCTGAGCACCTGTTCATGCCTCAGGGCCCGGTTCCACTCGATATCCAGCTTCTCATCAAACCTTCGGCGATTGGCTACGTGCGTCAACCCGTCCGTCAGACTGATCGCTTTCAATTGCTCGTTGGCCTTTTCCAGCTCCAGGGTACGCTCCTGCACCCGGGACTCCAGAGTCAGATTGGCCTGCTGCTGAACCTCCAGCGCGTGCTCCTGAGCCTGTTGCCGGCGTTGGCGCTCCAGGTTAATCCGGTAGGCAAGGGCAAAAGACAACAGAATCACTTCCATAGCCACACCTGCCTGAGGTGCCAGCTCGGTAAACCCACTCCGCGGAATCCAACCCAGCTTGCTGATGGCCAGCACCAGGTGCCCGACCAGTAACGGCGTCCAGGCCAGCACGTAGAACCCGGCCAGCACCTGGCCCTTGCGCCATACCAGCACTCCGATACACCAGGCAGTAATAGTGACGAGCGCAGCCAGTGCACTCACCATGGCAATACCGGACTGGTAAGCTCCGACAAAGCCGTAGATCACCATCGTCACACCAACCAGACGAAGTACCTGAAGCAGCCGGTAGCTCCATAGGCTATAGCGGCGTATAGACAGGAACTTCATGGTAAATGTGAGCGCAAAGACAAGCGCTATCGCTACGATCGGCACCGTAAAATAGTCATTGACCTTCGGCGCGTCTGACCACAACCATTGAAACAGCAAACCGTTAAAGTTCAGCTGTACCAGGCCCGTGGTGATAACCGCCAGCACATACCACAGGTAGGTGGTATGCCGCACGATGGCGAACAGAAAGAGGTTGTACAGAGCCAGTGAGAACACAATGCCGACAAACATCGCCTGCCAGCCAAACGAAATCTGCTCATGAGCCAGAAACTCGGCGGACGAGGTTACCGAAACCGGGATCTGCACGGAGCCCTGGGTGCGGATTCTGATCCAGGCTGTCACCGGTTCGGTCAGCGATGGCACCAGAAATACAAAGTTACGGTGTACGATCGGACGACTGTCGAACGGCCGGGTATCCCCGGTGTGGTGCGTCTCGACGATGCGACCACCGATTTCCCAGTGCAACGAGACTACATCAAGCAGCGGATAACTGATCTCAAGCACCCGGTTAACCGGGCGCGGCGACACCGGAACCTTCAGCCAAAAAACGCCGTCGCTGAAGCCCCGGTTGAGAATGCCGCCAGCATCTATGGATTGCCACTGGCTGTCCGGAACAGAGCGGACCTGTTCAATCGAAAGATCGCCCTCTGGCAGCTCCAGCCACTGAAAAGCCACCGGTGCTGCCACACCCGACCCACAGGCCATGCACAGCAATAAAAACAGGCTGACTCTCAGAGTACGGCCGGATAGCCCCATCAATCGTTATCCATTGGTCGGCATTAGATATCTATAAGAGTGTAGTCCGAGATACCCTTTTGGCTACCTCAACCCTGTTTCTGCCCGCAGCTTTGGCAGCATAGAGAGCTTCGTCTGCGAGTCGGATGAGCTCTTCCTGCACTAGTCCTTCAGCAGGAACCAGACAGCTCGTCCCGATGCTGACGGTCACGGAAATGGAATCTCCGGTGCCTGTATCCACCGGTCTGCGTTGCACCGCTTCTCGCAGGCGTTCGGCCACGCATACCGCGCCCTCGATCGAGGTGCAGGGTAATAGGACAGCGAATTCTTCGCCACCGAAACGTGCCAGCAAGTCTCCCCGGCGCTGAATTTCCTGGTCGCAGGTTGTGGCCAAGGCAACCAGGCAATCATCCCCTGCCAGGTGACCATAGTTGTCGTTTACCGCCTTGAAGAAATCGATGTCCATCACCAAAAGACTGAGTGGATGCCCATGACGCTGGCCCCGGGCCCACTCCTCCTTTAACTTCTCATCAAACCTGCGACGGTTCGCCACCTTCGTCAAACCATCGGTCAAGGTCAGCGTTCTCAGTCGATCGTTGGCCTCCTCAAGTTCGCGGGTACGTTCCGCAACTTTGATTTTCAAAGTCTGACTGGCCTCACGCTCCAGCGTCAGTGCGCGGTGCTGAGCCTCCTGTCGACGGGTTCTTTCCAGCTTTATGCGATAGGCAAGGGCAAAAGACAGCAACAAAACTTCCAGTGCTGCCCCCACTTGGGGCGCATACTCATATATCGGATCCTGGGGCAGTACCCCCATTTTGCTACCGGTGATAGTGAGGTGTCCTATCAGCAACGGTGTCCAGGCCAGAATGTAGTAACGGGCCAACACCTGTCCCTGCTTCCAGATGTAAATCGCGACGCCCCAGGCCGTAACCGTCGAAAGAAAGGTAAACACGGTGATCAGCAGAATACCGAGGTGGTAGCTCGCAAACATGGAGAGCACCAACCCGATAACGCCTCCAGCCACTATGGCGTTCAACAGCCAGGTACTCACTGCACTGTACCGTGGGGTAACCAGAAATACCCGTGTGAACATACCGGCACCGATGAGGTTAACCGAAATCAACAGCACCGTGGCCATTTGATTGAACGCAGGGAAATCAGGCCAGAGCCATTGAAAGGAAATACCGTGAAAGTTGATCTGTACCAGGCAGGTAGCCGCTACCGTCAACACATACCAGAAATAGACGGGCTGACGAGTATTGGCAAACAAAAACGCGTTATAGATGAAAAGTGCCAGCATGATACCCAGAAACAGAGTCTGCCAACTGAGCGAGGCCTGGTCCTGCTCCAGGAATTCCTGTACCGATATCACACTGAAAGGAAATTGCAGGGCGCCCTCGGTTTCTGCCCGGAGATAGGCGGTTATCTGGCCAGGCTCTGCCGGCACTGGAAAAACAAAATAGCGGTGATTCAAAGGTCGGGTATCGAAAGGCTGAAGATCCCCGGTATGAACCGAATCACGGAACTGACCATCCACATACCAGAAAACCTGCAGGTCATCGAGCAGAGGGTATGACACCACAACCACCCGATCCTTCCGGCCTGCCTCTCCGGACATGTCGAGCCTGAGCCAGACTGGCTGCTCGGTAAATCCGAAATTCAACGCCTGATCCGACGGCACTGCCTGCCATTGCTCATCTGCAGACAGCAGGATATCGTCTATCTGCAGATCTGGATCCGCAAAACGCCAACCTGCGTGAAAATCGGACACCTCCGCGTGAGCAACAGCGGAATGCGCAAGAATCAACAACAGGACGAGTACTCGCATCAGTGTCACGGCGGCCCAAAGTAAAAAGTTATCTCCTGACAGTGTAATGATCCGCAAAAAACTTTTAAGGCACTTTTGGCAATTTTTTGAAACATTATTCACTCTTTCGCAGGGCACGATTTATGAACCGATCCTCACAACCCATCACGCCCGGCCGTTACCGCCACTACAAGGGCCAGGATTACGAAGTCATCGGCGTGGCCCGGCACAGTGAAACCGAGGAACCCCTGGTGGTTTACCGCTGCCTGTACGGCGACTACAGCCTGTGGGTTAGGCCCCTGGCCATGTTCCGTGAAACTGTCGAAGTGGCCGGTGAACAGGTACCCCGCTTTGCCCGGGTGGATGCTGACTGACCGTTACACAACCACTTTGACTGATGCGGTCATTTCCTGCACATTAGCGCACTTTTCGTGCCGCTGGTGCCCAAAAGGTGCCGGTAAACCCAATATTCCTACCCGGAGTCTGCCATGAATGCCGTTGTTGCCGCGGTACTGATCATGCTCGTACTGAGCCTGTGCCGCATCCACGTTGTCGTTGCCCTCATCATCGGTGCCATTTCCGGTGGCCTGGTGGCCGGAATGTCCCTTGAAGACACCATCAATGCCTTCAACTCCGGCCTCGGTGGCGGTGCAACCGTGGCACTTTCCTACGCCACCCTGGGTGCCTTTGCCGTGGCCATCGGCAAATCCGGCCTGGCCCACGCCCTGGCCGACAAAGCCCTGGCCATGGTAGGCCGGCAGGATGAAGGCGGCGCGGCTACCGGCATCCGTTTCATGATCATCGGCCTGTTGCTGGCCGTTGCCGTTTCTTCCCAGAACATCCTGCCGATCCACATTGCGTTCATTCCGCTGGTTGTGCCGCCGTTACTGTATGTGATGGCCAAACTGAACATGGACCGCCGGCTGGTGGCCTGTGTGCTCACCTTCGGCCTGATTACCCCGTACATGTTCCTGCCCGTGGGCTTCGGCGGCATCTACCTGAATGAAATCCTGCTGGCCAATGTGGCCGACAACGGCGTCGACGCCAGCGACCTGAACGTGATGTCCGCCATGGCCCTGCCGGCCCTGGGCATGCTCGTTGGCCTGCTGATTGCCGTATTCTTCAGCTACCG
>DATGQY010000032.1:0-50191 GCA_035303925.1 Marinobacter sp. | reverse complement strand
TGGTCAGGAGCGATGCCTAATGAAAATTTAAGTGACAAAATCCGGGATAGGATTTTGTGTTTGCAGAGTGATAGCCTGATCAG
Source organism: Marinobacter sp. (assembly GCA_035303925.1). Classification (GTDB taxonomy): domain Bacteria; phylum Pseudomonadota; class Gammaproteobacteria; order Pseudomonadales; family Oleiphilaceae; genus Marinobacter. The sequence continues at coordinate 50,108 of DATGQY010000032.1, read as the reverse complement.
AGAAACCTCAATCCAGTTGGGGTGAATTCGACCCAGCCCGGGACATCCGATAGCGTTTAGTACGCCATTTTCGGGCGGTTGATTATTGAGCCCTGGGATTGAACTTAAGGAGCAACCATGCAGCTCATTGGATCCACGATATCACCATATGTGCGGCGCATTCGGCTTCTGTTGGATGACCAGCCCTACGAATTCATCAATCTCAATATCTACGGTGAAGGCCGTAATGAACTTCGACGCACTAATCCCACTCTGAAAATTCCGGTATCGACTCCGGCCAGGATGCAATGTTCTACAACCTGCAGCGGGAACGCATCATGACCACGTTGCGAACACTTTCAGCCATGGTGGATGAAGGCCAGTTTGAACCTTGGAATTATCCGGCTATCTGCCTTTACTGCCTGGTGGACTGGCTTGATTTCCGTGATCTGGTGGACTTCACCGGCGTGGAGAGTCTGTTGGCGTTTCGTGACAGATGCCATCAGGCCCCTCAGACTGCCGAAACGGATCCCCGCAAGGCCTAAAGTATTGGCCGGATTTCCCAACGTCTGGTGGGCCCGTTTGTAAATCACCGGGCACCTGCGTGCCTATCGATCTGAAACCATTTGCGTTAGGCTCTCATGTGAATGCCGCTGACGTCATTCGGTAATCTTGAAAACTCAATAGCAAGGAGCTCCGAACATGAGTATGAAAGACACCTACATCAAGAAAGTTCACGCCAAACTGGATGAATGGAACGCTGAGATTGATAAGCTGAAAGCAAAGGCCGATTCAAAGGAAGCTGATGTTCAGCAGGACTACTACAGGCAGATAGATGAGTTGAAGTCGAAGCGTGATGACACCAGAAAGAAACTTGATGAATTGAGTGAAGCGGGTGATGAAGCATGGGATGATTTGAAATCCGGTGTTGAAAGTGCCTGGGATTCGTTTACGGATTCCGTCCGGTCGGCGACGTCCCGCTTCAAGTAGGTCATTGCGGCGCTGCTCATAGTTTTACAGCTCATTGCCTACCTGTTTCGATAGTCTTTGCTCGGGTTCTGGCGTTGTCAGGAAAAACACCATGAAGATCCTACCTTTTGACGCCTTGGCTTGTCCGTTGGACGGCGAGTCCCTGCACCGGGAAGCGACAGCCTGGCGGTGTGCCAGCGGTCATAACTTTGATGTGGCCCGGCAGGGTTATGTGCATTTGCTTCCGGTGCAGAAGAAACGTTCGCTGGACCCCGGTGATAGCAAGGTCATGGTGGCTGCGCGCCGGCGCTTTCTCGATGCCGGGTTTTATCAGCCGATTGCCGATGCTGTTGTCCGGGAAACGATGGACGGTGTGCCGGCAGGTTCCATAGTCAGCTGCCTTGATGCGGGGTGCGGTGAAGGTTATTACCTGCGCCATCTGGCTGCGGCTGCAGATGGGGACTGCACGCTGGCCTTGCTTGGCCTGGATATTTCGAAATGGGCGGTGTTGGCCGCGGCCCGGCAGGACGCGCGACCGAGTTGGGTGGTCGGTAGCAACGCCAATCTGCCTGTATTGCCCGCGTCACTGGACCGGATCTTGTGCCTGTTTGGCTTCCCCGTTTATCCCGAGTTTGCCCGAGTGCTTCGGCGTGGCGGAAAATTATTGCAAGTCGATGCCGGACAGGATCACCTGCGAGAGCTGCGGGAGGTCATCTATCCTGAGGTCAGGGCGGAATCGAAGAAAGTGGATCAGGCGCCGAACGGCTTTCGCCGTGTTCGGACCGAGGACATGCGCTTCACTCTGCACCTGGCGGGGGCAGAACCGATTGCTGATCTGTTGGCCATGACACCCCACCTCTACCGGGCGAGCCCGGAGGGCAGGGCGAGGGCCGCTGCCCTGGAATCTTTGTCGCTCACAGTGGATGTTTGTCTGCATACCTTTGAGCGCAATACCTCCCCGGGTTAATCTGTGGGGCTAAACGGAGGCAATTTCTGTTTCGGTCAGTGGCCGATACTGGCCGGGTTGCAGCGCCGGGTCCAGGCGAATATTCCCCATGCTTTCCCGGTGGAGCGAGGTCACCCGATTGCCAACCGCATGGAACATTCGTTTTATCTGGTGATAGCGGCCTTCGTAAATGGTCACCCGGGCGTGGCACTGGCCCAGTTCTTCTATCTGGGCGGGCGAGGTTCGTAGCTGCTCGTACTCAAACCAGATCCCTTCGTCGAAGCGCCGGTGGCATTCCGTCGTTATAGGCGACTCCGTCGTGACTTGGTACACCTTGGGAATCTTGATGCGTGGCTCAGTTAGCCGGCGAGACCAGTGACCGTCATTGGTGACGATCAGTAGCCCGGTACTGGCCCGATCGAGACGGCCACCGATATGCAGTCCGTCACGAAGTTCGGGGTCGATGAGCTCCAGTACGGTGGCGTGAATGTCATCCGTTGTTGCGCTCAGGTAGCCCGCCGGCTTGTTGAGCATCAGGTACAGAGCAGGGCTGGCATCGCGGATACTCAGGCCGTCTATAGCAACGGCGGCGAACCTGCTGATCTCGCCCTGAGATTCCCGGCAAACCTCTCCGTCAACCGTGACTCGGCCCGCAGCAATCAGAGCATTGGCACGTTGCCGGCTGATGCCGTTCTGGTTGCTGACAAGTCGTGATAATTTCATGGATGAGCCGGTTGGCTATCGAGTCAGGCTCGTTCAGAGCGCCGCTAGCAAGGTTTCCGCGCTGCTTTTTTCGATGCCTTGGGTGTCAATGTTCAACAGTTCAACCCGGCCATCGTTGACGATCATGGCGTAGCGCTGGCTGCGGATGCCGAGCTGAGCCTCAGTGCGGTCCTGGGTCAGATCCAGCGCCCGGGCAAATTCGCCGAGGCCGTCAGCCAGCATGATAATGCCGTCCGCGTTCTGTGCTTTGCCCCAGGCGTCCATCACAAAGACGTCGTTGACTGAGGTGCAGACAATGCTGTCGACGCCCCGGGCCTTGATCTTGTCGGCGAGGGCAACGAAGCCGGGCAGGTGGGTTCTGGAGCAGCCCGGGGTGAATGCGCCGGGAACCGCAAACAGCACGACCTTTTTATTGGCGAATAAAGCCCGCGTGCTCACCTTTTCAGGTCCGTTCTCACCCATCACCTGTAATTCAATGTCGGGAAGGGTGTCACCGGTGTGAATGGCCATTGTTCAGGTCTCCGTAGGGTTGCAGGCGCCGGTGCCTTTGGCTTTGAGACGATAGAACTCTTCGATGATACCGGCCATGGTATCCGGGCAGTAGTCCCGCAGACCGCCCAGTACCAGTCGCTTGGCGACATCGCCAACGGGTTTGCCAGCCGACAAAAGCCGGTACTCAAGGGTAACGTTGCCACGTTTGCCGGCAACTTCCAGGTCGGCGTTACTCAGTTCAAGCTCTGGCTCCGGGTTGTCAAGGCGGTTGAGTTGCAAACTCATGCTTTCGTACATCACCACCGGGCGATCGGGGTTAAACATCACCCCGTGGGCTTCCATGAGGGGTTTGAGGGTGTGCGGGAAATTCTTGCCGGAAGCTGCTACGTAGCAACGAGTAAACTCGTTGATGACCTGTGCATCGTTGGTCTGTTCACCACTGCGGGCGACTTCCAGGTACACCTTACCAGTTTCATCACACACTTCTATGTTGCCGCCGATGGCCTCACGGAACTCGAGAGGTACCTCAGCGCCGAGCAGGTTCCGGAAATTGAATGTCATGTTGCCATACAAGCCGAACCGGGACAGCACCAGGGCGAACAGAAGGTCTCCGGGAACGCAAAAGCGACGGGCGCCGGGATCGTGTATCGGGTTGAAATCCCCCGCCACTTCTTTGGCAAAATGGCTGGCTTGGTGGGCCGTAATAAGGATGCGTCCGTCCTGAACGGAATAGAAACGGTCTAAGAACATGATTTGCCTTTATCCGGATTGCAGAGGTCAGGGTGCGATGCAGTGTTCAACGAGTTCCGAAGAGTAATACAAGGCTTTCTCCGGCCGCAATGAGAGAAAGGCCGTAGACGTTAACCGTCAATCGTCGCCGTCCTCAGCATCGCGCATGCGTTCCTGGCGTTCCCACTCTTCTTCTTTTGCCGCTTCAATCACTGCCATGAGCTCATCCACGTTGGCGCTTTCGGTGTTGTGCTCGAAGCAACCGGTCAATCGACTGCCAGGATGCAGGTCTCCGGACTGGTAGAGCGCCCAGATTTCCTTGCCATAATCGGTATTAAGAAGCTCTGGTGCGAAACGGCCGAAATAGCGGCGCATGTTATCCACGTCCCGTTCGAGCATCTGTTCTGCACTGTTGTTACCGGCGGCATTGACGGCTTGCGGCAGGTCAATAATAACCGGGCCGCTGGCATCCACCAGTACGTTGAACTCGGAAAGATCACCGTGGATCAGGCCGGCGGTGAGCATCAGTACAACGTCTGCAATGACTTTGCTGTAGTAGGCGCGCGCCTGTTCTGGAGTCAGTGTGACATCGTCCAGTCTTGGTGCAGCCTTGCCTTCTTCATCGGCGATCATTTCCATCAACAGCACGCCGTCCACGAATCCGAAAGGTTCCGGTACGCGGACACCGGCCTTGGCCAGCCGGTACAGGGCGTCAACCTCGGCGTTCAGCCAGGCATCTTCCTGTTCTTTTTGGCCGTAACGGGTCTTTTTGCCCATGGCGCGAGCCCGGCGGGTGTTGCGTACTTTGCGGCCCTCCTGATATTGAACGGCCTGTTTGAAGCTGCGCTTCTGCGCTTCTTTATATACTTTGGCACAGCGTACGCTGTCACCGCAGCGCACAACGAACACCTGAGCCTCTTTACCGCTCATTAACTGGTATAACACTTCGTCCACCATGCCGTCGTCGACAAGGGGCTGTAATCGTTTTGGAATCTTCATATAGCGTTCGTTTGCCTGGTTCGTCTGGCCGGCTATTCGCGTTGACCGGCGTGTCTGAGCGTATACTACCTCATATTGATGCTGGAACGCTGATGTGTGGGCAGACCAGTACAGTTTCATCGCACCTGATCGAGGTAGCCTGCTGGCAATGAAGTCACTTATTCCTCCAGAAAGTTTTATCGATCTTTTGCTGGACGCCGTGTGCGTCGTCGATCGTGAGGGCCGGGTGCTCTACGTGAGTGCAGCCAGTGAACGGGTGTTTGGCTATGTGCCGGAGGAAATGATTGGCCAACCTATTCTTGGGTTTGTTCATCCCGACGATCAGCAGAAGACACAGGAGGCGATAAAGGAGATCGTTCAGGGGGAGCTGAAGCCTCATTTTGAGAACCGTTATATCCACAAGAATGGCTCGGTTGTTCACATCATGTGGTCTGCTCGGTGGTCGGATGATAATCAGGTTCGGGTTGCGGTGGCGCGCGATGTGACCGTGCGCAAGCAGGCGGAAGCCATGCAATCGGCTTTGTATGCCATCTCAGAGGCCGCGAACAGCGCCAGTACCTTGCAGGCCATGTTCCAGCGCATTCACCGGGTAGTCGATGAGTTGCTGACGGCACCGGCTTTCGTGGTTGCGTTAAATGATCGGGAAACCGGGGTTATGAGCATTCCCTACAATGCGGACAGGCTCGACACTGAGACGTTTTCGCTTGCCTCGGATACCCGCGCACTGTGTGAACGCGCGGCCTTGTCCAACAGCGCGGTTTCCTTACAGCCGGACTGCATGGGGGTGCCGCTGGTTGCTTCCGAAGGGGTGTTCGGTGCGATTCTGGTGCAACGGCATATGGGCGGTGCAGGTTTTACCGAGCGAGACCGTGAGTTGCTGGAATTCGTTGGCGTGCAGGTTGCAGCGGCGATAGAGCGTAAGCAAATGCATTCTCGGTTGGAGTATATGGCCAGTCACGATCAGCTGACCGGGCTGCCCAACCGGCACCTGGTTCTGGATCGTATTGAGAATGCGCTGGCCCGTGTTGCCAGGGAAAAGGGCTATTTGGCGGTTCTGTACCTGGATGTCGACAAGTTCAAGGAAGTAAATGATACCTACGGTCACGGGGCCGGCGATGAGGTTCTGGAAGTGATTGCGCGCCGTCTGGTGCAATGTGTCCGCGCTTCGGACACCGTCGGTCGCCTTGGAGGGGATGAGTTCATCGTATTGTTGGATACCATCACGCAGCCGGATGATGCAATGGCTATCGCGGCAAAGATCAGCACCGTCCTGGGTGAGCCCTACGAGCTGTCTGCAGCAACGCTCCAGCTGATCCCCAGCATCGGCATAGCCGTTTATCCGGACCATGGAGCAGATATGGGCACGCTGGTTCGTTATGCAGACAGCGCCATGTACCGGGAGAAAAAAAGCAGGGATTGAGCTGTCCGCTGTGTGACAGGGGTCAGAGAGCGCTAACCAGGATTTATGTATCGTTCGCAGCGTTCGGCGAAAGATGCCGACGTTGGTTTTTGGATTTGCATTAGAAGGAATATCAGGTGGCTTTGGGGATGCACTCAAGACGCCAGATAGGTAAGAGAGTAGGTGCTCTCGATTTTAACCAGGGATAAAAGGAATTAAGCAATGAAGCAGTACAAAGTATTTACCCACCCATCCGGTCAACGTGAAGCGGTTAAGCAGGGTTGGTCCTGGCCCGGACTTTTTTTCGCCGGTATTTGGGCGTTGGTCAAGAGAATGTGGGGAATTGGCATTGGTGTTTTCGCGCTTTCTTTCGGTCTGGGGACGGTGATGGATCTGGTGCTGGAGCCTGAGGCCGCCGCCTTGTTCTCAGCTGTTGTCGGGCTGATCATTCCGATTTTCTTTGGCGCTTACGGGAATGGCTGGCGCGAATCGAATTTGCGGGTTCGGGGTTTTACCACCGACGGCCAGATTGTACATGCGCCTAACCCCGATGGCGCTATTGCAGAATACCTGAACTTGGGTTCGTCTGTAACGGCCTAAAGCCTGAGGGCTGCCTGGTCTGTTCCAGGCAGCCTGGCTAATTCACTTCTATTCAATACTTTCCATCAGCTTCTGCATTTTCATGAACAGCTGATTGCTCAACAAATCCAGGGTATTCATCAGCGCGGGAATCTGCTCGGATTGATCCTGCTTGTTCAGCTTGTCAATCTCTATGGCCAGTGCATGCAGCTGGGTGTGCAGAGACTCTATGATCTCCATGCCGGGCATGGATTCAGGCTGTTTGGATAGCCAATTACTGAAACGGCAACTATTGGAATTAAGGTTTATGGGGGCCTCGTTGCCCTGAAGGTAACTCCTGAAGTGCTCCACCCAGGCGCGGTGGTCTACGCCGGCATACAGGCTGGGCAGAGCTCTACGCGATACCGGTTTCAAGTTGGCCCAATGTTCAGGCGCGCGCCATTGTGCGCACCAGGGGCGCAGCGCTTCCGCTGGCATGGGCCGTGCGATTCCGTAGCCCTGAGCCAGATCGCAACCGATACGAAGCAGCATTTCGGCATGTTCGTGGGTTTCTACGCCTTCTGCGATCAGCTGGCGGTCGAGGGCATCCGCCAAACGGACGATGCCATCGAGGATGGTCAGGTCAGCCGGGTCCCTCAATATCCCACTCACGAAACTCTGATCAATCTTTACAACCTTGGCGGGCAATCGCTTGAAATAGGTCAGGGATGAGTACCCTGTGCCAAAATCATCAATGGCAATGCTGACACCCAGCTTCCGGCAGTCATCCAGCACCCGGCTGACCTGGGCAAGGTCGCCCAGGGCCGCTGTTTCCAATACCTCCAGCTCCAACATGGATGGAGCAACTCGAGGCCAGGCGTTCAGCTGGTCTCTCAAATTATTGACGAAATCAGGATCCCTCAGCTCGACTGCGCTGATGTTGATGCTCAGGGGCATGTGCAAACCCTGCTGCAACCAGTTGTCCATTTGGCTCAAGGCGCTGTCCATGACCCAGCGGCCGATTTCAAGCATAACGGGCGTATCTTCAACCAGCCCGATAAAAGCGCCTGGGGCGAGCAATCCCCGTTCAGGATGCTGCCAGCGTAACAACGCTTCGGCACCAATCACTTCACTGGTGCGCATATTTACTTTGGGTTGGTAGTGCAGGCACAGGTGGTGATCGTGCAGGGCCTGCCGAACGTTCTCGATAGTTTCATGCTGGCTTCGCATGGACCTGTCCAGTTCGGTATCGAAAAGATGGAAACGACTTTTCCCGGCCAGCTTTGCCTGATACATGGCCTGGTCTGCCTGGCGTATCAACTGGTCGCCACCGGTGATCTCTGGTTGGGGATAGAATGAAACGCCCAGGCTGGCACTCAATCGAATGGCGTTATCTTTGAGCAGTACCGGTTCTGATGCCGCGTTCAGCAAGCGTTTGAGGTGTAGCTCGTAATCTGTGTCAGGCGACATGTCCATCAGCACTGCTACAAACTCATCTCCGCCCAGGCGCGAAAGAGTATCTTCCTTGCGTAGCGCTTTTCTCATTCGCCGCGCGACAGTAATCAGCACCTGGTCTCCGGCTGAATGACCATAGGTGTCGTTGACCGATTTGAAGCCGTCCAGGTCAAGATACACGACCGCCAGTGAACTCGATCGCCGGTCAACCATGGCCATAGCCTGGTCTAGCCGGTCTGCCAGCAGAGCACGGTTGGGCATGCCGGTGAGAGGGTCATAGTGGGCGAGGCGTTCGATCTCACGAGCCTGTTGTTTTGCCTTGGTAATGTCCGTGGAAATTCCAATCAGGCCGACAATGTGTTCGCTGGTTTCATCTTCAAACATGGGGGTTTCGATCTGCAGAAAAACGCCCCGCTCACCACGTACGTTTATTTCGAGCTCGTCCGTCACCCGCTCACCCTTCAGCACCCGCTCGTCGAGTTTCCTGATTTTCTCCATGCTGGTTGCATCCAGGAATTGCTCTCCACGTGTGCCCAGCAATTGCTCTCGGGTGATACCGATTCGGTCCAGTGTTGCCTGGTTCGCATAGGTATACCGTAAGTTGCTGTCCTTCATGAACACGTAGGTATTCATTCGGTCCAGGGCGTCCCGGAAACGGGAGGATTGCACCAATGCTTCCTTAAGGCGTAACTCGGCCTGCTTCCGCTCAGTAATGCGTGTTATGGCGCCGTACCAGATAACCGAACCGTCTTCCATGGATTGTGGAAGTGCGTCACCAATCACCCAGTGTAAACTGCCATCAGGGTGAATGACCCGGTACTCTTCCTGCCAGGGCGACAGGGTTCGAGCCGATCTGAGAATGCTGTCTTTTACCCGCTGTGAGTCTTCGGGATACAGAAGATCGAGTACAACGGAGCCATCGTGACGAACCTGTTCAGGGTTCAAGCCATAGACTTCCTGGATAGCCTGGCTTGCGTAAGGAAAGCAGGAGCGTCCATCTGGAAACAGCTGGTAGGAATAGACCATGCCAGGAACCCGATTGGCAATGGTTTCGAAACGGGTAGCGAGTTCTTGAAGGTCCTGGGTGAGGCGCCCCGCGATTCGTTCGGCATTACGCTGAGTTCGGTTGAGCGTTAGATACAGTGCAAATATGAGAAATCCGAGCAACAGAACTCCGGCACCTATGAGCCATGCCGCTAGAAGCGGGGGAGCAGCTTCGGCATTCAGCGGTGCAAATTCAAGCACCCACCGGTGTCCGTTGAATTCAAGTTCACGGTGTAGGCCGGATGTGCTTAAGGCGTTGTCCGGAAGATTAGTAAACAGCAGGTTTTCGTCGGCAGCCTGTTGATCGTAGATACGTACGCCAATGGCACGACGAACACCGGCTTCGCGCCCCCAGTCGCCCAGTATTCCCTCCAGAAGATCGGTCATCCGGAACGGGCTGTACACCCAGCCGACCAGGTTGGCCTTGCGTTGTTCGTGACTATGGAGCGGGGCGCCATTCCGGTACACCGGAACGTACATGAGCGTTCCGGGCTGAGGGTCAATGTCCGTTTCCTGAACCAATGTTACTTTGCCGGTGAGGGCAGCAAGGCCGGTATCCCGCGCCTGCTCCATGGCGGCTTTACGAACTGGTTCGGAGAACATGTCGTAGCCAAGCGCTCGCTGGTTGCGTGCATCAAAGGGCTCCAGAAACACAATGGCACTGTAAAGCTTACGATCGCCTGCAGGGCTCACCGCATAGCGTTCGAACCCCTCTTGTCGCATATGCTGCTCATGGAGCGTCAGCTCCTCTGGCCTGACGATCAGGCTGAAGCCGAACCCCTGAACTCCCTTCACTGCCTTTGCAATGCTGAGCGTGTCCACGAATTGGCGCCAATCGTCGCGGTTTACTTTGGTGGTGCCGGCAAACAGGCCAGCACCTGCTCTGAGTACTAGCGCGTAGGCATTCAATCGTTCGTTGATTTTCTCGGTCAATTGGGCCGCGGCAAACTCCAGCTGCTCCTGGTCACGTTCAACCAGAAAGTCACGCATCCATAAGCTTGTGAGGGTAGAGATGATCAGCGTAGCTAAAAGAATTAGCCAGGCAGTGAGTGGCACATTGGGGTTCAGACGCTTGAAAGCCATTCGTTGTCCTGTCGCACTGGCGTTAATGGCTCTTATTCTGTGCGAATTTCAGTAGCAAGTCACTATCGTAGCGGGTGGTGTGGACCGGGCAGGGGGAGGAAGGCAGCGCCGCCTCAGTGGAGGGTCGGGCGAGGTTGTGGCCAGAAACGCAAAAAGGCAGCCGAAGCTGCCTTTCTTTAACGCGTTTGGGCTGTTATTTACAGACCAACTACGTTTTCCGCCTGAGGACCTTTCTGGCCCTGAGTAACGGTGAACTCAACCTGCTGGCCTTCTGCCAGAGTCTTGAAGCCGCCGCCCTGGATGGCGCTGTAGTGAACAAAAACGTCCGGGCCGCTTTCGCGAGTAATAAAACCAAAACCTTTGGATTCGTTGAAAAACTTAACAGTACCGGTAACAGTTGACATAGATATAATCCTGAACTCAATCATTTTAATGTGCCGTCTGAGCATCTTGTTGATGACAGATCAGCGGGTGTGCGGAAACAAAAAACTTGCGTGATCAAAAACAGGACGATGCACTACTGAAAACAACAGGTATCGGTCTTATTGATGAATGCTTTGCTAAATCTTTCCAACGACGGCCACTGTACTCCTCTCGTGCAGGAATGCAAAGCTCTTTTTTGTAAGCATTAACCACAGGGCGGCGAGCGCACCGGGTCAGGCAGGTGTGCTCTATGTAAATGTTTCGCAAAACGTTCTTTTCCCGCTTCTTTTTGCATTCTGCCTTCACTATTGTTGCGGCTCGTCTGAGTTCCAGGAGATAGCCTGAATGGCCACTGCACACCCTTCACCGCGCCGATGGTCCAGTTGGACGGTGGTTTTCCTGTTGTTGTTTTCGGTCACCTTTGGTGTCTGGTGGTACTTCAAGAATGGAGGGAGCACAGACGTTCCACTGAGCACGGTAGAAGTAACCCGTGGCGACATTCAGCAATTGGTCAGCGCGACCGGTGTTCTGGAGCCCAGTAATTATGTGGATGTAGGGGCGCAGGTTTCGGGGCAGGTTGACACCATTCATGTGCGGGTGGGCGAAACGGTCCAACAAGAGCAGCTCCTCGTAGAGATTGACCCTACCGTGTATATGGCCAAGGTCGATGCCACTCGCGCCCAGTTGAAAAACCAGCTGGCTCAGATTGAAGACCGCAAAGCCCAGTTGAAACTGGCCAATATTCAGTATCATCGCCAACAGAACATGTTCAGGGAAGACGCCACGACACGGGAATCCCTGCAAGTGGCAGAAGCCTCCCTTGCGTCTGCCAAAGCCCAGTTGGCAATGCTGGAAGCTCAGATTGAGCAAACCTCATCCACCTTGCGGGCGGAAGAAGCCAATCTCGGCTACGCCCGTATCTATTCCCCGATGAACGGCACGGTTGTGTCAATCGAGGCCCGTCAGGGTCAGACACTGAATGCCAGTCAGACAGCGCCCCTGCTGATGCGCATCGCCGACCTGGCCACCATGAGAGTGCGTGCGCAGGTGTCGGAGGCGGATATCAGCAAACTCGAAGCGGGTATGGGGGTGTACTTCACAACCCTGGGCGACCCGGACGAAAAGCTGTTTGGCACCCTGGATTACATTGAGCCGACCCCGGAAGTGACCAATAACGTGGTGTTGTATAACGCTCTGTTTGACGTGAATAACGAGTCCGGACGGTTACTCCCCAACATGACAGCCCAGGTATTTTTTGTTCAGAGTGAGGCGCTGGACGTTCTGCGGCTGCCGGTATCGGCCGTTCAGGGCGGCCGGGTTCAGGTGCTGAACGCCTCAGGTCAGCCTGAGCTCCGTGAGGTAGAAACCGGGGTCAGCAATCGGGTTCATACGGAAGTTGTCTCTGGTTTGAGGGAAGGTGACAAGGTGGTTCTGGTTGTCCGGGACCCGCGCTCTGGCAGCAATAGCGGCCCGAATTTCCGGGGCATGCTGAGATGAGCCAGGCCAACCCGTTAATCGAGCTGCGCGGCATTACCCGCTCGTTTGGTGAAGGGGAGCTGGCCGTGCCGGTACTAAAAGGTATCGACCTGAAGATCTACCCGGGGGAGTTTGTGGCCATCATGGGCCCGTCCGGGTCGGGCAAGTCCACATTGATGAATATTCTGGGTTGCCTGGATCAGGCTTCCGCCGGGCAGTACTGGTTTGACGGCCGGGATGTTTCCGCACTGAGTCGCGATGAACTGGCACTCTTGCGCCGGGAAGCCTTTGGCTTTGTGTTCCAGAGCTACAACCTGCTACCGGGAATGACCGCCCGAGAGAATGTCGAGATTCCCGCCATTTACGCCGGCATGGCGCAGGCCCGACGGCATGAACGGGCAGACCACCTGTTGACCGAACTGGGGTTGGGGGACCGGTTAACGCACCGGCCCTCTCAGCTCTCGGGAGGGCAGCAACAGCGTGTATCCATTGCCCGTGCCCTGATGAACGGTGGGCAGATTATATTTGCAGACGAACCGACCGGCGCGCTGGACAGCAAGAGCAGCCGGGAAGTTATCCGGTTACTGACGGAGCTGTCCGATAAAGGCCATACCGTCATTCTGATTACCCACGATCAGGATGTTGCGGATGTTGCCCGTCGGCAGATCCACATTTCTGACGGTGAGATTGTAAAAGACACCGGAATCGATCCGGTCGCCATTCAAGCCACTCCGGTTCAACAAAATGGTCAGAACGGCGCGTATCTGAGTGACTGGCAGGAAGCCCTGAAAAGTGCCTTGCGTTCGCTGCGCAGTAACCTGTTTCGCACAGCACTGACGCTGCTCGGTATCGTCATTGGCGTGGCCTCGGTGATCACCATGCTGGCCATCGGCGAGGGGGCTCGAAAAGATGTGGTCGACCGCATCAGCACCATGGGCAGTGACCTTCTGCTGGTTCGTCCGGGCGGCCCGGATCAGCGGGGCGGCCGCTGGTCCGTTACGACACTTGCTCCTGAAGACTATAAGGCAATCAATGAAGTAGACGGGGTTCTTGCGGCGATACCTGAACTTACAGGCGGGCAAACATTGCGGTATTCCAATCGGGATCATCAGGCTGAAATCAACGCCACGTCGTTTCAGTTTCCGGTGGCACGGCAATGGCCTGTCACCGAGGGCACTTTCTTCAGCGAACTGGATGAAGTGAACTACGCCGCCGTTGCTGTGTTGGGCAAAACTACGGCGGATGCACTGTTTCCCGATGACAGCGCGCTGGGCAAACACCTCATGGTGAACAACGTGTTGTTCCAGGTGATCGGAGTGATGGCAGAGAAGGGCGCTTCGCCGATGGGGCAGGATCAGGATGATGTGGTATTCGTGCCATACACCACCGGTAGTCTTCGGATTTTTGGTCAGACGCATTTGCGGAACATCACTGTCGCAGTCGCTGATATTGACCGAATGAGTGAAATTGAAGCCATCATTCATGACACCTTGCTGGCTCGCCATGGAGGCGTTGAGGATTTCACCATCCGGAACATGGCGTCGCTGATCGACACCATCTCTGAAACCCAAAATACGCTGACCTGGTTGCTGGGTTCCATCGCGGCCATTTCCCTTCTGGTCGGTGGTATCGGCGTCATGAACATCATGCTGGTGAGCGTCACCGAGCGTACCCGGGAAATCGGCATCCGCATGGCAACCGGTGCCCGGGCCTGGAATATCCTTCAGCAGTTTTTGACGGAAGCCTGGCTGGTGTCCGCCATTGGCGGTCTGATTGGTGTCGTATTGGGAATTGTTGCCACCCAGTTGATTGCTTCCTTTGGCACGCCGGTTCACATGACCGTTCTGCCGATGGTGCTCGCTTTCAGTTGTGCCTTTGCCACCGGCCTGTTGTTCGGTTTTCTGCCTGCCCGCAAAGCGGCCCATCTGGACCCGGTCCATGCCCTGGCTTCGGAGTGAGATCATGACATTTCGTTTTTTGACCCTGATTCCCGCTTTGTTCGCGGCCGGTTGTGCCTCTTTTTCACCAGCGCCGGTTATCGTGCCCGTTGAACCCCCTGCACAATGGTCAGATGTGGCTGACGCCGGCCAGTCAGTGGATAGGCAATGGTGGCAATCCTTTGATGATCCGCAATTGAACCGGTTGATTGATAAAGCACTGGATGCGAACCCGAACCTTGCAGCGGCCGCGCAGTCGGTCCTTCAGGCGGATTTGCAGCTGCGAAGTGCCGGTGCCGCGCTGCTGCCTTCTGTGGGGGCATCCGCCAATACGGGCAAGCAGACTTCATGGGCACCGAATCAGGACCGGGTCACCAGCGGTTCCACCAGTGTTGGATTGACGGTGGATTATGAATTGGATCTGTGGGGTAGGCTGTCGGCCGCAGAGGGCGCGGCGTTGGCCAGTTTTCAGGCCACGGAATTCGACTATCAGGCCGCCCGAATCACGTTGATTGCGTCCGTAGCCAGCACCTGGTTCGAGTGGCTGGAATTGCAACTGCGAGTGGATGTCGCGCGCAAAAACCTTGAATTGGGTGAGCAGACTTTGACACTGGTTGATGCCCGTTATCGCAACGGCGCAGCCAGCCGCGCAGAGCTTGCGCGGCAGCAAACGTCGGTGCTGAATTTACGAAGTGCTGTACCGCCGCTGGAATATCAGGCCCGTCAACGCTTGGCTGCGCTGCGGGTTCTGACCGGCGAGTATCCGTTTGTGGGCGATCAACCGGTGGCCGATATCTCGCAGGCTACTGTTCCAACCATCAACCCGGAAACTCCGGCGGACCTGGTTACGCGCCGGCCTGACCTCGCCGCCCACGAAGCCCGGTTGTTGGCAGCCAGCGCCGATATTGAGCAGGCTCGGTCTGCGCTTCTGCCCTCGGTATCGCTCAGTGCGGCGGCACGGTTATCGGCGGATGGCTTTCTGAGCCTGGCTGATCCTGTGCGAAGCGTGAACGGTTTGCTCGGGCTGAGCCAGATGGTGTTTGATGGAGGTCAGCGGAGTAATGCCATTGCGGTGTCCGAGTCGCGCCGGGTTGCTCTACTGGAAGGCTATCGCGGCAGTTTGCTGACGGCGTTTCAGGAAGTGGGCGATGCCCTGGACCGAGTAATGCTCTACGAGGCGCAGGAGCAACGCCTGAGGGAGATCCTCATTAAGGCTGAAGAAACCTTGCGACTCACGGACGTGCGATACCGGGAAGGGGCTGATGAGCTTTCAGTGTTGCTGGAAAGTCAGCGCAGTGTCTTCGATGTGCGTCAACAACTCAGCCAGGTTCGGCTGAATCGGTTGATTGCTGCGGTAGATCTCTACCGAAGCCTGGGCGGTGGCTGGCAGCGTGATGATTCAAGGCCGTCGGCATCAGCCACTACAGTGCCGGCTGCGGGATAACACCATCAACGAGAAAGTCTGCCTTGATAAAGTGGTGCACCTGCTTGTCGCCATCCTGAAGCGTCAGGCTCATGGACACGTCAGCCTCTGAGGTGGCGACGATCAGTTTTTGATACGACCTGGGTGCTTTGTCCCGGAAGACTGTCGGTGTGAACAAGGCTACGTTCAGTCCTTCGACCCCGTTGCCGGCACGCCACGGATGCTGGTAAATGCCCGCTTGAAGGGCCCTGGCTGAAAGAAACTGAAAAACTTCAATACCGCAGTCGCGCATATCGGTGCCCAGGGCCTGGGTCTCGCGATAGCTGAGCGGGTCTGTCAGTGTTTTGTGCAGATCCTGCCATTGTTCAGACTGAAGCTGCACACCAAGCTCAGAACTGAACCGGGCGCTGAACAGGGTGTGTAAGGTGGTGAGCGGTCGCTTGAACGGTTCGGACACATGACTGGTGAATACAAACCGGTAGTACGCAAGCTCTGCCAGGGCAGTTGGAATGCTCATGGCGCCGTAAAACAGGCTGGGCTCAAAACTCCGGCCAAACCGCGAACCATGTTTGAGGGGTGGGTACCTGAATGGCGTAGCCAGCAGGTAGTGCAGTTTTTGGGCATCCGCTGGCAAGGACGGCTTGCTTCCTTCAAGTAGCTGTTCCAGCCGGGCCTGCTCCTGCATGTTGTCAACGATTCGCGTGGTGGCAATTTCTTCCTGGCTCTCCACAACCCTTAAGAGACTACCCTGCAGACCGCTGACCGAACAGGTGATACGTTCCTTGTAATTCAAATTCGTCCCCGCATGGCGTCCAGATAGTGAACCACCCGAACCAGCCCTTCCGTTGACTGAATAAGGTTCCTCGGTGTGGCCTGAAAATAGTGATTGGGCGTGTTCAGCCAATGCGTCATGGCATCGCCATCGCCACCGGTCAGGGCATAGACACTGCGATACAAACGGATAACCAGAAGCGCCAGTTCTCCGGATTTGCTGGCGGGGTCGATGCCATCACGGGTGAGACCGCTGCGATTACGGCCAACAACCGTTGCAATTTCGGCCTGTGGCAAGCCGAGAGCTTTGGCCGCGTTCAGCAGGGCTTTGGCGAGCAGTGCTTTGTCGCTGGTTTCCGGTGCAATGGTTGCTGGCAGTGTCATGTGGTAACTCCATGATGCTTTTTCAACATTATAGCTATAAATGTAGAAAAAGCATCATGGATTATTGCGGATATCCGGTAATGTGCCTGATTTTCCGGTACAGCGGCTGCAGGCGATTGTACATATCCAGATACACCTCGGAATAAAGTCGTTCATAGAGTGCTGCCGACTCTGGCGAAGGTTCAAAAACCTGGCCGACCCGAGTCATGGCTTTCACAGCAGTCTCGAAATCCGGGTGCAGGCCCAGGCCAACGGCTGCGTCGATGGCTGCACCGAGGCCCGAGGTTTCGTAGGTATGTGGCCGTTCAGCTGGCAACCCGAAGATGTCTGCAGTCAGCTGCATGGCCGCATCACTCTGAGAGCCGCCCCCGGCGACTCGCAGGCGGCGAATGCGCTGGCCGTTTCGTTTTTCTATGCGTTCTTTGCCCTCGCGCAGGGCATACGCCAGGCCTTCGAGAATGGCACGGTAAATATGCGCCCGGGTATGGACATCGCCAAAGCCAATAATGGAGCCTTTTGCCTCTGGCCCGGGCTGTCTCACCCCCGGGCTCCAATAGGGTTGTAGCATTAGTCCCATGGAGCCGGGCGGTACGGAATTGACCAGCTCGTCAAACAGGGTTTCTGCTTCAATGCCTTTCTGTTCGGCAATGCGTTGCTCCCTCAGGCCAAACTCCTGCTTGAACCAGCTCACCATCCAGAAACCGCGATAGATCATGACCTCGGTGGAATAGTGTTCCGGCAATGCCGAGGGGTAGGGCGGCATCAGGCGCGCGGGCTCTACGTAACGCTTGTTGGTGGTGTTAATGGTGGCGGTGGTGCCGTAGCTCATGCAGGCAGTGTCAGGAGCCAGCCCGCCAGACCCCAGGATCTCACAGGCCTTGTCGGAGGCTGCTGCAATCACTGGGAGGCCGGGTGGCATGCCCAGATGCGCGGCGGCTTCAGGCAACAGCTCACCAATCCGTTCTCCCGGCTTTACCAGCTCCGGCAACATGTCCCGTGTGACCGGCATCAGCTGCCATTTGAAATCCCGGGGCCCGGCCCACTGCTGCTTTTTGAAATCAAAGGGCAGGTAGCCCACCTGACTGCCGGTTGAATCCCGGTATTCACCGGTGAGCCGATAGTTCAGGTAGCCAGACAGCAGCAGGTATTTGTGGGTATTCGCCCATACAGTGGGTTGGTTCTGGGCAATCCAGTTGGCCTGGGCTTTTTCCCTGAAACGCCTGACCGTGTCCTCTGCTCTCATGACTTTGAGCACCGGGCCCCAAAGCCCCTTCACCGGGCCATCAACCTCCGCGTGGCGTTGATCGAGCCAGATGATCGCCGGCCTGAGCGGTTGCCCGGTTTCGCTGAGGTTTACAACTGTACCGCGTTGCGTTGTGACGGTGACTCCCACCACCTGTTCAGGGAGCGCATGGGTACTCTGCCACAGGGATTGGCAGGCAACCCTGAGGTTCTGCCAGAAGTATTCCGGATGCTGTTCGGCCCAGCCCGGGTGCTCGGAAAAGTAGGGTTCTATTTCTTGCTTGCCTTTACCAACCAGGTTGCCATTTTTGTCGAACAGCAGGGCTCGAATGCTCTGAGTACCGTTGTCGATAGCCAGGATTAACGGTTCTGAGTCCATCTCAGGCCTCTCCGGTTTGGGGCAGGCTGTAGGCATGTCGGTACAGGGTCAGGTAGCGATCCACTTCCTGCTGCCAGCGGTGATCTCCCCAGCCCAGAATAGCCTGGCACCGCTGGCGAATGCCGGGAAGCAGCTCTTTACCGCCACCGGGGCAGATAAGGCCCAAGCGGGTACGGCGCAACATGAGGTCATCCAGATGTACGATCTGCTCGTTCTCGCAGGCCCATTCCAGTTCTGCCCAGAGCGTTGTGGTGTCGCCAACCAGATCGTATGACTCGCGGTGCAGCAAGGCCGGGAGTTCGGGGCCATAAAATCCTTTTAGCCTGCGCCAGTTCTGGTGGCTCAGATGCTCCGGCCTGGAAGCGATGGCGGGCCCGGTGAACACGGGTGACTGGGCATCTCTCAGCGAGGATGAATCGCCATCCATGGCTGCCAGCAAGGCTTCTCTGGCGATTGGACGGAAGGTGGTCAGCTTGCCGCCAGCAATGCTGATCAAGCCGTTATCAATTCGCAGTGCGTGTTCCCGGTTTTCTTTCGAGGGTGCCTTCCCTTGTCCATCGGTAACCACCGGGCGAACACCCGCCCAGGTGGACAGAATATCGCAGGCCTGGACGTTGGCTTCAGGAAACAGGTGTTCAGCTACCTTGAGCAGGTAGTCAACTTCCGCCTGGGTGATGCTGGGTTCAAGGTTGAGATCGGACTTGTGATCCAGATCGGTTGTACCCAGTACCGTTGTGCCCGCCCAGGGGAAGGCGAACACCGGGCGCTTGTCTGTCGGGTGCATTAATGACACCGCGCAGGTGACGGGCAAGCGTTGCCAGGGTATGACCAGGTGACTGCCTCTGAGTGGCCGGATAGTCAGAGGTTTTTGGGTTGGGCCCAGCTTCTGAAGTTTGTCCGCCCAGGCGCCTGTGGCGTTGATGACCCGGGTTGTGCGGATGTGAATCGCGTTATCTTCGCGCTCACCTTCGGGCAGGAGGTCGATACCCGATACCCGGCCATCCTCGCCGCGAGTGATAGCGCTTGCCGTCACATAGTTAATGCAGACGGCGCCATCCAGCCTGGCTTCAGCAATGAGCCGTTGTACCAGGCGGGCGTCGTCGGTCAGGGCATCGGTAAAACCACTGGCTGCGATCAGGTTATTCTGGGCGAGCCCGGGCGCCCACTGAAGCGTTTGCGCCGGAGTGAGTTTCTGGCGGCTGCGTACCCCTGCAAGACTGTCATACCCGGTCAGCAGCAGCTGGAATAGTCGGGGGCCGGGGAATGTGCCTTTATAGTGAGGCATCAGGAAAGGCAGCGGCTCCACCAGACCTGGTGCTTCTTCCATCATGCGCTGACGTTCACGCACGGCGTCCCGGGTCAGGCCGATATGGCCGCTGCCAAGGTAGCGAAGGCCACCGTGTACCATCTTCGACGATCGGCTGGAGGTTCCCCAGGCAAAGTCCTTCTGCTCTACCAACAGAGTGCTCAGGCCACTGCCTGCGGCCTCTCTGGCAACACCCGCTCCAGTAATGCCGCCGCCGATGACAACCACATCAAACTGCTGGGTGCAGCTTTTAAGTACACCCAAAATGTCCTGCCTTGTCATAACTACCTCAGGATCAGTCCAACAGGGTTTTTGGATTCAAACGAGCATCCGGATCAAAGCTGGTGGTCAAGGCCCGTATCGCCCGCATGCCCAGTTCGCCTTTCTCTATCGGCATAAACGGCGCATGATCTTTGCCTACGCCATGCTGATGACTGATGGTGCCACGATTTCGAACGATAAGATCAGAGGTTGTTTGCTTCAGATGTTGCCAGCGGGCGAGGGTTTCCGGATAACTGTCGGCTACCCGGAAAACGTAAGTGGTATAGATGGAACAGCCTTGGCCATAAAAATGGGAGAGGTGGGTGAATACGTGGGTTTTCTCCTGCTTGTCGTCCAGGCCGTTGCGCAAGCTGCCTTCGACCTTGTTCAGCAGGCTATCAACATTATCCCAGTCTGTGGCGGTCTCCAGAGTATCCACCGCGTAACCCATCTGCCACAGGGCTTCTCGGAAATAGGGCATGGTGAAGCGCTTTTCCGCCCACTTGGCGCCCAGTTTGGTACCGGTGTAGACACCGCCGTAGTTCTTGCAGACCTTTCGGGCCTGTTTCAGGCCGGCGCTGCATTGTGCTTTGCTGCCGGTTACTCCGAACGTCATCATGCACTTGCCTTGTTCGACGCCCCGGAGCGCCAGAAACCGTTCCAGAACACCGATCAATCCGGGATGACCCGCCAGCGCCAGTTGGGTTTCTGTTTCAATGGCATTGCTGAGCCTGAGCATGGAGAGTTGAATGCGATGCTGTACCAGTTTGCGGGCCGCAGTACGGGCCTTTTCCCAGGAGGGGAAAAATACCACGTGGAAACTCTCGCGGTCTGGCAAACGACTGATCCGGGCTTTGACTTCGGTGATCAACCCGATCCGGCCCTCGGAACCCAGGATCATTTCACGGATATCAGGGCCTGCGCTGGATGCGGGAAAGGACGGAATGTCCAGAGTACCCCGGAGTGTTTCTATGCGACCGCCGGCGAAGAGTTGCTCGATACGGCCATAGCGCAGGGATTGTTGACCGCTTGAGCGGGACGCGACCCAGCCGCCAATCGTTGACAGTTCGAAGGATTGGGGAAAATGGCCGAGGGTGTAGCCATGGGCGCGCAGTTGGGATTCAACCAGGGGGCCGGGCGTGCCGGCGCCGAAGGTGGCCAGTTGGCTTTCGCGGTCCAGGTCAATCAAGCGGTTCATATGCGCAAGGCTGACGGTGAGAATCGGTCTGCCCTGATCGATGGGGTTGATGTGTCCGGCGACACTGGTACCGCCGCCGTAAGGAATCACATGCAGGTCGTGGTCACTGGCGTATTGAAGAAGCGCGCGCACGTCGGTATTGGTGTTGGGGAAGGCTACCCCGTCAGGGAAGGTGCCAATATGGCCACCGCGAAGCGCCAGCCAATCTGCCAGGCTTTGTCCGCGAGCGTGCCGGACTCGGGCTTCGGCACTGGTATCGATCAGAGCGTCGATACGCGGGTCACCTGGCAGGCGGCTTTCGGGTACAACCGCGCAAACATCGTCCAGGGAAACATCGTTCAAGGCCTTGGCTTTGCCTATCCGGCTTTCCAGAAATTCCTGCCCACCCTCGGGGATATCCAGGTTGAATTGATCATCGCCCCAACCGTTCCAGCGTCGCATCGAATACCGCTCCATGATTAAAAGATTTGGCAGCATTCTATAGTCAGGGCTGTAAAGGCGTGTGTCAGTGTGCGACACGGACTATGTCATTTGCCGCCATTTGCAGGCAGGTGGTACCTCACGGCCTGAGCGATTCCGTCATTCGCCGGTTCAGATCCTGCCAGTTCTCGAGCTTTTGCGCGTCACCGATCCTGGACTGATCGCCAGATGAGCGGTTCAGCCACAGGCCATCGCCATTGAAACTGTATACAGGCTCCAGATCATTGCGTTGGGAGGCCGGTTTGATCTCGTTAATCAGGTTGTCGAGGATCAGAGGGTCGGCGTCGGGGGTTTTGTACCACGCGAGCACCATGTGGGCCTGGTTCAGCTCAAGGGCTTTTACGTAAATAATGCGAAGCTCGTCATCAGGCACGCCCATGGCACGGAGGGTCAGGTATTTGGCAATGGAGAAATCTTCACAATCTCCGCCATTGGTGGTCAGCAGCTCGATGGGTGTGGCCCAGTAGTCTTCCTCTCCCCAATGGCGGATGTCACTGACGAACCGAACGCGGTTGAAGAACGAATTGACGAGATGAAGTTGGCGATCAACCGGCGCGTTGGCCGCGAGGGTGTGCAGGCGTTGCCAGTTCTGCAGACGTTGGTGCGCCTCCTGGCCGAAGTCTTGAAGAACGTAGTCCATTAGCTTGGAGCTGAGCTCCAGGGCGCCGACGACAGACACTGCGAACAACAAAGGTATCAGAAAGGAACGGCGGGGAAGGGTGCTGGCGGCCGTTACCATGGTTGGCCTCAGTTGTTGTTCTGTAGCCGCTGACGTAGTTGCTCCAGTCGCTGCCGGATCTCCTCCCTTCTTTGCTGTTCGCCTGCCGATGGCGATCTGGTTGTGGTTGGGGCTGCCTCGGGCTGGGGTTCCGAGGCACTGACAGGTTCCGGATCGGGTTCGTTGGTGTCTGCCATCAAAACACCGGCGTACTCATCAGCTTCAGGGAAATACAGGTTTTCCAGCTTGCCGGTGCGTTCGATGATCACCCGGTTCGGGAAAACGGTTCGAAGCTTGGCGTTACCCGGTAGCTCGTTGCCAACCAGGTAAGCTTCGGTTTTGCCCTTGTCGTCTTCTATCAGTGCGCTACCTGGGAATTCTCCCTCTGCAGCCAGAACTCCGCGAAGCGACAGTCGGAGATTGGTTTCGGGTAGGTTTTCGGTGTTGGTGTCTGCGGCTTCACCGGCAGCCGCGGCACTGCCGAACATTGACAGGCTGGCCAGATTTACCTGTGGCACCTGCGTACTTGGTATCGTAGGAATGGCGTTGTCCGTGCTTGATTCGAGCCGTGTCGGTTGCGCTTCAGCTTGCCAGAACTGATAGCCCTGCCAGGCGGTAAGGCCAACCATGGCAAAAGCGACGGCCAGGGCGAGCAAAAGCGGTGTTTTCTGAGAAATTGCAAACATGGTTAGTCCTGAACACAGTCGCGGAATCGTAAAAAGCCCACAGGTTATCAGACTGCAACTATTTAGTGGCAGTATAGTGCACAGAGTTGTTTAGTGGTTCCCATTCCTGTGGTAGCCTTTTTTGTACGCTGACAGGAACACGGGTTAGGTGAGTACACTGGCCCTATAATAAAAACCAGTGACCAGACGGATTTAACGAGGAAGAGCTTGATCACCGAAACCGATATTCAGCCGCAGGACGCGCCGCTGGGCAGACTCCCCTTTACATTTGCCAAACGTAACGGCGTTATCCTTACCCGGAACGAAGAAGGCGAGCCGGTGATTCTTGTCCGGCCAGGGGCTCCCCATACCGCACTCGCCGAAGCTAATCGGGTGAGTGGTGGTCGTGCGCGCTTCTCCACTATTGAATCAGACCGCTTTGACCAGGCACTGAACGCCGCCTATCAGAACGATTCCGCAGAAGCCATGCAAATGGTGGAGGGAATTGGTGATGATATGGATCTGGCCTCATTGGCCGACTCGGTGCCCGAAACTGAAGATCTGCTGGAACAGGAAGACGACGCTCCGATCATCCGGTTGATCAATGCGATTCTCACCGAGGCCGTTAAAACCAATGCCTCGGACGTTCATATCGAAACCTATGAAAAGCAACTCGTTGTGCGGTTCCGCATCGACGGTGTGCTTCGAGAGGTCGTACAGCCCAAACGCGCACTGGCGCCGCTGCTGGTCTCGCGTATAAAGGTTATGGCCAAGCTGGATATTGCTGAAAAGAGGGTGCCTCAGGACGGCCGGATTGCCTTGCGAGTTGCCGGACGGGAAGTGGATATCCGGGTGTCGACCATGCCATCTTCCAGCGGCGAACGGGTGGTGCTGCGCTTGCTCGACAAACAGGCCGGCGCCATTCGCCTGGAATCCCTGGGCATGGCCGGGCAGGACCTCAAAACCCTGCGCAAGCTGATTCATCGCCCCTACGGCATTCTGCTGGTTACCGGCCCCACCGGTTCCGGTAAGTCCACCTCACTGTACGCTGCGCTGCAGGAAATCAACGATCGCACCCGGAACATCCTCACGGTAGAAGACCCCATCGAATACAACCTGCCCGGCATTGGCCAGACCCAGGTGAACCAGAAAGTTGAAATGACCTTTGCCCGGGGGCTGCGGGCGATACTGCGGCAGGATCCGGACGTGGTGATGATCGGTGAGATTCGTGACCTCGAAACCGCTGAAATCGCCGTTCAGGCCAGTCTCACCGGCCATCTGGTGCTTTCAACCCTGCACACCAATACCGCGGTGGGTGCCATTACCCGCTTGATGGATATGGGTATAGAACCCTTCCTGATTTCCTCCAGTCTGGTCGGCATCGTGGCGCAGCGTCTGGTTCGGGTGCTGTGTAATCACTGCCGTGAGCCCTATATCCCGACCGACGAGCACTGCGAGTTCCTGCAGCAGGACCCCGCCAATCCTCCGACCATTTTCCGGGCTAAAGGCTGTGAGCATTGCAATCAGTTGGGCTACCGGGGCCGGGTAGGGATTTACGAGGTGGTGGAAATTACTGAAGCCATCAGCACCCAGATCCACAAACGGGCTGGGGAGCTGGAACTGGAACGTGAGGCGCGCCGCCACAGCCCGAGTATCCATGCCGACGGCGTTCAGAAGATCCTGGATGGCGTTACTACCGTGGAAGAAGTTCTGCGCGTAACCCACCGGAGTCAGTAATCCATGCCAGCATATGCCTATAAAGCGCTGGATCCACGCGGCAAACAAAAGCAGGGCGTGGTGGAAGCGGATGCCCCGAGAGCGGTCAGACAGCAACTCCGTGAGAAGGGCCTAACCCCTCTGACAGTGGAGCCTGCGGTTGAAAAGCAGGCCCGCAGCAATCCGTTGAGTAGTCGGGGCACCCTGACTGCCGCTGACCTGGCCCTGGTGACACGTCAACTGGCAACGCTGATCCAGTCAGGTATCCCGATCGAACAGGCGTTGAGCGCGACCGCCCAGCAATCCTCCAAACCACGTATTCGTGGCATGTTGATCGCCATTCGTTCGAAGGTGATGGAGGGCTACACACTGGCGGACAGCTTTGGTGAGTTTCCCAAGGCGTTCCCCCGTTTATATCGTTCAACGGTTGCCGCCGGAGAGCACGCCGGGCATCTTGACCTGGTGCTTAATCGCCTGGCGGATTACACCGAAAGCCGCCAGGAAGCCCGTCAGAAAATCCAGCTCGCGGCGATCTATCCCATCATTTTGAGCGTGGTGGCCATCTCCATTGTGGTGTTCCTGCTCACCTACGTGGTGCCTGACATCATTGAGGTGTTCCTGAAGCAGGGGCAAGAGCTGCCAGGCCTGACGGTAGCCATGTTGTCGGTGTCGGAATTTCTGGGTGCTTTCGGGGTCTA
Source organism: Marinobacter sp. (assembly GCA_035303925.1). GTDB lineage: Bacteria > Pseudomonadota > Gammaproteobacteria > Pseudomonadales > Oleiphilaceae > Marinobacter. Next base: position 24,655 of record DATGQY010000032.1, on the reverse strand, counting down.
CATACTGATCTTGCTGGTATTGGCGGTGATCGGCTTCCGGGTCGCACTGACCAAGCCGGCATTTCGGTTGAAGTTTCATAAGCAGCTTCTGCATCTGCCGCTTTTTGCCGGGATGGTTCGGGGCGTCAATACAGCCCGTTACGCCAGCACCCTCAGCATTCTGACCACCAGCGGCGTGCCATTGGTAGAGGCGATGAAGATCGCCGGAGAAGTTCTCTCCAATGACTTTTTGCGGCAGGAGCTTCGTGAAGCGGCCCGCAAGGTGAGTGAAGGCGGTTCGTTGCACCGGGCGCTGGACCAGACGGGGTATTTCCCGCCGATGATGCTGCATATGATTGCCAGCGGTGAAGCCAGTGGCGAACTTGATGGCATGCTGGAACGCACCGCCCGCATGCAGGAGAACACGCTTCAATCCAAGATCGCGGCGATTGTCGGGCTGTTCGAGCCCATGATGCTGCTGATTATGGGTGTGGTCGTGCTGATTATTGTATTGGCCATCATGTTGCCAATCCTGAATATGAGTAACCTGGTGGGCTGATAACCCCGGCCGGTGGCCAATCAAAAACTGAAAGACCTTATCATCAAGAACCACGGATAAATGACGAGTGACGATATGAGCAACAAACTGAACCACAAACTGTCCCGTAACAACGGTTTTACCCTGATTGAAATCATGGTTGTTATGGTGATTCTCGGACTTCTGGTCGCCATCGTGGCACCCAATATCATGGGCCGTAGTGATCAGGCCAAGGTGACGGTCGCTGAAACCCAGCTCAGCAATATCTCCAACGCGCTGGATCTGTACCGTCTGGACAACAGCCACTATCCATCCACCCAGCAGGGTCTGGAAGCACTGGTCAACAAGCCAAGCGGTAGCCCTGAGCCGAAAAACTGGAATCCTGATGGTTACCTGAAGAGCGTGCCGGAAGACCCCTGGAACAACCAGTATCAGTATGTGAGCCCGGGTACCGAAGGCCCGTACGATCTCTATTCCTATGGGTCGGACGGCCAGGAAGGCGGTGACGGTGATGCTGCCGATATCAGTGCCTGGAATACCGGGAAGTAATTGATTGTGCACCGCAGGGCGAACCATTCCGGCTTTACGCTGATCGAAATTCTGGTTGTCCTGATCATTGTCGGGCTGCTGGCCTCGCTTGCCGTATTCAGCATGGGCGGAAGCTCCCAGCAGCGCGAACTGGAGAATAGTGTCCGAGAACTCTATCTGCTGATGCAGACGGCGTCTGAACAGGCGGTTCTTGATAATCTGGAGCTCGGCCTGCTGCTGGAAGACGACGGGTACCGATTTGTCGCTTTTCAGGATGAGTCCGGCGAGTGGAAACCGTCCGGTGAACGCATGTTCAGCAAGCGCACTTTGCCCGAATGGCTTACGCTGACGGAATACGTAGAGAGCGATGCCCCCCGCCTCGCGACCGCTGAAGACAAACTTCGCCCGAATATTGTGTTCTTTTCCAGCGGCGAGTCCACACCCTTCGAAATAGAATTCACCCAGGGCAACAACACCGATTCCATGCACGTACTTGCCTCCGATGGTGTTTCCGAACTGGAATGGCGACAGCCAGGCTCCGGAGACGACGAATGGTAACGAAGGCAAAGGGATTTACCTTGCTGGAAGTGCTGATTGCGCTGCTGGTATTCAGCCTGATTGCCACCGCAGCGGCGGAAGTTGGCAGTCAGTATATTTCCAGTTTTGAGAGGGTGCGGGACAAGACTCTTGCTGGCTGGATCGCTGAAAACCGAATCAATGAACTGCGCTTGCAGGAAACCCTGCCGGGAACATCCGAAAACTCCGAAGACACAGATTTTGGCACTTACCGATGGCAGGTGACCACGGTTGTTCAAGGCACCGCAGAGCCATCGATGAGGCGAGTTGAAGTGACGGTGGCGAAGTATGCTGGCGAACAGGGCGAGCCTTTCCCGGTACACACGCTGTCTGCGTTTCTGGGAGAGAAATGATGCTCGCCGGCGCGCATAGGTCCACCCCCGCAGGTCAGGCCGGTTTTACCCTGATGGAAATGTTGATTGCCGTCACCATTACTGCGGTGATCGGCCTGGGTGTATGGCAGGTTGTCAGTGGCGTGGTAACGTCCAGAGACAGGGTAGACGCGCTGGCGAATCAGTTCGACGGTTTACAGAAAGCCATGCTTCTGCTTGAGCGGGACATTACCCAGGTGGTGAATCGGCCAGCCAGAGATGTCTACGGAGACTTCAAACCCTCGCTGACGTCGAGAGAGGATGCGTTTGCACTGATGATTACCCGGCAGGGTTGGCGCAATCCACTGGGCCTTCGGCGAAGCGGGCTGCAGCGTGCGGGCTGGGAGTATACGGGTACCGAACTCCGGCGACGGTATTGGCCGGTCGTAGATCAGGGGCAGGATGACAGCAGCCGTGATGTGTTGCTGCTCGAAGGCGTGCTTGAGTTCAAGATTCAGTTTCTGGATGACGAGGGTAAATGGCAGGAGCAGTGGCCGTCAGACCAGGTACTTGCCAATCTGGCGCCGGGTGCCAGGCCAGTGATTCCTCTACCCAGGGGGATCGAAATAACACTTGAACACGAGCGGTTTGGTGAGCTCGTCCGGATGTTCACGTTGCCCGATTTCGTTCAGGACCAGGCGCAGGCAGTCGTCACCCAGCAGCAGGAAGCGACCACTGAATCCGGCACGGATGAAACCGCTGAGGAGCAAGGCGCGGGGGGCGGTGGATCGTGAATTCGTTGCAGCGGCAGTTACCTTCCCACCAGACCGGTGTGGCGCTGATTATGGTGCTGCTGGCCATGGCATTGGTTGTCTTGCTGGCGGCCGGGATGACCAAGCAGCAAAGCCTGAGAGTGTATAAGGCGGGTCACTACCTGGCTCAACAGCAGGGACAGAGCATCGCACTTGGCGCAGAGGAATTTGCCAGGCGGATTCTGGTACGGGATTTTGAAGAAGATAAAGAAAAGAATCTGTTGATCGACAGCCCGGATGAGTTCTGGGCAATGCATGCAGCGGTTCTGCCGCTGGATGAGAGTGGTGTTGCGGAAGTGCAGATTGATGATCTGGGTGGGCGCATCAATCTGAATGATCTTGTCACACCGAACGGGCAGGTGGACCCCCTCACCAAAGATCGGTTGTCGCGCCTGTTGGTTGCGCTTGGCATTACGGGCCTGAATGTCGACACCCTGATCGATTGGACCGATCCGGACGATCAGACCTCCAGTGCTTACGGTGCTGAGGATGGTCAATATCTGATGGCAGAGCCGGGATACCGTGCGGCCAACCAGCCTTTTGTTTCAGTCACCGAATTACGGTTGATTGAAGGTATGACGGAAGAGATTTATGTAGCACTGCGCCCACACGTAACCGCTGTGCCTGTCAGCGGTATCGGGATCAATGTCAATTCAGCCACCGGGCCGGTATTGATGTCGCTGCATCAGGACCTGAACGAGGCTCAGGCTGAATCGATCATTGCCAAACGCGAAGAAGGACGCTTTGAGAGCATTCAGGATTTCCTGGCCATGCCGGAATTTTCCGGAATGGGGCTGAAAGCCAACGGCTTGACCCTGCAAACCCGTTTTTTTGAAGTTGTATCACGGATTACCTACGATAATCGTGTCGTAAATATGGTCAGCACGGTGTTTCGTAATCCGGAAGGTGAGGTCCGGACTGTTCACAGGGATACCGGACAAAAGAACAGAATTTCCAAGGAACCTTACACTTTCTCAGAAGGATAGCCATGTCTTATCGTCTATATGTCCGGCCATTACCGCCGTTTGCGGACCCGGACCAGAATCCGGAGGCCCAGCTATACAGCTGGGTACTGCATGATGCCAGTGGCGATGCCCAGGCGCATGGCAGTGCTGACCCTCGCGAGGCTATCGAGCAGACACTGGCGCAGAACGCACTCGACAAGGTCTTGCTCATTGGGCTTATCCCCGGGGATGAAGCCGCGTTCTGCCTGGCTGATATTCCCGCCAAACAAAGCCGGTTCATCCAGCAGGCACTGCCTTATGCGGTTGAAGAGCAGATAGCACAGGATATCGACACGATCCATCTGGCGCTTGGCCGGCACGCCTCCGATGGCTATCTGGTTGCCGCCATAGACAGAATTCAAATGGCACGTTGGCAAACGCTGTTTTCCGGTTGGAGTCATGCAAGGCTTGACGCCATATATCCGGATGCGTCGTTGCTGCCGGCCCCTGAGTCCGGGTGGACGATGTGCCTGGATGGCGACTTTGTGATGATGCAAAGTCAGCGTGGGGAATGGTTACGGATGCAGGCGGACAATCTTCCGCTGTTTGCCATGACCATGGCTACCCCCTCATCGGAAGAGGTTATTGCGGAAATCCCGGTGCAGCTGTTTGGTTCGGAATCGGACCTCGAAAGCCAGCAACCCCTGATCAGCGAGTTGTCCGGAGCTTCTGGCCGTGTGAACGTTCAGCAAAAACCGCTCGAGTTTTCAGTACTGGAGTTTCTGGCCTGGTCCCATCACCAACACGTGTGCCATCCCGTCAACCTTTGTCAGGGCCAGTTTTCCATCAAGGTGTCTGGCTCAAGTCCGCTTAAGCCTTGGCGTCCGCTTATTGCCGTGGCATCACTCTGGCTTGTTATCCAGCTCGGCCTGGAGATTGGAATGGGTGTGTATCATCAACAACAGGCAGACGAGTTGCAGGCCCAGGCAATGGCGGTCTATCGAAATGCCTTTCCATCAGACCAGCGGACCCATGCTGGCAATGTCCGTAGAGTGATAGAAGGGCAGCTGCGCGTAGCGGGCTCTCAGGGGCCGGATGTGGACTTCATCACTCTGATGAAGTTTACCGGAGACCAATACGGGCGATTGCCGGGTTCCGGAGCCGTCACGTTCAACTCCATCAACTACAGCCGGAACCGGGGTGAATTAGTGGTGGATATAAGAGCGGATAGCTATGACCGCCTGAGCCGTTTGCGTAACGGACTGGCCAACGAGGGCTTGCAGGCGCAGATTGGTTCGGTCGTTAATGAGACCAACGGTGCTCGTGGCCGATTGACAGTTTCCGGAGGGTAAACGGATGTTGCAACGTATCAAGGATCAACCCGCTTTTGGCAAGCTGATTGCCAGGTACGATCAACTGCCCACCCGAGATCGCCAGGCCCTGATTCTGCTGGCTGTGGCACTTTCAATCGCGGTACTGTATTTTGCCGTTTGGCGTCCGGTGACTGAATTTCACGACAGAGCCCAGGCCAGTCGTGAAAACGCTGAGGAGTTGCTGGCTTGGATGCAGGCTAACGAAGCGACCATCAACCGGCTTGGATCTGCCGGCAACCAGACAGCGGCCGCAGCGGGCGTAGAAAAGCCTGAAGATGGCCGTGCGCTGATGGCGCTGGTGACTCGCTCTGCCGGTGAGGCAGGATTATCGCTGCAACGCTTTGAGCCAACGGGTGACAACGCGATACGGGTGTGGATGGAAGGTGCGCCGTTTGCCGATGTGGCAGCCTGGCTTGAGCGCCTTGATGCAAACCACGGAATTATTATTGATCAGGCCGCGATGGACAGAGGTAATGAGCCCGGCAAGGTTTCGGTGAGGCTGACTCTGGCTATTTGATCAGGCCATTCCATTGAAAGACAGGAGACGCAGTGTCTGAAAGCCACGATTTTGACCTGATAGTAATTGGTGCCGGTTCAGGCGGTGTTCGGTTGGCCAGAATGTCTGCCCAAAGAGGTGCAAAGGTAGCCGTTGTTGAATCGCGCTACCTTGGTGGTACCTGCGTTAACGTGGGTTGTGTACCCAAAAAGCTCTTTGTATACGGTGCTCATGTCAGGGATGATCTTGACGATGCTGAGGGATATGGCTGGCGCATACCAACGGAAGACGTCACCTTCGACTGGCCCACGCTGGTCGCCAATAAAAACGCTGAAATTGAACGCCTGAACGGCATCTACGGCCGAATGCTTGAGAATGCCGGTGTCACCATTATTGAAGGCACCGCCAGTATTCGGGACCCGCATACAGTCGTGGTGGGTGATCAGGCCTACAGTGCAGATCACATCACCGTCGCAACCGGCAGTTGGCCAGTCATTCCGGAAATTCCCGGCAAAGAGTGCCTGCTAAGCTCCAATGAGATGTTCTATCTGCCGCAGCTGCCACGTCATGCCGTGGTGTGGGGTGGCGGCTACATTGCCGTGGAGTTCGCAGGGATACTGGCCGGCCTGGGCGTGGAAACCACACTCCTGTACCGGGGTGATCTGTTCCTGCGAGGCTTCGACGAAGATATACGGCGCTTTGCCGAGCAAGAGATACGCAAGAAGGGCATCGACCTGCGTTTCAACGTCACCATCAATTCCGTCGAGCCTGATAATGCGCATTATCGGGTGAATCTGAGTGACGGTTGCAGCCTCGATACTGGCCTGGTCATGGCGGCAACGGGCCGGAGGGCCTTGGTTGACGGGTTGGGACTTGAAGAACTCGGAGTGGAATTGAACACGTCTGGCCACGTTGTGGTGGATGATCATTTTCGCACAGCGGTGCCGTCTATTTCGGCGCTTGGGGATGTGATTGGCACGCCACAGCTGACGCCAGTCGCGTTGGCTCAGGCGATGGTCCTGTCCCGGCGTTTGTTTGGTGATGGTGAAGGGGAGATGGATTACAGCGCTATTCCTACCGCGGTGTTCTGTCAGCCCAACATTGGCACTGTGGGGTTAACCGAACAGGAAGCGCGGGAAGCAGGGCACAGCCTGCGCATCTATCGCTCCGAGTTCAGGCCCATGAAGTACACCCTGAGCGGCCGTGATGAACGCTGCCTGATGAAGCTGGTGGTTGACGACCAGACAGACAAAGTCCTGGGTGCACACATGGTTGGCCCGGATGCAGGTGAGATCACCCAGGGCTTGGCGGTTGCGATCAAGGCGGGGGCGACGAAGGCGCAGTTTGATGCCACCCTTGGTATTCATCCGACGTCTGCGGAAGAGTTCGTCACTATGCGTCAACCGGTGGAATAACAGAAACCGTGGCGGCCTGCCCGTGACGTCTTCACGGCAGGCTCCACGCTTACTCGGCCGGTTTTTCCTCTTGTCCGGCTTTGGCCGCGTTTTCAAAAGGAATCTCGAACCTGAATGACAAGCCCTGACCCAGGTCAGGCTCCAGCTGGACATGCCCGCCCATCAGCTCAACCAACCGTTGTACCAGTGACAGTCCCGGCCCTGCGCCGCCACCCTGGCGATTGTTGTCAAAGCTACTGAAGGCATCGGTAAGTCGCTCGGCGGCAATACCTGACCCGGAATCGCTGACGGTGCAGGCGATCAGTATGCGGTTGGCATCCATGTCAAGCCAGTTTGTTCGGACAGTGACGAAGCCATCACTGGTGAATTCAAGGGAGTTATCGAGCAGGCCAGCAAGAACCTGCCGAACTCGTGGAGCGTCACCTACAACGAGCGGCCGATCGGGCCAGTCACCTAAAAAGTGCGCTTCTAACGCGAGCCCTTGTTGCTCCGCAGCGTGCCGGTATGAAGCCACGCAATTGGTAAACAGGGCCCGAAGGTCAAACTCCTGTGCGTCGATTTTCAGGTTGCCACTGTCCATTCGGGCGTAATCCAGGATATCCGAGATCACTGTCAACAAATCCAGGGCCGATTGTTTTGCTGTGCTCAGATAATCGGATTGTCGATTGGTCAGCGGCTCCTGCTCAATGTGGTCAATCATACCGAGCACCCCGTTCAGGGGCGTTCGCAGTTCGTGGCTCATCGTCGCAAGAAACTCCGACTTCGCCATGCTGGCATGCTCGGCCTTCTCCCGGGCAGTTTCGGAAATGGCAAGCGTCTCGTCTCTTGCCGTTTTGAGGTTCTCGAGATGCTCACCCAGTTGATTGAGTTGTTCCTGTATATCGGCAATCTCACTGGCGACACCTTTCCTGACGACGGGCTCGCGGCCGTAATCGCCGAGAATTAACTGCTCGACACGACTGGACAGTTTCTGCATGGGACGCAGGATATTGCCCAGAAAGACGTTAATCAGAAGCACGGTGAACAGCAGCATTCCGGCGCCGACTGTGCCGGATGACCACCAGATTGCGTGCTGACGTTTTTCGAGAACCTCCGGATTGACTCCGACGTGCACGGTTCCCACACGCAGAGAACCGGAACTGAAGTTCCATCCGGATTCGTGCCAGTCAGAGGCGTTTCCAGCACCAAGATCCAGGGGTTCCTGCAGAATTTCCGCCTCGTACACGTCAAAGTTACGCCAATGACTTTCGTCGGGCTCAGTGTTCTTGCTGGCAAACCCGAGCTCTTCGCCGAGGACATCAGTCACCCTGAGCCAGTCAGCGTCACTACGCCGAAGAGATTGCGAGAGTAGCTGATCCAGTGCCTGACGGTTACCGGATACGACGGCATACTCAAGCGCTGGGGCCAGATTGTCGGCCAGCATCTGACTACTACTGGCCATATCCCTGCGTGCATCGTCCAGCCGTGCGGTCGTGAAAAAGGCCATCAGTACCACAAACATGACTACTGCGGGCAGTGCGCCGAGTAGGAGTAGCCGCCGGGAAAGAGTCATAGTCGAAGCCTTTCTGCCGTGTTCAGTCATTTGGCAGGCTCCCGTGCGGACTGCTGGAGAAGCTCATCAACCGCATTGGCGATCCACTCTCTGTCAGGCAATGGAATGTTGAGTGAACGGGCAACCTGTTGGTTAACCTCAACACTGAAACTATCCGGATATCCAGGTGCCGGGAACTTTCCGGTCTGTAAGTAGGTTTCAAGATAGTATGCGGCGGTGTTTGCCATAGCATGAAAGGGCGCATAGCTCGAAGCCATTGCGCCGGCCTTTACGTAGGCCTGATTGGGGCCAATGAGGATTTTGTTTCTCCGGTATGCTGTCAGAAGTATATGCTTGATATTCCGGGGGTTGAAAATATCCTCATCGTTCCCTCCAAGAAGGAAGTCTCCGTAGCTCAGCGCTCTGACAAGCGTGGGGATCAGCTGGTCCTTGCTGCTTGCCACAAACACCTGGCCCTCAAGGTCGTAGTCCGGGAGGAGGTCGACCAACTCTTTGTAGCTTTCCGCATGTTCTGGACTGGCCAGCATCGCCACTTTGGTCGCCTGGGGCAGAATGGCCTTGCCGGTCAGTGCCTGGCGCAGCAGAGGAACATCGTAGAGCACGCCCGTTATCCGCCCGTCTGATTTGTCGGCATAGGCATTGATAAATTGCCCTTCAACAAGCACTGCCAGAACCGCAGCTGTCCGGTTACCCTCGCGGACACGGGCAAACGCCCCCGGGCCAATGGCGATAACGGGCTCGTTTTTCAGCAGACGAAGCTGGTTTTCGGAAAGCGTTTGCAGTTCTACGTTGCTTTGTAAATGGCTGGAGATGAGATCAGAGATACGCTTGTCGAGAACGGCATTGCCGGATGTGGCTATGTAGGCAACGGGCGGGGAAGCGTTGATGGCCTGGGAATAGGCATTTGGAAGCCAGGTCACCATAAGCGTGAGCGCCAGGAGCCAGGCGCTCCCGGTGACACACACTCTTCTCTTGCTGACCTTGGTTGAAGAATGCACTTTTGCTCTCATACCGTCCTGATTGGTAAACAACGCTGACCGCGATCAGGTCGATTCAAATACATCAAAACCTGACGCCGGCTTCAAGGAAGAACTGGTTGTGATCTGCAATGATATTATCGACACTCAAGTCGGGCTCCCGGTTCAGGTAGTGCTGCATGGTGAATGCCAGTTCAGCACTATAGTCAGCCCCAAAGAATCGTTTGGCAATACGTGCATCTATCCGTTCGAACTGGGTGTTGAATTCATCGGCCCAATAGAAGGCTGAAGAGGCCTTCAGACCAAATGGTAGATCCTGAATCAGTGCCACACTGCCTGAATGACGAACCGACAGGCGGGTAAGAAGGCCGGTTTGGTAATCCTGTTCCTTTGTATCCACTGAACCGGATGCGTCTATAATCGGCGCCCCACTGTACCAGGTGTCCTGGTCAAGATAGCCATAACTGGCCCGAACGGCTGTACCTGGATACTCCAGCATCGCTTCAACTTCAAAGCCTTTCTGATCGACCGCTACGTTATTGTCGAGTGTCCATTCTTTGTGCTGGATAATACCGCTGATCATGTCGCGCATTTCATCCTTGAAACCCCGTACTTCCAGCGAAAGTATCGCGGCGTTCATGGGGAATTGCCCAAAGTAACTGATTTCGCGCGATGTGATCTTTTCTTCTTGGAGGTCTTTGCCCAGGGTCAGTATAGCCGGTTCCTGAGCGGCATCAGCGACAGTAATTCGCTCACCTTCGAGATCGGAATAGAGTGCCGGTGTCACGTTAGTCAGTATGTAACCCCAATCCTGATCCTGCTCGAAACCATCCGGAGTGCGGACTGCCTTGGAAAACACGAAGCGGAAAGCGTGCCGGCTATTGATAACGAAGTTGGCAGCAACCCGTGGCGAAAAGTAGCTATCATTCGTGGTACTGGTGCGCTCCCAGTTACCGCCGGCGTTCAATGTCAGCCATGACAATGGCGTGTATTCAAGGTTACCAAAATATCTGGACTGGTGATTGTTACCCCGGCCGTTGAAATAGGTTTCAGAACGCAGGGTATCCTCACGGAATCCGGCACCTGAAACCAGTTTCAGGTCGTCGTTGAAAATGACGGTGTCCTGAAACTCAAGTTCAAGCCGGGTATCTTCGTAATCAGCGTTAATCTGTGCTTGCAGTGGCGCGCCGCCAGCACCTTCAAAGCAGGGCCTTTTCCGGTTTTCATCTCGAAAATAGATCGGGTTGTCGTTAGGGTTGCGCAGACACGCAGCAACGGTATCGGGGAGTTCTATTCGATACCTCTGCTGGCGATTAAAGTTTTCAACGCTGGCCTGAATATGAAAGAAGTGGTTGTCGGAGGTGCTGTAATTCAGTTTTGACTGAATGTAGTAATCCCGCAGTTCAATGTTCGGATGCTCAATCGGGTTTAGATCCCCGCTTTTGTCCAGATCCTGGAATTTGGTTCCATCTACGATACCGGCCCTGAACTCGACATCCATCTGCTGAGTAAATTTAAGACGGGAATCGTAGGTAAAGGAGTTTACGTTGTGACCATCGTTAAACGGCACCCGTTCATCATCACCGCCCAACTGATAATCAAAGCCACCAAATTTTCGTTTCTCATAGGTCAGTCGCCAATCGACGTCTGAGCCGGCATTGCCCACTGAGCCAAACGTTCTCAGATGATTTCGGGAGCCCCGGGTTACCCGGGTTTCAACGCCGGCCGTATCGGCTGGATCACGAGTTATGATGTTGATGGTCCCCAGAAAGGCATTGATGCCATAGGCCGCTGAATTGGGACCCCGGGCCACTTCGATACGCTCGATTACTTCCAGGGGCACTGGCATGGTTTCCCAGTCCATATCGGACAGGGTCGCCCGGTGTGCCGTGCGGCCATCTACCAACACTTGCATGCGACGTTGCTCGTAATGAACCGTGCCGTGATAGGTTGTGACCGGCTGGTGGCTGCCTACAAAATTGACCACCATGCCGGGTACCAAACGGAATACCTCGTACAGGTTGACGATGCCGAGGTCGCGAATCTGATCACCGGTGATTACCGTAGTACTTCCGGGAACACGGGTTTTTGGTTGTCGCAGACGGGTTGTGGTCAGCACTTCGGGAATGTCATCGCCGAAGGCTAGCATTTCGTCGTTGAAATCAGGCTCTGGCGTGTCAGCAATAGCCTGGCCAGAAGCTGCACCAGCCAGAGTGACGGAAAGTAATGCGAAGCTGAGTTTCTTACCCAACTTGCGTGCCTGTAACTGCAGATCTGACAGGTAATTCGTATCGGGCATGGGTGTCGTTCTATAATTGGCCGAGCATTGAAAATTTAGTTGTAGTTCTCCATTAATCGTAGGAGAACCAAAGCCATTTGTCTCTAAAAAGTTTGCAGAGGCTACACGTCTGGAGTGACCGTTTTATGAATTGCTGGGAGATTCTGGGCATTGAACCGACCGGAGACCGTGACCAAATTCGCCAGGCTTACGAGCGCCAGCTGAAATTCGCTTCAGATGACGAGGCGCGCAGACTCGATGAAGCCTACCGAGAAGCGACCGGAAAGGAACCGGCGGTATCAACCCGCTCCGAGCCGGAAAGAGGGCCGGAACCTATGCCTGAGCGAGAGCTCGATGCCAGCGAGGCCCAGGTCGTTCGAGAAGTTGTCATCCAGGTCAAAGCCCTGATGAACGATCATGCACGCCAGCAAGATGCTGGTATCTGGAAAGCCATTCTTTGTGAGCCGCCCGCTGACCAGCTACCGCTTCGCAGGGAGCTTGCGCGTCAACTCGAACCCCAGATCCGCCCCATGGCTGAGAATGGCTCTTTTCCGGTCCCCGTTGCACGCTTTCTCGGTGAATGGTTTGATTGGTTCAGTGTGCGGGAAACCCTGCAGGAACCTGATCCCCGTACCTATCCGGAATCCGATATGACGGACGTCGCTGCCGACGAGATGGACACGGACCAGCAGCCGCAGATGGTGAACTTCTGGCCCGCAGTCATTGGCTGGGTCATCGGTTTAGCGATTCTCACGGCGCTCTTCGGTGGCATGGGCGGCTGACGCCTGCTCGATTTTCACCCGGTATTTCTGGGCCAGGATGGCCCCGACAATCACCTGGATCTGGTTGTAACACATAATTGGCAGCACAATCATACCGAAGCCTGGGTGCCCTGAGAAAAGCACCTTGGCCATAGGCAGGCCGGAAGCAAGGCTCTTTTTGGAGCCGCAAAACACCACCGCGGCTTCGTCTTCAAGACTGAAGCCCAGCTTCCGGACCATCAAGGTCGCAATCAACATGAACAATCCCAGCAGACCGAAGCACAGCAGTATGGCTAACACAATTGCCTTAAGCGGCAGGTTCTGCCACAAGCCACTCACGACCGAATGGGAAAAAGCCGAATATACGATGATCCAGATCACGCACTGATCATAGCGTGACATCAGGGATTCGTTCCGGTTCAGAAATCCACCCAGCCAGGGGCGCATGGCATGGCCCACGGCAAACGGCAGTAAAAGCTGCAGCACGATGTCTTTCAAGGCCTCAGTCACCGAGAAATCGCCTGCGCCTGAGGTGGAGACCAGCAACAGGAGTAAAAAGGGCGTGAGCATCATGCCGAAGACGTTGGACGCGGCCGCGCTGCAAATGGCTGCCGGCACATTACCTTTTGCCATTGCGGTATAGGCAATGGAAGAAGAAACCGCCGAGGGCAGCACGCCAAGATAGAGAAAACCGAGGCCAAGGTCTTTCGGCATCCAGTTCGGTGCCAGGTCGCTTAGGCCGTTTATCGGCAGCACGGCGAGTGGAAAGAATACGAAGGTCAGGGACGTAATCAGAATGTGCAGGCGCCAATGGGTAGCACCATCAATGATCTGTTGGCGTGAAAGTGCGGCACCGTGCAGGAAGAACAGCAGCGCGACAGCCACGGTACCGATCGTCGCCAAAGCCTCAGCGGCGGCGCCAGTAACGGGTAAAAATGAGGCCAGAACGATGGCGCCCAGCAGAAGCAGGGTAAATGTATCAATACGGAACTTCATGGTAGGGCCCTGGCTTAACGGGTGATTTCCGGGTCAGAGAAGGTGTAATCGGCGGTATCAACCGCGCGCGTTGCGAAACGATAGCTGAAGGTAAATCCCGGCCAGTTGACGGTGTTACGCCCTTGAGCGTCGAGATACCAGGAGGAACAGCCGGTGTCCCATACGGTGCCGTCCAGGCCTCGTTGTACGACCTGGCAATATCGGGTCTGGCGATCCTGCCGCACGTCCATGGCTGCTCCGGGATACTTCGCCAATGCATTCAATGCACTGATCACATAGCGGAACTGGGACTCCAGCATATAGAGGATGGAGTTATGGGCCAGATTGGTGTTCGGGCCATACACCATGAACAAATTCGGGAAACCGCTGACGGTAATGCCCTTGAACGCCTTCGCGCCGTTGGCCCAGGCGTCGTTGAGTGAAACACCTTCACGACCGGTTATCCGCAGTGGCGACAGGAACTCGCTCGCCCGGAAACCGGTAGCAAAAATGATCGCGTCGGCGTCCCGACGTTCACCGTCTGCCGTCACAACGCCGGTTTCATCAACCCGGGCAATGCTGTCGGTAATGAGATCGACGTGGGGTTGGTTGATTGCCGGATACCAGTCATTGGAGATCAGTATCCGTTTACAGCCGATCTGATACTCCGGAATGATGTCTTTGAGTTTTTCCGGATCTGTCACATGGGTTCTGGCTTCTTTAATGGCCTGTTGGGCGAAGATATCCAGAAGCTTGTTGAACCGGGTGAAGGCAATTGCGCGGGTCTCGTTCTTCATGTAGATCATTGACCGATAAAGCCTGTCCCATAAAGGCAGTTTCTGGAACAGCGATTGTTCGGTATGGGTAAACTCCCGGTCCGGCTTCGGTAATACCCAGGCCGCGGAGCGCTGGTACAGATCAAGTTTTGCCGCCTTCGGCACGATGGCCGGTACAAACTGAATCGCGCTGGCCCCGGTGCCGATAACCGCTACCCGTTTTCCCGTCAGATCGTAATCGTGATCCCAGCGGGCAGAGTGGAACATGGCCCCTTTGAAACTCTCAAGACCGGGGATATCCGGGATGGCTGGCCGATTCAGTTGCCCGGTCGCGGTGATCAGAACACTGGCGGTATAGGTGTCTCCCGCTTCGGTGCGCACTGTCCACTGATTGGTCTGGCTATCAAAGCTTGCGTCTGAAACCGCCTGGTTGAACCGGATGTGTGATGCCAGCCCGTACTTTTCAACGCAGTGCTCCATATACGACTGAATTTCCGGTTGGGCACCGAACTTGCGGGTCCAGTCGTGCTTGGGCTCAAACGAATAGGAGTAGAGATGGGACTGAACGTCGCAAGCGGCACCCGGATAGGTATTGTCGCGCCAGGTGCCACCGACACGGTCAGCTTTTTCCAGCAAGGTAACCTCATTAAAACCGGCCCTTTTCAACTGGATGGCCATGCCGATTCCACCAAAGCCGGTGCCGATGATAATCACGGAAGGTTTTTGTTGGTCGTGCCGATTCATGGTGACTGCCCGTTGTTATTGTATGGCCAGACTATAACCCCCAATTCAGACAACAAAAAGCCCCGTTCAACCGGTTTGGTTGCGGGGCGCTGAAAAAGGCTGTGTTCCTGGCCAAGCCTGTCTACATGTTGCTGGCGTTTGCCGCAGCCTGGTAATGCCAGTCAACGGATTTGGGTTGATGACTATCAGCAACAAACAGGTGCCCGACAGTCGGCACGGCATACCAGAGATCGCCTCTGGCGGGGTTCTGTCGGGCAAATTCCGCATGGCTCATACCGGTTTCCCAAAGCTCCGTGCTTTGCCAACCCTGCGGCGAGAGTTCAATGCGTACTTCCGAGCCAATCAGGCTGATGGACTCAATACGGAGTGGCAGCCGCGCAATGGCATTGGGCGACCGGGCGAGCTGGACTTCATGGGGACGAAGGTATAGCTGGGCTTCCTGATCCCCTTTGGTGCCAGGCAGCGATACCCAGGCGTCTCCCTGAACCAGTTTCTGGCTTTTGATCACACCGGAAAGAACATTAACGTGGCCCAGGAAATCAAACACGAAACGGCTGTCCGGGCGGGCGTAGAGCTCGGTGGGGCTGTTAACTTGTTCAACCTTGCCTTGGCTCATCACAACCACCTGGTCAGACAGCTCGAGCGCTTCTTCCTGATCATGAGTCACGAAAATGCTGGTGAAATGGTATTCGTCGTGCAGCGCCCGTAACCAGCGGCGCAGGTCTTTGCGAACTTTTGCGTCCAGGGCGCCGAACGGCTCATCCAACAGGAGAATGCGCGGTTGGGTTGCGAGGGCCCGGGCCAGTGCAACGCGCTGCTTCTGGCCGCCAGAGAGTTGGGCTGGATAACGATTGGCCAGTTGCGGCAGCTGGATCATTTCCAGAAGCTTCTCCACCCGCTTTTGAATTTCCTGTTTTGAGGGGCGTTCTTTTCGAGGTAGCGAATCCAGACCAAAAGCGATGTTCTCGGCCACCGTCAAGTGACGGAAAAGCGCGTAATGCTGAAACACAAAACCGATGTTGCGGTCGCGCACGTGGAGTTTGCTGACGTCATCGCCACCAAACAGAATTCGACCGGCGTCGGAAGACTCCAGTCCGGCAATAATTCTTAGCAAGGTGGTCTTGCCCGAGCCGGACGGACCGAGCAGGGCGGTCAACTTGCCCTCCGGGATGTCCAGAGAAACGTTGTCCAAGGCCTGGAATTGGCCGAAGGATTTATGGATATTCTCGATGGTGATGCTCATTTCAGACACCTCCTTTTTCCGGCGCCGGGTATTCTGATTTTGCCTGTCGCCACTCTACAAACGCCTTGGCCACCAGAGTAAGAATGGCAATGGCTGCTAGTAGTGATGCACTGGCGAAGGCACCGACGATGTTGTAGTCCTGGTACAGCAATTCGACATGCAGGGGCAGGGTATTGGTTTGGCCGCGAACGTTGCCGGATACCACTGACACCGCACCAAACTCACCAACGGCCCGCGCGTTGGTCAGAACCACCCCATAAATCAGTGCCCACTTGATGTTGGGCAGGGTAATCTTGCGGAAGATACGCCAGCCAGAGGCGCCAAGCACTACCCCGGCTTCCTCTTCTTCACTGCCCTGTTGCTGCATCAGGGGAATAAGTTCCCTGGCAACAAACGGACAGGTTACAAACACCGTTACCATCACAATGCCGGGCCAGGCGAACATCAGCTGCACATCGTGGGTACTTAGCCAGCCTCCAAGCCAGCCATTGCGCCCGTAAAGCAGCAGATAGAGCAAGCCCGCCACAACAGGGGATACAGCGAAGGGGATATCAATAAGGGTGATCAGCAGCTTGCGACCGGGGAACCGGAACCGGGTAACAGACCAGGCCAGGGCGGTGCCAAACACCAGGTTGAGCGGCACCGTGAGCAGGGCGACAAACAGTGTCAGGCCGATGGCGTGGAGCGTGTATTCGTCGAGAATATTGCCGGCAAAGGTGCTCCAACCCGCACTCAGGGCCTGGGTGAAGATTACCACCACCGGGATGACCAGTAATATCAACGTCAGGGCCATCGCCAGGCCAATCAGGGACCGCCGAACCCAGGGCTGATCACCCACTCTGTGCGTGTGGCCCGCCATTTAACGACCCTCCAGACGGCGCAGGTAACGGCCCTGCCAGAGGTTGATGGCAAACAGCAAAATCAACGATGCGAGCAGTACCATGGAGGCAATGGCGCTGGCTGCTGCGTAATCGTATTCCTGCAAGCGGATAAAGATCATCAGGCTGGTGACTTCACTGACATAGGGTGTGTTCCCCGCAATAAAAATGATGGCGCCGAACTCGCCGAGGCTTCGGGTGAACGACAGCGCGATGCCAGTGACCAGTGCCGGCCACAAAGATGGAAAAATAACCTTACGGAATACCCGGCCATCCGTGGCGCCCAGGCTTACCGCAGCTTCTTCATCGGCGGGCGACAGTTCTTCAAGCACAGGCTGAACCGTCCGAACGACAAAAGGGATACTGGTGAAAGCCATGGCCACTACAATACCCAACGGAGTGAACGCGACTTCAATACCGAGCTTTGCCAACCACTGACCATACCAGCCATTCTGCGCGAACAGGGTGGCCAGCGTGATGCCGGCGACAGCGGTTGGTAGCGCGAAAGGCAGGTCAACAACGGCGTCGATAATACGCTTGCCGGGAAACTCATAGCGCACCAGCACCCAGGCCAGCAGCAGGCCAAACACCCCGTTAAACAGGGAAGCGGCCAGTGCGGTCCAGATCGTCACTTTGTAGGATTCAACCACCCGGGGATCTGTGACCGTGAACCAGAACTGATCCCAGGTCATTCCTGACGTTTCGACAGCCAGGCCTGTTAAAGGAAGCAGGAGTACCAGGCTGACAAAAAACAGCGAAATGCCAAGGCTCAATCCGAACCCTGGCAGTACGCGTTTGCTGCGACCGGCGAAGCGCCGCACGGGGGCGACGCTTGTTTGAGCGGAGGACGACATCGGAGTCTCTTACCGCTGACGCTGCAACTGGTCCAGTTTGCCGCCACTGGCAAAATGCGTCTTCATGGCGTTTTCCCATCCACCGGCAATCTCGTCAATAGACTTCAGTTTCAACTCACGGAACCGGTCAGCATTCTCTTTGAGGACAGTTTCGTTGTGAACGCGGTAGTTGAAACCCGCCAGCAGGCGCTGGGATTCTTCAGAGTACAGGTGGCTCAGGTATTCTTTTGCCAGTTCCTCGGTGCCATTCTGTTCCGTGTAGTCATCAATCCAGGTAACCGGGAACTCGGCCAGGAAGCTTACCTTCGGTGTCACGACTTCGTATTCACCGTTCAGACGGTCTGCGATATTGAGTACTTCCGATTCAAAGGTCAGCAGGGCATCGCCGATTCCGCGCTCAACAAAGGTGGTGGTGGCACCGCGGCCGCCGCTGTCAAAAACCCGAACCTGGCCAAGGAAAGATGCCAGAAACTCATCAATTTTGGCCTGATCGTCGCCGAACTGATCCTGTGCGTAGCCCAGTGCAGCCAAATAGGTGTATCGGCCGTTGCCGGATGTTTTCGGGTTCGGCATAACCAGGGCGACGTCCTCTCGGGCCAGGTCATCCCAGTTCTGGATGTTCTTGGGGTTACCCTTGCGTACCAGAAACGCCATAGTCGAGTAATACGGCGAGCTGTTGTTCGAAAAACGCTCAGCCCAGTTCTCGGGAATCAGACGGCCGCGCTCGTGCAGGATGTCGATGTCAGTCACCTGGTTAAAGGTGGCCACGTCGGCTTTCAGGCCCTGAATGATGGCTTGGGCCTGTTTGGAGGAGCCTGCGTGCGACTGCTTGATTTCAACGGTTTCGCCGGTTTTTTCGTGCCAGTGTTTCTGGAATTCGACGTTATAGGCGGCGAACAGCTCACGGGCAATGTCGTAGGATGTATTGAGAAGCTCTCGGTCAGCGGACAGGGCTGGTTGGGCAGACAGCAGGGCAGCACCCAGTGCAAACCCTTTAAGCAGTTGTTTCATGGTGAGCTCCTCAGAACCGAATAGGTGAATCTGAGGAGCAATCTAACAGAGAGCCTTAAGAACTAAAAATATTAAAAATAAATATTCAAAGCGCTTTAAAGAATAAGGGTGTGGGGCATCAGTAGCGTAAAAGTGCAGAGCCCCAGGTAAATCCACCACCAAAGGCTTCGAGCAAAACCACTTGGCCACGCTGAATTCGGCCGTCGCGAACCGCTTCATCCAGTGCCAGCGGAATGGACGCGGCCGAGGTATTGCCATGCCGGTTGACCGTCACCACAACCTGGTCCATCGACATGCTCAGTTTCTTGGCGGTTGCCGCAATAATCCGGAGATTCGCCTGGTGCGGC
Source organism: Marinobacter sp. (assembly GCA_035303925.1). GTDB lineage: Bacteria > Pseudomonadota > Gammaproteobacteria > Pseudomonadales > Oleiphilaceae > Marinobacter. Next base: position 5,287 of record DATGQY010000032.1, on the reverse strand, counting down.
ACCAGCCAGTCGATGTCCGACTTCTTCATCTGGTTCGCTTCCAGGGTTTCGTCCACTATCTGGCCCAGTGTATTCACCGCCACCTTGAAAACTTCGTTACCTTTCATCTCGACAAACGCTTCGCCCGCCTTGACCGCGTCGAAGTCGTTGGCAACACCGCAGGGCACGTGCAACAGTTTTTCATAACGGCCATCGGCGTGAAGGTGGGTGGACAGAATGCCGGCTTCTTCGCTGGCTTCCAGTATGGCGGCACCGGCGCCGTCTCCGAACAGGACGCAGGTGGTGCGGTCTTCCCAGTTAAGAATCCGCGAGAACACCTCGGCGCCGATCACCAGCGCTTTTTTGCTGGTACCGGTACGAATGAACTTTTCTGCCGTGGCCAGAGCATAGACAAAACCACTGCAGACGGCCTGAATATCAAACGCCGGGCAGCCCTGAATGCCCAATCGAGCCTGCAGGATACAGGCGCAGCTGGGGAAAATTTTATCGGGTGTCGTGGTGGCGAAAATGATCAGGTCGATATCAGTGGCCTGAATGCCCGCCGCTTCGATGGCGCGCAGTGCGGCCTGCTCGGCCAGATCCACTGTCGATTGGCCGGGCAGGGCAATGTAACGCTGCTCAATGCCGGTGCGCTCCCGAATCCACTGGTCAGAAGTATCTACCTTCTTCTCCAGATCCCGATTGGTAACGACGTTATCCGGTAGGTAAGAACCGGTTCCGGCAATGCGTGCATAAGTCATGCGTGGTGTCCAGGGTCAGATGCGATAACAATGACCTCATGCTAACCCTTTGCATCGTGAATGGTTATTAGCGGATTGTCTCACCCGGCCTTCAGGGTTTTCATGTCAATCACGAACCGGTACTTCACGTCGCCTTTCTTCATACGTTCATAGGCTTCGTTGATATTCCGGATATCCAGCATCTCAACGTCGCAGGTGATGCCATGCTCGGCGCAGAAATCCAGAACTTCCTGGGTTTCCGGCATGCCACCGATCAGTGATCCGGCAATAACTCGACGTTTAAGTACGAGCAGCCCGGCGTTCAATGCCGGCTCAATGGGCGTCAGCAGGCCTACCAGAATGTGGGTGCCGTCGTGTTTGAGGCACTTCAGGTAAGGGTTCAGATCGTGAGCGACGGGAATGGTATCGAGCAGAAAATCGAAGGCGTTTGCGGCCGCCTTCATCTGTTCTTTATCGGTAGAGATAATGACGTGATCAGCGCCCTGCTTTTTCGCTTCGGCCACTTTGTTTTCAGAACGGGTGAAGATGGTGACTTCCGCTCCCAGAGCTTTGGCGAACTTCACGCCCATGTGACCCAGGCCACCCATGCCAAGAACACCCACTTTGTGGCCTTTGCCAACCTTGAAATGCTTCAGCGGGGAGTAGGTGGTTATGCCGGCACACAGAATGGGGGCGGCGCTGGCCGGGTCCAGCTTTTCAGGCATCCGGACGACAAACCGCTCGCTCACAACAATTCGTTCCGAGTATCCACCTAGGGTGATGGAGCCGTCGTAGCGGTCTTTACCATCGTAGGTGGGGGTCATGCCTTCTTCGCAATACTGCTCAAGGCCAGACTCACAGGCAGAACAGGTGCGGCAGCTGTCAACCATGCAGCCCACGCCAACCAGATCGCCTGTTTTGTAGCCTTTAACGTCTGGCCCCACAGCCGTTACACGGCCAATAATCTCGTGGCCGGGGACCACCGGATAGTCGCTACCACCCCAATCGTTTTCAACCGTATGAATATCGCTGTGGCAAACGCCGCAGTAGTCAATTTCGATAGCGACGTCGTCGGCCCGCAGGTTACGCCGGTCAAAAGAGTAGGGCGCCAGGCCGGAATTCGGGCTGCTGGCTGCGTATGCGCGGGTGTTAGCCATGGAAAGCTCCTTGATAGGGATTGGTAAAAAGTCGCCGGGTCTGAACATAACCATAGGCGCTCAGTGCGCTATGGTACAAACCCTGACGATAAATTGTTTATTTTCCTACGGACCTCACGGTTCTCTGGCTCAATAATCGCTACCGTTCGATGTAACAATATGTAAGCGCAACCTGAATAAATCACCAGGGATGAATCCATGACTGCTCACCGCACCTGTTCCAAGGCTCCTCTTGCTGCTGTTTTTACGGTTTTGTCAGTGGCTCTTGCCGGCTGTATGCCGGGTACCGTCGCTACCACGGTCGGTACCGGTTATGTTTATGAGCAAAAACAGGATCACAAGTACAAGCACGATGTGGATCGGGCGGTAGACAATTACCTGAATGATCACGTCACGTCTCCGTGTCGCCATGGTGAAGACCAGGTGATGGAATCTGCCGTTGAAATCATTAAGGAACACCGCCTGACCGGTGTCAACGAAGTGATCAACCGCCTGGACTCCATCTATCAGGACAGGAGCCAGCCTGATAATGTGCGAGCCGGTGCGCTGTACAACATGGGCGTACTGGAATCCCGTCGCAGGTCGCCCAATAAGGCGCTCGCCCGGGACCACTTCAAGCAACTCTATGTGGAGTTTCCTAACGAATACCGCTGCATATTCGAGGAATCTGACTGGCGGGATGCCATGATCGAAAAGCAATTGCTGCTGCCCGGTGAAACCGTCGATTCTTTCCTGCAAGACGCCCAGAGAGACATCCAACGGCGCCAACAGTAGTTGTGATGGTAAACGTTCAACGTACGCGAAACTCCATTCTGCCCGTCAGCGTGCCAGGCTCAGTGTTGGTGCTGAGCCTGCTGTTCGTTCCCGGTGTTTATGCGCAGACGACCGAGCAACGCATTACTGAGCTGGAAAATGCGTTCGAGCAGGGTGCACGGAGCGATCGGCTGTGGACCAACACCTGGGCAGGAATTTACGGCACCGCGACGGTAGCCTACGCTATCATGTCACAGAATGCCGATGACCCGGATGATCGATACGATGCAAAGGTTTCGGCCGCCAAAACTGCGTTGGCAACCGCCAATCTGTTTGTTAACCCTTTGCCGCACAGGGCTGTTCACAAACGCTACCAGGCCAGTCGTCGACTCGATGACAGCCATCGTCTGGCGTTGGCAGAGCATCTGCAACAGGAATTGAGGCGGAACGAGATTCAGAGGCGGAGCCTGACGGCACGACTTCTCCCGTTTGCCGTGAACTTGACGGCGGGCGTGGTGATTGGAGTAGGAGACGACCGGCCCGAAGACGGCGTGAAGAATTTCGCCATGGGCATGCTGGTCAATGAAATCGCAATCAGAACCCAGCCGCAAACAGGGTCATCCCTGGGCACGTCGGCAACGGTGACGGTCGGGAAGGCTCGGGTCGACGTTGCTTATCAATGGTACCTGGCGCCGCAGCAGGCAGGGGTGGCGGTCAGGTTCTGATTTCCCTGAAGCCAGTGCTCGCCGGGGCACGTAGAGGTGAATTTCCAGGGTATGCCCGAACATGATACTTTCTAGCCAGAAAGCTTGGATGACGCCAAGCTGAGAGATACAGAACCGGCGGGCAGACTCTATGAACGTAATCATCATCGGCGCAGGGATAATGGGCACCACTTTTGCCGTTCTGGCAAAAGAGATGGCACCGCACCTGGATATCACCATCCTTGAGCGGCTGGATAGTGCCGGAGCAGGAAATTCATGGGCATTCAATAACGCCGGTACCGGTCATGAAGCAAACTGCGAGCTCAATTACACACCGGTTGATGCGGAAGTTATTTCGGTTGAAAAAGCACTCAAGATTCATGCCCAGTTCAACGTCGCCAAGCAATTCTGGGCGTACCTGGTAGAGAAGGGCGCGATCACAGACCCTAAAACGTTTATTAACCAGACGAAGCACTGCACCATTGTTTCAGAACCTGACATAGAAGAACTGCAGTTGCGATTCAAGCAAATGTCGGCGCACCATTTCTTTGAACACATGCGCTATTCCGACGATTTTGACGAAATCAAAGGTTGGATTCCTTTCACTATGGAAGCTCGGCCCCGCCATGAAAAGATGGCAGCCACCGTGATTGAAACCGGCACAGACGTTAACTTTGGCAGCCTGACCGAGCAGATGGCGGAATACGCTGTGAAGGAGTTGGGTGTAAAAATCGACTATGGCGTGCACGTAAAGCGCGTGCATCGAAGCCCCGCTGGAAGTTGGCTGGTGGAAACCCAAACCCGGGGTACTGCCGCTCAGTACCGGGCCGACGTGTTGTTTGTGGGCGCGGGTGGGGGCGCATTCCCTATTCTCAAGAAAAGCCACCTGCCGTTTGCGCGAAGATTTACCGGCTTTCCGGTGGGAGGGCGCTTTCTGCAGGCGGAAATCACCGAAGAACAGGCCTCTCAGTACCGTGCAAAGACCTACGGCAAGGCGGAAGTGGGCGCACCCCCCATGTCTGTTCCGCATCTGGATCTGCGGGTTGCCAATGGACGACATTATCTGTTGTTTGGTCCGTTTGCCTCGTTCAAGCCGGTTCTCGAAAAAGGGCGGGGCTTCATTGATTACCTCAAAGCCATGCGCCTGCACGACGTTCCCGGGTTGCTGAACGTGGCGGTAGAGCATTTTCCGCTCGTGAAATACCTGATATCTGAAACGTTTAAAGGCGAGAACAGCATGCTGGCGTCGCTGGAGAAGTTTGCACCCGGCTTGAGCGCCAGGTTCGACTGGAAACCTGTCGAAGCTGGCCAGCGGGTTCAGATTATCAAGGATGGGGACCTGCAGATGGGAACAGAGATCATCGTCTCAACGGACAAAACCTACGGCACCTTGTTGGGTGCTTCGCCCGGGGCTTCGGTGTCGCCGGAAGTCATGTTGCGGGCACTGGAGCAGTTGTTCCCAGCGATTTTTGCCGATGAATCCGCGAAAACCAAACTGAAAAAGATGTTCCCTGAAGATAACCTGGACACACTGATCCGCACTCCGGACCGCTACCGTGAAGTTCGGGATGCTGTGAACAGCACCTTGGGTATTCATGCCAACTTGCCCGTGTAGCGCATGAAAGCACTCGAACTCAAGGTACCGCCTGTCGCGCTCACCATCCTGTTCGGAATCGCCATGTGGGCAATTTCAAGGCTGTTGCCTTCGGGCTACTTAGCCGTTCCGGGCAGGCTCATTCTCTGTACCGCAATGTTACTTGCCGGTGTCGGTATTGCTGTGGGCGGTGTTCTGGCGTTTCGCGAAGCAGGCACCACAGTAGATCCGCGTACGCCTCACCAGTCCGCCAGTCTTGTGGTTAGCGGGGTTTACCGTCACACCCGAAACCCCATGTATCTCGGATTTCTACTCATGCTCATTGCCTGGAGCTTCTATCTGGGCAGTGTGTTTGCGGCG
>DATGQY010000031.1:0-3834 GCA_035303925.1 Marinobacter sp. | reverse complement strand
TCTGGCCACCTGGATGGGCGCGCCGGTTTCGACCACGCACTCCATCGTTGGCGGCGTGCTGGGCGCCGGTATCGCAGCCGGTGGCTGGGCCATCGCAGACTGGAACGTCATGGGTAAGATTGTGGCAAGCTGGGTGATTTCGCCGGTGCTTGGCGGTGTTCTGGCCGCTTTGTTTTTGTATGCCATCAAGAGAACCGTTCTCTACCGCCAGAATCTGGTGTCCTCTGCCCGCACGTTTGTACCCTGGCTGGTGGCCATTATGGCTTGGGCATTCGCCACCTACCTGATGGTCAAAGGCGTAAAAAAGATTGTTAAAGTGGACATGATTGAGGCCACCGGGATTGGTTTCGCCGTTGCTGCAGTGGTGTTTTTCATCATGCGTACAGTGGTAAGTCGCCGCGCCGCAACCATGGAGAACAGCGCAGAAGGGGTGAACTCACTGTTCACCTGGCCACTGATCTTTGCTGCGGCGTTGTTGAGCTTTGCCCACGGCGCAAACGATGTAGCAAACGCCATTGGCCCCCTGGCTGCAATTAATGACGCCATTCAGGCCGGTGGTGGGGTGGTGACCTCAGCCCGGATTCCTTTGTGGGTGATGCTGGTCGGTGCCATCGGGTTGGCTGTTGGCTTGATGCTGTTCGGACCGCGCCTGATCAAAACCGTCGGCAGTGAAATCACCGAGCTCGACAAGACCCGGGCTTTCTGTATCGCTTTGTCTGCCGCGTTAACTGTCATTGTTGCCTCTCAGTTGGGCCTGCCGGTCAGCTCTACGCACATCGCAATCGGTGGTGTGTTTGGTGTTGGCTTCTTGCGGGAGTACCTGAAATCTAACTATGCGACTCAGCTGCACAAGATCATTGAACACCATGATCCGGCTGAACAGGAGCGTCTGAAGCCGTTCCTGGATGATTTCCGCAATGCTTCTGTGGAAGAGATGGAGTACTTGCTGAAGCAGGCGAAAAAGAAGAAGCAGCAGGTGCCGTTGTCCAAATCCGAGCGTAAGCGTCTGAAGAAGATCTACAAGGAAGAGATGGTCAAGCGGTCCCATCTGTTCCGCATCGCCGCAGCCTGGATTATTACGGTTCCGGCTTCGGCCTTGATGGCTGCGTTCTTGTTCTTTGCGCTTCGGGGTTTGATGGTTTAGTCGCGGGCGGGGCTGGTTAGTGCCCCGCAGTTTGGCCATACTATACGCATGATGTTGCGCGGGGCGCTTTGGCCCTGAAGCTATCCAATTTCGGGAGTAGGGAATGAGTTCATCTGTTGAGAGTCATCAGGCCAAGATGATCGGAGAGCTGCGGGTTTTCATCAAGAAAGTTCTGAGCGACCCGACCATCGCCGTCAAGTCCATGGATATTGCTCGCAAGTACAAGAGCGAACCAAAAGCGGATGCCTTGATCGCGCGCGAGATCAGTGCCAACACCACGATTCGTATTCCGGAAAACTGGAGTGACGCGGACAAGATGTTTCTGGAGATCCTGCACGAGGTGCTGGACGACGAAGAGGCGCTTTACTGATCAATCCCCGGTATTGAACGACCAACTCTGAGCAATGGGATGGGGAGCTTCTCCCAAAACCTTGCGGAGCCATGGATGGCGGAGCAGAGCGTACAGGGATGTATTCACAGCGTGTTTTGGGAGAAGCTCCCCATCCCATTGCGTCCCCGCCGCTAGCTCAGGCCTGCCTGGCCTCTTTCCGATTCTGCTTTAAAACGGCCACTGCCATCTGGTGCAGGATTTCAATCTCATCGGCAATCCCATCTTCCTTCGACAGTTCCCTCTGCTCCTTGAGAACATCTTCCAGAATAGCCGGTGTTGTTAACGGGTTGGCCAACACCACGCGGAATACGATGCAGGGGAAGTGGTAATACTTCGCTGGCTCAAGGCGGGTTCGGGAGACAAACGCTTTGCCGTGCTCCCGCTGGGTTTTCTGAATGAACTTGGTGATGCGGTTCAGGCATGTGTTCATTTTTTCTGCCTGGAGTTCGTCGGCCACGGCAAGAGCTTGCCGGGCGACTTCCGGGCAATACCGGTAGGTCAGTATGTTCAGTTCTGGTCGGGTAACCAGTTCGAAGTCTGGTTGTTCATCGATCATCTGCGCGAAGGTTTTAGCCTTTTCGATGCCTTGATCAATCAGGATTTCGTAGCCTTCCCGGGCCAGAATTTTCAGGCCGGAATGGATCAGCATGGACATGCCCGGGCGGGAGCCCTCGAGGGTGGTGCTGCCGAGGTCTCTGGAACCCTTACGGATGATGTACTGGGCGTGGTGTTCGACCGCGCTGGCCAGGCTGGGGTCTTTGAAGACGACCAGGCCGACCCCCATGGGCACGTACAGTTGTTTGTGGGCGTCGAAGGTCACGGAGTCTGCGTTTTCGATGCCTCGTAACAGGTGCCGGTAGGTGCGGGAGAACAGGGTTGGGCCTCCCCAGGCGGCATCTACGTGGAAGTGGGCGCCGAATTCTTTGGCGATATCGGCCATGGCTTCCAGTGGGTCAACGTTGCCGGTTTCGGTGGTGCCAGCTACGCCGCAGATGGCCATGACTTTGATTTTCTGTTTCTGCAGCTCCAGGCATTTGTCACGCAGGGCATCGGTCTGGATGCGGTTGTCGTCGTCGGTATCGACTGGCACCAGGGCATCCCGGCCCAGGCCGAGGACGTCGGCGGCTTTGCGCAGGGAGTAGTGGCCGCGTTTGGAGACAACGATGGCAGCGCCTTCGTAGCCGTAATATTTCAGCGCCCGGAACAGGCCTTCCTCATGCAGGCCCCGGAAGCTGCCTTCGGCGGGGAAGGCACGGTTGCGGGCGACCCACAGCGCGGTCAGGTTGGCGACGGTGCCGCCGGAGCACATGGCGCCCAGGGCGTGCCGGGGGTCGTGCATCCATTTGCGGTAGAAGGAGCCGTCCTGCTGGTAGACCAGGCGGTGAATCATGCCCAGAACCTGGCGCTCCATGGGTGTGAAGGCCTTGGAGGTTTCGGTTTTGACCAGGTTCTGGTTCAGGGCAATCATGATTTTGGACAGCGGCAGCATGAAGTAGGGCAGTGCCGAGGTCATGTGGCCGATAAACGCCGGCGAGGCGGTGTGAACGGAATTGGCGACCAGTTTGTCGAGCAGGAACTGGGCCTGTTCCGAGACGAACACCGGTTTTTCGGGGATGACGGAATCGGCAAAATTCTTCTCGACGTCAGACAGGTCCCGCTCAACGGCTACGATGTGTTCCTGGAGAAATCCAGCCAGGTTGCGGGAGATGTTCTGGTCGATGCGGCTCAGGGTCGATTCCGGTGCTTCGGGCACCGTGAAGACGCGATACATTGCCTCAATCGAGGCCTGGGCGGATTTTTTCTTTCCGGTCATAGAGCCACACACAATTCAGTGGTTATCCGAGGGGTTGGTTCCGGAAACCCTGCGGACGGGGCCAGGCGGAGCCAGGCATTTGTCGTGCTGTCCTGCCTGTTGGCAGGTCATGTATTCCCTGAGGGGCCGTAGTATAAGGCCTGAACGGGAATGACGCTATGCCCCGGGGGTGTTGGGTGTTTTCGGGTGTCTGGCCGGTCAGAGGATTTCGCGGTGGATGTCGAGGATGGCGGCGTCTATGCGGTCCTGGATGTCTTTTTCGACCTGGTCGAGGCGCTGGGTGATTTGCTGGGCGCTGGCACCGAGGGCGGCGATGGTCCAGGTGGCGCAGTCGAGGGCGTCGTGGTCGGCGGTTTCGCTGACGGCGAGGTCGGGTTCTTTGCCCCAGATGGCTTTCATGGCGGTGAAGGCTTTGCGTTTGGCCTTGAGGTCTTCGCAGGCGTAGAGCTGGAAGTGCAGGGTGAGGATGCCTACGTGGGGGGTGAT
>DATGQY010000030.1:0-14325 GCA_035303925.1 Marinobacter sp. | reverse complement strand
GGTTCAGGCCCTGAACCTGATGAGCGTGCTCAACCCGAACATCAAGCACACCTCCATTGACGGTGCCCTGTTCCAGGACGAAGTTGAGCAGCGTGAAGTGATGGCGGTACCCAGTGTTTACCTGAACGGCCAGCCCTGGGGGCAGGGCCGCATGACGCTGGAAGAAATCGTAGCCAAGCTGGACACCAACTCCGCCGAGAAAGAGGCCGAGAAGCTGAACCAGAAAGACGACTTCGAAGTTCTGGTCATCGGTGGTGGCCCGGCTGGCGCTGCGGCGGCGATCTACGCGGCCCGTAAGGGAATCTCCACCGGTATTGCGGCCGAGCGTTTCGGTGGCCAGGTGAGCGATACCATGGGTATCGAAAACCTGATTTCCGTGCCTTACACCGAAGGCCCGAAGCTGGTCTCTGCCATGGAGCAGCACGTTAACGAATACGAAGTCGACATCATGAACATGCAGCGCGCCGAAAAGCTGATCCCGGCAGCGCAGCCGGGTGGCCTGCACGAAGTGAAGCTGGCCAACGGTGCCTCTTTGAAGTCCCGCACCCTTGTTCTGGCCACCGGTGCCCGCTGGCGCCAGATGGGTGTGCCGGGTGAAGAAGAGTACCGTAACAAGGGCGTGGCCTACTGCCCGCACTGTGACGGCCCGCTGTTCAAAGGCAAGCGCGTGGCGGTAATCGGTGGCGGTAACTCCGGCGTGGAAGCTGCCATCGACCTGGCCGGTATTGTTGGCCATGTGACTCTGATCGAGTTTGGCGACCAGATGCGTGCAGACGAAGTGCTGCAGAAGAAACTGCGCAGCCTGGACAACGTGAAGATCATCACTTCTGGCCAGACCACAGAGGTAGTGGGCGAGAACGGCCGGGTAAGCGGCCTGAACTATACCGACCGCACCACCGGCGAGGCGCACCACATCGAGCTGGAAGGTATCTTCGTCCAGATTGGCCTGGTGCCGAACACTGAGTGGCTGAAGGGTGATATTGAGTTGAGCCAGCACGGCGAGATCATCGTAAATGATCGCAACGAAACATCCATTCCGGGTGTGTTCGCCGCCGGCGACGCCACCACGGTGCCCTACAAGCAGATCGTGATCTCCATGGGCGAGGGTGCCAAGGCATCCCTGAGTGCCTTCGACTTCCTGATCCGCAATTCGGCCGAATAAGCCGAGAGCCTGTACACAAGCCTGAAACCTTCAGGCTGACCCCTGAAACCGGTACCACGGGATGTGGCTACCGGTTTTTTTTGGTTTATTGGATTAATGCCAGAGGTTGTCCCAGACTGATCGAGACCAACGGCAACAACACAGGTTCGGGAAACAACATGGCGAAGGCTCTGCAGAGAAATCGGGTGAGCGTAACGGGTAGAGGGCGCCATACACTGATTTTTGCCCACGGCTTCGGCTGCGATCAGGCGGTCTGGGAGGATGTGTCTCCCGCTTTTGAAGAGGATTTTCGGGTAGTCACTTTTGATCATATCGGGTGCGGGCTTGCCGATCGGCGTGCCTATCGCCCGGAACGGCACGGTTCCTTGAGAGGGTATGCTCTGGATCTTCTGGATATCATTGATGCGGTGGGAGATGAGCCGGTGACGTTGGTCGGCCACTCAGTCAGCGGCATGATCGGGCTTCTGGCGGCAATCCTGCTACCTGGCCGGTTCCGACACGTCATCGCCATCAGCCCTTCACCTCGGTATATCAATGACGACAAGGGCTACACCGGTGGGTTGGAAAGGGCCGAGGTGATGGCGATGCTTGACCTGATGGAAAGTGATACCGAAGGCTGGGCCAGTTATCTGGCACCGTTAGTGATGGAGAACAGCCATCGTCCGGAATTGACCGCGCGCTTGATTCGCAGTTTCATGGGGACAGACCCGGTGCTGTTGCGAAAGTTTGCCGAGGTGACTTTTCTGTGCGACTACCGTGACCAGCTGCCCAAGGTTTCAGTGCCTGTCGATATTCTGTATACCCTTTCAGACATGGTGGTGCCGACGTCAGTGATCACCTACATGGCGACCCGGATGCCCGATGTCCAGTGCACCCTGCTGGATGCCAAGGGGCACTATCCCCAGCTCAGTGTACCGGATGAGGTTGTCAGGGCCATCCGGCAAGTGATCGGACGACGATTTGGCGTCTAGCGGTCGGTTATGTCCCGTTCCAGGCTGCTGTCAGTCGGGCGCTGGTCCTCAACTGGATTGAACAGGTGGCCGTAAGCCGCCTGCAAACCTTCCATAATGAACCCGTAGGGAACGTCGTCGAATACCCCGTGGTCGGTGATGTACTCCATGTGCGCCGCGCCGGATTCGGTGTACTCCTGGAAGATGGAGTCGTTCACGCCGTCAAATTCCAGCACCTCCACTTTCATCAGCTCGCATAGCTTCCGGTTGAAGGCCGGTGTGGCCTTAACCCATTGGTCGTTCAGGTACAGCTCGATGAACCCGTGCATGCGAAACACATCCGATTGCAGCCATTCGATCAGCTTGGGGCTGGACAGGTGGTTGCGCACATCGGCCAGGCCAAGGCGGCTGGGGATGCCAATGGAGCGGGCGGCTGCACCCAGTAGCACGGCTTTGGGGATGCAGTAGCTTTCACTGGCCTGGAGTGCGTAACTGGCACTGAAGGTATTGGGATCAGAGCTGAACACGTAAGGGTTGTAACTGATGTTGTCGCGAACGGCGAGATATAACGCTTTGATCTGCTCAACCCGGTTGTCCGGCACGCCTTCAAGCTGTTGGTCAATCCAGGCCTGCACTTCGGGCTTGTCGTAGTCAAAAAAGGCGGTGGGCTTCAGGTAAGCGTCCATAATAAATATCCGGGCCGGCGTTTCAATGTCTGATCTTCCCGCAGTTAGCAAGCTATGGGCAATGACTTTTTCCACCAATGCGGTTGCTCAGGGCGATCATTTTTTTGCGTAGCCGGACGCCCGAAGGTGTGGCAGTCTGAAGGAATTTGAACGTGGGGACTTCATGGCGGATCTGCTTGCAGGCATGACATTGGCACAACTGCTTGGCCAGCTGGCGGGTCTGGTGGCCCTGGCTTTCTGTATCGCCGGCTTTGCCAACAAGAACGATGACCGGCTTATGGTGCTGCTGATCTCCGCCAATGTGGCCTTCGCCCTGATGTTTGCGTTCTTCGAGAGTTGGACCGCTGCCGCCCTGACCGTGCTGGTGATCCTGCGCATCGCCCTGGCGCGCCGTTACCAGCGCAATTGGAAAATCATGGCCGGCATACTGGCGGTGAATCTGCTGGTAGCCTGGGCCACGTGGAAAACCGCCACTGATGTATTCCCGCTGACCGCCGCCACCTTGGGCACCGTGGGTATGTTCATGCTCCGGGGGATACCGCTTCGCATTGTGCTGGGCCTCGCCGCCCTGGCCTGGATGCTCAACAACATCGTGATCGGTTCGGTGGGCGGGGTTCTGGCCGAAGGCATGGTGCTGGTCACCAACATCATTACCATCGTCCGGCTACATCGGTTGCAGAAGAAGTATCCGGAATTGTTAACTGATGCCATAGTTAAGAAATAGCGAGCTACCCTACATACAATGAAATGTCTCAACAAAATCAGGAGAAATATATGGCGAACGAAAACTACCACGAGCCGGTCGGCGAGCTGTCTGATGAAATCCGCGATATGCACCGTGCAATCAGTTCACTGATGGAAGAATTCGAAGCCGTGGACTGGTACAACCAGCGCGCGAGCGCCTGCAAGGACCCTGAGTTGAAATCCATTCTGGAGCACAACAGGGACGAAGAGAAAGAGCACGCGGCGATGGTGTTGGAGTGGATTCGCAGAAAGGATCCGACCATGGACAAGTATCTGAGGGAGTTTTTGTTCAAGGATGGCCCGATTGGCCATCACGATTGATCCATAAAAAAGCCCCGGCAGAGCCGGGGCGAATTGGGCCTTACAACGTCCTTTATTCGTTATCGATCTTCGTAGCGTTCGTGTTTGAAGAACACGCCGGTATCACCGAATTGCGAGGCGATCAGGTCCGAAGTCAGGGTTAGCTCACCGACTTTGCGGGCGCTGTTGCGGCGCTCTTCGGCCAGCCTGCGGTTGCGCGATGGGAAGATCGACGTGCGGATGGCTGAATCGGTGGCGTACACGTCATACAGCTTGGTGCCTTCGGTCAGTGTCATCAGGCTTTCCCGGAAGTCGTGAGGCTCGCTCGGGAAGTTGGCCTTCAGGTCCGGGTTGGGTACGAAGTACACCTGAGTGGGTGCCTTCGGGTCGCCTACGGCGTTGCCGTTCTGGGAGATCTCCGAGAAGTCGTTGACCATCAGGCGGGTGGGCTTGGTGGTGACCAGCGAGAACAGCACGGTGCTGCCGAGGGAGTCGTTGAGCTCCGGCGACACGTAGTTCGACAGCTCGTTGGCGAAGAAGTTGTGGTTGTCATCCTGGCCGGACAGGGTGTACAGGGCAGAAACGTTACGCGATGGCTGGCCATCCACGAACAGTTTCAGCGCCAGGCCCGGTGCAAAACCACGCTCTTCAGGATCGCCGGTGATCGACAGCCTCAGAAGGCCGTGATCTGCGCCTTCAAACAGGCCGGTAAACCCGTGGCCAGAGGTGGCGTTGAACTGCACCCGGCCCATGACGGCCTGTGGGTGAATCGGCTTTTCATAACCCGCCGGAGCGACATCGGACTCCACTCTGACCTTGTCCCACAGCACCTTGCTGATCAGGCCGCCGATGTCCACATCCTGCTGGACGGGCAGTTCGCCGTCTTTGTATTCAGTACGCACGGCACCGTTCACCCACAAGTGCATCTGCTTCTGCTCGGCACTCCAGTTCTCGTATTCCGCCGGCATGTTCAGGCCCCAGGGCTTGAAGGCGTTATCCATGCCTGCCAGAGCGCTGGTCAGGGCCGGGTGATGGCGCTTGAGTACGTCGACCATGGTGTTGTTTTCCACCCACGCCATGCCTTCCGGGGTATACACCTCGGGGGTGTAATCGGTGGTAAAGAAACGGTCGGTCATCAATCGACGGGACGCGTTCAGGATGAAGATCTGGAACGAGGTTTCACCGAAGCCGAAGCCGTCCGGACGGGTTTCTTCGGCCAGTGAACCGACCAGGGTATCGATCAGTTCTACGTCGTTGTTGTACAGGCGCTTGAGGTTGGCCAGCAGTTCCGGATCGGAGGTCAGGTCTTCAAACGTCTTGATTTCCTTGAGGCCGATGGCACGGCGGAACTCGTTGTAGCGGGGCACGCCACGCTCGCGGTCACGCAGTACGTCAATGGCGGCCATATCAATATCGCCAACCAGCGGTATCGACAGGTTACGCAGGAATTCCGGGTAATTTTCCAACACCAGGGCACCCGGGTGGGTGATGCCGAAGGAATACCACATGCGGTCTGCGCCAACGTCATCCAGTACGTTTTCGGCGTCGCCGTCACGGGTGTCCGGAATGGCAATCCGCTCGCTCACCACGTTGGTGCCTACATCGTACACTTCGATGTCATCACGCATCAGCGGGTGCATGCGGTAGACCGACACGAACTCTTCGGTCAGGGTGTAGGGCACGTCGTAGTTGTTCGGTGCACGGGAGCCAACCAGGCCGCCCAGAGCGTGATCAATCACGCCGGGTTCCATATTGGCGAGGTCGCTGTCGATGCCCAGCAGCCGGAACAGGTTGGCAATGCCAGACACGTTGTTGCTCAGCTCATCCAGCGCTTCCTGGAAGAACTCACGGTTTTCGATGTCACCGCCCACGCCCCACCAGTTGGCGTACATAGCGCGTTCGAGGACCGGGTTATCGAGGATAGCGGGGGTCCATTCCACCGTGTGGATCTTGGCCATCAGGGCGGCGTTCACCAGACGGGCCTTGTCGTACAGCCACTGGTCGGTGGCGTTCGGGTACTGCTGTTTCAGGCGCTCGGCAATGGCGTTGTGTTCCTGGGTGAACAGCCGGTGCAGCATGCTCAGCCCCACCCACCAGTTCTCGTTAAAGCCGGTGACCGGTTTGCCACTCATGAATTCGGTGGGCAGGGTGTTGTCGGTATCCACTTTCAACTTGCCGTCAACGAAGGCGCGAACCTTGTCGCTGGTTTCCTTGTCGCTGCCGTACAGCTGGGAGCCATCCCACCAGTGGGTGTTGGTGTTCTGGTAGGTGGCGGGGCGGCCGGCATCGGCGGCGGTGCGGCTTGGGTCCGGCTGGGTGCGCTGCACGCTCATGGTGCCGGAACCTAGCGGGTCGCCAGGTGGCAGCGGGAAGACGATGTCGTTGCCATCAACCCGGGGGCCGTGGTCAAACCAGTCGTGCACCATGAACTGAATCCACGCTGCGGCGGCAAAGTTCACGATGGTGGCTGGCTGCATGTCCTCGCCGCGGGCCATGAGCACGTTACTCACTTCGCGGGGGTTCGGGGTCAGCAGGATGTCGTTTTCGGTTTCCGCGTAGGTGAGTTCAGTGTCTACGTTTCGTCCGAAACGGGCGAAGGCGGAACCTTCTGCCGGGTTTTCCAGGATGTTACAGGTGCCGTCTTCGGTCCGGGCGGTCTTGCTGCGTTCATCACAGGTGATGTCGGCGTTCAGGCGGTCCCAGTTTTCCACATCGAACATATTGTTATTGAGCAGTTCGGTACGCTCTATGCCGAGGGTCAGCAGGCCGCCGACGATGCCGATGGTGCCGAACTTGGTGAGTGCGGGCCAGGTGACCCATGGAGTGATACTCATGATCCCTCTCCTTGCTTGTGGTTATTGTGATTGTTGGAGCAGGGCAAAGGCTCGCTTAAGGGGGAGGGGATTTCCCCCTACCTGGGGAGGGGGAGAGCGCAGTTTGAGAGCAGGCTTTCAAAAAATGTGAACGGCTGTACATTTTTGCTGTCGCGTCAGGCTCCAGGACCGGGCGCATCCTGGCCGGACATCAGAAGGACGGCTTCGGTGCGGTTGGAAACACCGAGTTTGCTGTAGATGTTCTTGAGGTGCCATTTGGTGGTGGATAGCGTGGTGCCGGTGAGCTCGCTGAGGCCGGTGTTACTGAGGCCAGCGAGCAGGCCCCGATAGATTTCCTGTTCCCGGCTGGTCAGCAGACTGAAGGGATCTGGCCGGACGGTGTTGGTTTGCCGGGCCGTGGTGTCTACCAGTTCGCCGTACATCGACCTGTAGCTGTCTGGCAAGACCAGCCCTTGCTGTGTGGCGGTGGCCAGCAGTTCACCGAATCCAGGGGCTTCGTCGAAGATATTGCGGGTCATATTGTGCAGGCCATGCTTCTGAATCAGCGTGTCCAGCGCTTGCCGGCTGCTGCCGGTGGGTTCAGTTCGCGTCAGCCATTCATTGGCATCGATGGTTAACGCCCGGGTGACCAGGCCGGTGCCGGAAACTTCCTGCGCCAATACGCGAAGAATTCGCCCGGCCATGGCGTGGCGGCCAGTTGCTCGGAGCCAATACACTGTGGCCAGTCCCAGCCGTTCCCGATATTCCGAGTAGGTGTCGGGCTTGTCCCAGTCACCCCGTTGCAGGAGATCGGACAGGCCGGCGCTGAGTGCGGCCTGTCCGGCAAGTTCACGCGCGCCGGAAAGCCAGGCCTGGCGAATTCGCTCGGCAATCAGATGGCCGATAAAGCGCCGGTTTTTCTCGGGCTCCAGTATGTGCTCCAGCTTGCCGAGTATATGGGTGGCTTTGTCTTTGTAACCCAGTGCAAACAGACAGCGGGCGTAGGTCAGGTAAACGCTGGCGATGACCTCAATGGCTGAAGCCTTGTTCAGTTTGGGGAGCAGCTCGCCGCACAGCTCGCAGGCCCGGCTGAGGTGGTTCTGGTCGTACAGTGCAACCACCATGGCTGTGCTCCTGAGCGTTCGGGCAGCACCATCCGTAGGCATTTTCTGATAGGCATCCTGTATATCCCGGGTGGCCTGTCTTGGTCGCCCCAGGTTGCGGTTGCACAGGGCAATGATCAGGCCGGCGTAGTCCATCATGAAGTGGTGGCCGCCCTGTTTCAGAACTTCCCGTGCGCGACTGGCGTAATCCAGGGCCTGTTCGGGACGAGCATGCTGCAGGTGATGATAGGCGGCCATGCACAGGCTCAGGGGGAAGACATCGTAGTGCCGGCTTTGCCGGATAAGCTCTTCATAATCATCTCGGCCTATAAACCGGTTGTCGTTCTGGAACAGCTCCAGATAGAGCTCAAGAAACCGCACCAGGACTCTGTGATGATCCGGTGACACATCCTGTGGTCCGCCCTCGCGAAAGCGTTCAAGCATGGTGGCCGCCTGATGGAAGCGGCGAGACAGGATCAGTGTGCACAGCAGGGGGACGGCCACGCCTGTGCGCTGCAACAGAGGGCTGTTCTGTAAGCGATAATCCCAGAACAGAATGCGGGAAAAGTGACCCTCCCGTGACCAGAGGCCAAAGGCCGTTTCAATAATGTCACCCAGCAGGGTCGGATCGTCGCTGTTTTCAGCATGCTTGAGTGCCTGATGATAATCGCTTCTGCTCAGCCACCAGTGTGTTGCACGTCGGTGCAGTACCGGGATCAGTGCCGGGGATTCCATGGTCAGCCGGGTTTGCAGAAACTCCCGCAGTAACGGGTGAAACCGGTACCAGCCAGGGTCATGGTCGAGGGGCATGAGAAACAGTTCCTGCCGCGCCAGGTGTTCCAGCATCAGGGCGCTGCCGGTGTGCTTGAGCACCAGGTCGCACAGGGAGCCGGTCATCCGGTCGAACAGAGAGCTTTGCAGGCACAGGCTTCGAAGCGAGTCGGGTAAGGCCTGTAAAACCATGTCGCCAAAGTAGGCCATGACCTCGGGCTGGTTGCCGGAAAACGCATCCAGTGCCTCCTCACCCTTTTCCTGTGCCGCCAGCAACGCGAGGCGAAGCCCGGTAATCCATCCCTCCGTGATGCGCAACAGGTGGTCCAGGGTGTTGGAGGAAACGGTGGGGTTGCCCAGGGTGTGACACAGTTTTTCGGCTTCCTGCGGGCTGAACCGGAGGTTGCGGACCGTGAGTTCGGTCAATTGCTGCTCCACCCGTAACCGGCTCAGTTTCAGTGCGGGCCTGGACCGGCTGGAGAGTACCACATGCAGGCACTCGGGTGGCTGTTCCAGTAGCCGGTCAAGGACGTTGAGGATGACCGGTGTTGTTGTCAGGTGCTGGACATCATCCAGAATCAGAATCACCGGATGGCTGATCGGGGCCATGCTGTCGTGCAGTGCTTCGGCAATGGTCGCCGCGTCGCTGTTGGTGCCGGTGTCGAATGGGGTGAAGGCCGAGGTGTCGAAGTCCTCGGCTTCGGCCCGGATGGCTTGGGTTAACCGGGCAAAGAAGCGGGCAGGATCGTTGTCGCGATCGGTCAGGGCCATAAAGGCAACGGGGCGACCGGGGTCGGTTGTCAGCCATTGTCGAATCAGAGTGGTTTTTCCGGAGCCCGCAGGGGCGGTAATCAATACCAATCGCTTGCAGGCGCCCTGGTCGAGGGCTTCGACAAGCGGTGGTCGCTCCAGCAACGGAGTCTGATGCCTGGTAATCAGAGTTTCTTGGTGCATGGTATTGTTGTTTTGCTGCCTGTAGCGCGGATGGCCTGGTCTGCTGCCCATCAGATACGAGAGCATAGTACGAAGTACAACGCTCAACCTTTGATCAATTCACATTGTTAAAAATCAAGTTTTGGCCGTGCCTACGAGGTTTCGGGGATGAACTGGCCAATTGCACGGGCCGGAGGCGGG
The DNA here is from genome assembly GCA_035303925.1 of Marinobacter sp. GTDB lineage: Bacteria > Pseudomonadota > Gammaproteobacteria > Pseudomonadales > Oleiphilaceae > Marinobacter. Next base: position 4,662 of record DATGQY010000030.1, on the reverse strand, counting down.
CGTAACGTAGCGGATACAGATAACAAGGATAAGCCCGGGAGTAACAAGCATGAGCCACCAACACTATGACGTATTGATCATTGGCGCCGGTGTTTCCGGTATCGGTATGGCGTGCCACCTCAAGCGGGAGTGCCCGGGCAAGCGTTTTGCCATCCTGGAGCGACGCCAGTCACTGGGTGGTACCTGGGACCTGTTTCGCTACCCCGGTATTCGCTCTGACTCTGACATGTTCACCTTCGGCTACAACTTCCGGCCCTGGACCGGCGGCAAGGTGCTGGCAGACGGTGCCTCGATCAAGCAGTACGTGGCGGATACCGCGCGGGAAAACGACGTGGAAAAACACATTCGCTACGGCGCCGCCGTCAAGACCGCCGACTGGTCCAGTGAAGACGCATGCTGGACCGTGGTCGCTGAAAATGAGCAGACGGGTGAAACCGACACCTACACGGCCAGTTTTCTGGTGGGCTGCACCGGCTATTACAACTACGATAAGGGCTATAAGCCTGATTTCCCTGGTGAGAAAGACTTCAAGGGCCAGCTGGTACACCCTCAGCACTGGCCCGAGAACCTGGATTACACCGGCAAGAACGTGGTCGTGATCGGCAGTGGTGCCACGGCGATTACTCTGGTGCCGACCATGGCGGAGAAAGCGGTCCACGTGACCATGCTGCAGCGCTCGCCCACTTACCTCATGCCGCTGCCGTCCATCGACAAGATCACCCTGGCGCTGCAGAAAGTTTTACCGGCAAAGACCGCCTACCGGCTGACCCGGGCCCGGAATATTTCCATTTCACGGTTGTTATACGAACGTTCCCGCAAGAGCCCGAAAGCCATGCGCCGGTTGTTCCTTTCGATTATCAGGCAACAGCTGAAAGGCAAGGCCGACATGCGCCATTTCACCCCGGACTACAATCCCTGGGATCAACGCCTGTGTGTGGTGAAAGATGGCGACCTGTTCGATGCCATCAAGGCCGGCACCGCGTCCATCAAGACCGATCACATTGATCGCTTTACCGAAACCGGCATTCGCCTGAAATCCGGCGAGGAGCTGAAAGCCGACATCATCATCCCGGCCACCGGTCTGGATATCCAGATGCTGGGGGGCATCAAGCCGACGGTCGATGGCCAGGCGGTGACGATGAAAGACAAGGTGATCTACAAGAACGTGATGGTGGAAGGTATGCCGAATGCCGGCATGGTGTTTGGCTATACCAACATCTCCTGGACACTGAAGGCTGATATCGCCAGCGAGTACCTGTGCCGGCTGATCAATCACATGGACAGCAAGGGATACCAGGTTGCAGTGCCCCGAGACACCGAGAACAGCCGGGGTGAGGAAACCATTCTGGGCTCTCTGGATGCGGGTTACATCAAGCGCGCCGAGGATCGCCTGCCCCGACAGGGCACTCACGGCCCCTGGAAGGCGGCGCAGGATTATCTGAAGGATGTGAAGATCCTGCGTTTCGATCCTATCGAAGATGGCTATCTCGAGTTCGACGGCAAGCGCAGTCACGTCAGCCAGCAGGAGCCAGCCGGTTTTCTCAGGCCACTGCGCTCGGCGTTGTTCGGATCCTGAGTTATTCAGGATTCAAACTTCGATAGTAGTGCGCCGTGGCATGGATGTAATCACGGAACTGAGGTTCGGGAATGGTCATGTCGGCGAGAAACTTTCGGAAAGCCAGCGTGTTGTAGCGTTGAGGCTGGATGAAATCCAGGGCTTCCGGCGAAACATTCAACACCCGGGCCAGCCCGGGTAATTTCAACAGCCACTGCATCACGGGTATTGGCAGGTGCCAGCGCGGTGATTTCTGCCCCATGGTCAGCATGTTTATCAGACTTTGCAGGTTCGGCGTTTCGTTATCCAGAACCAGCAGGGTTTGAGGAGGCTGCTCCGCCTGGCAGGCTGCGGCAATGACCAGCGCCAGTGTGTCGACTGGAATCAGGGGTAACCAGTGCGCCGGAGACCCAGGGATCAGGGCCATGCGGCCGTGACAGGCGTTGTCGATAAGGCTGAAGAGTGGCTGGGCCGGGTCGATCTCGCCGGATTGGCTGTGCCCCGCGACTGTGGCCGGCTGGATCTCTACACCGTCAATCCCGTGTTTCTTCACGTAGTGCCTGAGTGCGAATGCGCTCTCCAGCTTGCTGGCTTCATAGGCCCCGGTTCGCCGATAGACATCCTGCCAGCGAGTCTGGTCCGGTTGAGCGATGTTGATGCCAAGCCGTGCAAGGTGTGCCTCATTCGCCAACATGAACCCGGTGATAAAGACCAATCTGCAATCCAGTTGCTCTGCCAGCTCGGCTACGTGCAAGCTGCCGGTTACGTTGATGTGTCGGGCTTCATGGGGGGCAAGGTTCCAGGCGAACCGCGCAGCCAGGTGCACGATGCAGTCGATGTTTTCCGGTGCCGATGACAGCCCAAGCCCCGGCTTTGCAAGATCGCCCTGGATGGCGGCAATCTGCTCAGGCTCTCCGCCATTGTGCTGAACGAATTCCCGGAGATTTCGGAGGTTGCCCGGGTCTCGCATCAAGGCAATAACGTGATGTCCCTGTTGGGTTAACGTGATACATAGGTGTCTACCAATGAAACCGGTGGCTCCGGTGATGATGATGTTCATGCTGTGCTCCTTGTTCTGTTAACAAAAAGCAGCCTAAAGTATGGAGCATACTCTAAGGTCAACAGGGAGGACGGCCATTGCGAATAGCTGAGCTTGAACAGCGAACCGGGGTAAGTCGGTACACCCTGCGTTATTACGAAAAGCAGGGGTTGCTCACGGAGGTGTCCAGGGCGGGCAATAATTATCGGGACTACCCGGAGCCGGCGGTCAAACGAATCATCATGGTGCGCCAGCTCAAGGCGCTGGGGTTCTCTCTGGCAGAAATCCGGGCGTTAATGAATGCTGTGCGTTCCGACACCATAAATTGTCGTGACGGAGCCTTGTTGATGGCGGAAAAGCGGGAAACGGTAGAGCTGCGTATCCGCGAGTTGGAGGATGTCAGGGAATTGCTTCTGCAGGAGCAAAAACGCCTGGAAGAAAGTGCCCGGCTGCACGGTCAGGGCTGAGACGTAGATGGTAGATTAGTCTGATATCCCCATAATTGCGGATACCCCGGGGTAGGTAGCTTCCTTAATATGGTCGGGTCGATCATTCAGGGTGTCTTACTGTGCCAATCTTGCGCTCTTCACTCGCGTACTTTGCCTTAACCGCTGCCGTGCTGGCTTCGATACCCGGCATGGCCTATCTGGGTGCCGGTGCGGTTGGCCTGGCCGTGGTGCTGGGCTGGCACGAAATGCGCCGGGTTCCGCAGGCGGTGTTCATGGTGGCGGTGCTGGCACTGGCGTTTGCGTTGGGTAGAGACCCCGCACTGGTGGATGCGGCGGCCGGTAACATGACCCGGCTGGCCGGGCTTATTCTTTCCGTCATGCTGTTGTCGTCGGTGCTGGCCGGCTCGCGGGATTTGCAGCGGATTTCCTCCAGCCTGTTCAGTGGCAGCGCCCGGGGGCGGTATGCCAGTCTCGCTTTTGGCACAGCCCTGGTTTCGGTACCCCTTAATTTCGGATCAGTAGCGGTGGTTGGCAGCCTGGTCGCCGAACGTATTCATCGCGCAGGCGATTCCAGTGCCACCCGCAACAGCACCCGGGCCGTGCTGAGAGGGTTTGGCGTGTCGCCCATGTGGTCGCCCTTATCGATATCGGTTGCGCTCACGCTGACCCTGTTACCCGGGTTGGGCGGTGCCCAACTACTGGCCATTTCGCTGCCGTTTTCCCTGATCGTTCTATGTGCGGGCTTCCTCTGGCGGGAGCCGGAACCAGATATTGTGCCTGCCGCTGCCGATGAAAAAGCGGGACTGGCAAGCTGGCTGAGATTTGGCGGCATTATTGCGGCGATCTGTGTCGGAGTGTTTGGTTTCAGTCATGTCTATGAACTGAACTACGCTCGTGCCGTGACCCTGAGCTGCCTGATGGCGGTGGTAGCGGGCTGGGTGCTCGCTGGCTTCAAGGGCCGTCTTCCCCGATTGCCGGCCATGGCTAACGTCAGCAACGAGTTGGCCATAGTCGGTGGGTCTGCGTTTATAGGCTCGGTGATCAGTGCGGTGGTTCTGGGTCAGATGGCGGCGACCGTTGCTCTGCCGGGCTGGGCATGGCCGCTGATCGCGGCGCTGGTGCCCTGGGCTTTTTTCCTGGCCGGGTTAGGCGGGGTAAACCCGATTGTAATAGGCACGCTGGCTGGCGGTATTCTGGGCTCGATCTGGCCTTCTGATGCCCTTCTGAGTCTGGGCTTTGCCATGGTCAGCGGCTGGGGTATTACCGCATTCGGCACACCCTTCGCCGCCAATGCGTTGATCATGGAGCGGCTGACCGGCTACAAGGCAAAAGATGCCTCGCTGCGTTGGAGCCTGACACTATCGGTTTCCTGTTTAGTCCTGGCCAGTGTGTTGGCGAGTGTTCTTGCCCTGACTCTGCCCGGCCGATGAGTTGCTGTTGGAGTTGAGATAGCTCGCATCAAAGCGCTCGAGGCTCCGTACCAGGCTGGCGCGGGACAACTCGCCCATGTGGGTATCCACCAGGTTGCCCTGGGCGTTGTAGAACAGGGTGGTGGGCAGGCCATGGCTGCCCACCACCCGGCCGAAGTTGTTCTGCCGGTCACTGAGCACGTGGCTCAG
>DATGQY010000029.1:0-28870 GCA_035303925.1 Marinobacter sp. | reverse complement strand
AATAGAGGCAGGGTCCAGCGGCTCATCAAAAAACAGGATCACTGGGTCGCCAGGTCGTTGCATGGACTGCCGGGTCGCAGGAATGGCGTCCTCCGGGCCTGGCATCCAGCTCACAAGCTGGGGTGGAGTGTTGTCCATTTCACGAAGCATTTCGGCGTCCAGCACAGAGTCGACGTCGGTGGCCGCCTGCAGGTGAAAAGCGATTGTCGAATCGGTGTATTCCTGGCCAAGCAGGTTGGGTTCAACCATGCCGATGGCATCGATCGTCAATACGCCGTTTTGCACCAGCGCTATGCCGCGTAGCTCAACGCCCATCAGGTCCTGAGACAAGGCGGCGTTAGGCTGCGCCTCGACAGTGTTCATGGCAACGTCCATAAACAGTGTAATGTGGCGCGGTGCGTTCATGTCGTCAGTGTAGGCGTTGGGGCTCATATAACCGGAGGCATCGGACAGCATGGTGACCTTGATGTCACCTGTAGTCTGAAGCTGACCGGTTGCTGCATCCAGTACCGGTACCTTGCCGCCAACCAGAACATCGAGGCTGGTGCTCGTCAACACACTGCCTTTTGGTATGCGCAGTGGCAGAGCTTCGTCGGCTTTGAATGCCGGCGCGTAAGCCAGTTCCGCAAACAGGTCGCCAGTTTGCTGTGACGGACCTGCTTCACCCTGAAGTACAGAGTTCAGGGTGACGGCGTTGATGGCCTGATCATTGAGTACAGAGGTAGTGGCTCCGTTCGCTGAATCGACAGCTGATTGCTGCAGCACTACGGTCGGGCCGGTATCTCTGGGGGTGAAAGTGAACTCCTGGCTGAAACGTTCACCGTCCTGGCCGTTGGTCAGGCTGGCGAGATTGTTCAACTTCAGGGTGTAGGTTTCACCCGAATTCAGTATGTCGGCCTTGCTGCCGCACTGCTGTGGTTCGGCGGTTACGCACGGGTCGACGGTAATGCGGTTGCCCTTAACCAGCACGGTGGCCGGAACCGGAGCGCCGTCCTTGTCCAGTAGCTGGATGGAACCGCCCATTCCCTGCCACTCCGGGTGCACCGGATGGGTCATGGCCAGGCGGAAGGTGGAGAAGTTCATGGCCTGGAAGTCACTATTGGTCGCCGGAACCTGCCAGGCGACCTGGAACGCGTCTGCGGTCGTTGCCAGGCTGGCAATGCCGGAGAACTCCGCCCGAGTGTTGAATTGAATGCCGTCATCGCCGCTGGCGTTCGGTGTACCAACCGTTCTGCCGCCTTCTGCAGCGAGGGGCTCGCTGAAAGTGACCGTATAATCGGCTTTACTTGCGAGGCTTTGGCCGTCCGCAATTTCCAGCTTAAGACTCTTCCCGCCGTCTACTTTTTTAACGGTGAACGCAGGTGACCCGTCGGTGGATGAAAGTCGGATCTTTTCGGCAAGGGTACTCTCGTCATCCACAATCGTATGGGAGAAACGCAGAACGATGTCGGCCTTGGGGCTGACATCCGCCTGCCCATCCATAGGGTAGGAGTACACCAGCGAGCCGGGTGTTACTTTTTCATTAACTGTCTGTTCATCACTACCGCCACATGCTGCAAGCAGAATGGCGGGGATCAGTGCCAATGTCTTGTTGTACTTCATGGCCTGCTTCTCCTCAGAACTTCAGGGTGATGGAGCCGCTGATTACGTGAATTTCGCCGTCTGCAGTAACGTTGGTTTCCGTGCCGTCATAATCGACCAGCGTGAAGTCTCGTTCTTGCAGTTGCTGGTACTGATAACCCAGATCCAGCCGCACGGGGTACGCCAACAGACGGGTACGGTCGTAGGTTGCGCTGATGCCCAGGCCAACCACCAGTTTGTCGGTATCCAGGTAGTTGAGTTCGGGGTTGCGGGTTGTTTTCAGTGGAGATTCTTCCAGGGCAACGCCACCGCGCACGGCGAAGTTTTTGTTGAGCTGATACTCGGCACCGAGCCGGGGGATGAGGATGTCATCAAAGCCGATACGGCTGGCTGCAGACACCGAACCCTGATCTTTAATACTGTCATTGCTGAACTCGTCTTCAAGCTCAGACCAGTTCTGCTGCTCAAGGCTGCCGCCAACACGCCAGCCATTGCCTGAATACTGGGCGCCTACTGCAATGGTTTCCGGCTGGAAGGAATCAATCGTCGATACCGCAAGGCTGAGACCGGGGTCGGGAATGGTCTGAGTCACAATAATGTTGGAATCAACCGAAGTGGATGCTGCCGACTTGGTGCGGTAGGTGAACGCGGCTTCCCAGCCAGTGAGGAAGCAGTCGCTATCCGGGCAGAAGGTGCTACCAAAATCGATGTTCGTGCCGAGAATGGTTTTCAGGGACGGCTCTGCGTTAACTGACAATCGTTCACGGCTGGTCTCGCCACCCAGGGTCGAGACGGCATCCAGCTGTGCAGCAGCATCCAGGGTTACGCGCACGGAGGCGCCGGCCGAAATGCCCCGCCACAATGGCGTGGCGCCCCCTACGTTCAGGAACAGAGGTTCTTTTCCGTATTGCAGGAACTGACCGTTTTCGGTGGTTTCTGAGCTGAAGGCCAGCATTTCTTTACCGTACTTCTCCACGCCCGCAATGAAGCCCAGATAGATCGGATGCTTGAAACGGGTCAGTGAACCCAGGTTGGTTTTCATGCCAATCAGTACATGCTGGCTGGGCGAGTTGGAAAGCACATCGCCGGCTGCATTCGGGTTGGCAGAGCGAAGTTCCTGCTCTGCGTGCAAAATACCGGTTGTCAGCTCCCCGCGGCTATCCTTGGTGAGGGCTGCCGGGTTGTAGTAGGTCGCAGAAACCTGGTCATTGAACATCGACAGCGACTGGGCTGTCGCTACATCGACCGGCATTACGCCATAACTGGTGCCAAGATTGCCCATGCTGGCCGCAGCTGGCATGGTGAGGGTGGCGGAAACTGCTGCAACAGCAAGGGACGTCGCCCGTACAGAAAATCGGGTGGGAACAACCATGTATACACTCCGTTCGCTCTTTGTTGTTGTGCTCAGCCCCGCAGAATAATCTTGGGGTCTGGTACGCTTGTTCAGGTTTAAGTGTATTGGGCTTGTCAATTCAGGACGTTGGCATTTTTGACACAGAATGGTGTCTGCAATACCACGTACACTTGAGTATTGAAGAAAACAATCGAAATCTCATGGGCTTAATGGGCCGTGAGTGTAGGTTTTTTGTTGCGAAATGTTTCAAGGAGTGGGAACTGGCGCAAAAAAAAGCTCCCGTTGGGGGAGCTTTGTGAGGTGTAAAATAATCTGACAAGTCAGCTGAGCGGAGCTCGGTTGCGCCGGGCGATCAGCAAACCTGCGAGTCCCAGACCGAACAGGGCCAAGGTACCAGGCTCCGGCACGGTGACGGTACGAATAAAGCCTGACGCAAACGAATAATCGTTCACGGGCTTGTTCTGCGGATTCATCCATACGCTGTTGAAGTTACCGTCAATGCCAAGAACCACGCCCTCAAACAAGTAGCTGACAAAGCTGTCGTCGGCTTGCTTGATGCCCAGTACCCAGTCGACTGTTGTGCCAACCCACGCCTGGGGGACAGCCAGTGTGTAAGAGAACTGGTAACCGTTACTGCCGCTTCCCGCAGTCAGTGTGAAGCCGGCCAGATCGCCCGCTTCTGTACCGCTGTCTTTCTCGTATTTGCCGATGTAATCGAAGCTGCCGCCAGTGCCCCAGACGGAATCGACATAGGCGATCAGATCCGCTTTGGAGGAAATGCCCCCCGCGGTGTAATCGCAGTTGTCGGCCGTGCTGCCATTGGCCGTTGCGTCGTCTGTGTCGTAGATACCGCAGGCTATAGGCATGGCTGTGGCCTGGCATGCCCATGCCGAAAACGCTGCAAGTATCAAAAAGGTTGTCGTGGATTTCATGAGGCTCGCCCTCCTTGGGTTGGTGCTCTCCTATTTACAAGGCACAGTCCGTGCCACCGAGTCAGGTGTTTGATTTTTAAGATTAATCTATTGTGGTTGAACAAGGAGTGTAAACAATATCGACAGGATGGATGCTGCGTGTCGTGCTTGTGAGTTTAGCGGAAGCTGCGCCAGTGATGGCGGGAGATACTGCGGGGAAGTTGGTGGGCCCACCTGGACTCGAACCAGGGACCAAAGGATTATGAGTCCTCTGCTCTAACCAACTGAGCTATAGGCCCTTTAACAAAAGCGGGCGCCATTATACCCATGGGGGTTGGCGCCCGCTACTGTGTTTTCTGCTTTATCCGTTGCCCTGATCGTCAATAAAGCCGCGCAGGTGATCGGAACGGGAAGGGTGGCGCAGTTTGCGCAGAGCCTTGGCTTCAATCTGGCGGATGCGCTCACGGGTGACGTCGAACTGTTTACCGACTTCCTCAAGGGTGTGGTCGGTATTCATTTCGATGCCGAAGCGCATGCGCAGTACTTTGGACTCGCGAGCGGTCAGGCCGGCCAGCACGGAGCGGGTGGCTTCACGCAGGCCTTCGGCGGTGGCCGAATCCACCGGCGACAGCGCCTGGATATCTTCGATGAAATCGCCCAGATGGCTGTCTTCATCGTCGCCGATCGGCGTTTCCATGGAGATCGGCTCTTTGGCGATCTTCAGCACCTTGCGGATCTTGTCTTCCGGCATTTCCATGCGCTCGCCAAGCTCTTCCGGTGTCGGCTCGCGGCCCATTTCCTGCAGCATCTGGCGGGAAATACGGTTGAGCTTGTTGATCGTTTCGATCATGTGTACCGGAATCCGGATGGTCCGGGCCTGGTCCGCAATGGAGCGGGTGATGGCCTGACGAATCCACCAGGTGGCGTAGGTAGAGAACTTGTAGCCGCGACGGTATTCAAACTTGTCGACGGCTTTCATCAGGCCAATGTTGCCTTCCTGAATCAGGTCCAGAAACTGCAAGCCGCGGTTGGTGTACTTCTTGGCGATGGAAATAACCAGACGCAGGTTGGCCTCGACCATTTCTTTCTTGGCCCGACGGGCCTTGGCCTCGCCAATGGATACGCGGCGGTTGATTTCTTTGATATCAACAACATCCAGATCCACTTCAACCTGAACGTTATGAATGCGCTTCTGCAGACGGATGATTTCGTCCAGGCGCTCTCCAATGGCTGCGGCATAGGGCTTCTTGCTTTTGGCGATCTTGGGAGCCCAGTCCAGGTTTACTTCGTTGCCCGGGAACTCCTTGATGAAGTCCTTGCGGGGCATCTTGGAGTCGCGGATGCAAATCTGCATGATCGCCCGCTCGTTTTCACGAACCAGATCATTGGTAGAACGAACCACGTTGACCAGCTCGTCAAACGCTTTGTTGCCCAGCTTGAACGGTGCGAACACCTGTCCCAGCTCGTTCAGGGCTTCCTGGGTCTTTTTGTGGCCACGGCCGTGTTTGGCGAGGGCCTTGTTGGCCGCGTCCAGCTTTTCTTTCAGCAGTTCAAAGCGCAGCCGGGTCTCTTCGGGATCCGGGCCGCTTTCTTTCTCGTCTTCGCTGGTGTCGTCATCGTCGTCATCAACGTCACTGCTGTCGCTGTCATCGGAAGAGGATGTATCTTCGCTGGTGTCTTCGCCCATGAACGGTTCTGCGTCGTCCGGATCGAGGAAGCCGGTCACGATATCGCTGATCCGGCCTTCATTCTCGATGATGCGGTCGTAAGCCTGGATAACGGTGCCGGCGGTGCCAGGGAAGTGAGCAACAGCGGCCATGACGTCGCGGATGCCTTCTTCGATCCGCTTGGCGATGACAATTTCGCCTTCCCGGGTTAACAGCTCAACGGTACCCATTTCGCGCATATACATGCGCACAGGGTCTGTGGTGCGGCCAGCGTCGGATTCTACGGCAGCGAGGGCGGCGGCCGCTTCGGCGGCAGCGGCTTCGTCAGCGGTGGAGTCACCTTCGGTCATCAGCAGGGTATCGGCGTCCGGTGTTTCTTCGCACACCTGGATACCCATGTCGTTGATCATCCGGATAATATCTTCAACCTGATCCGGATCTGCGATATCTTCCGGTAGGTGGTCGTTTACCTCGGCGTAAGTCAGGTAACCTTGTTCCTTGCCTCGCGCGATGAGGTCTTTCAAACGTGATTTCTGCGAACTGCCTGACATAGACACCCTGTGAACTCGCTTTTAAAGAGGAAAAAAGTTAAACAGCCATTATAGCTGTCGCTTATCTGGTCTGCCACCGAATGGTTAGATGGTGATCAGTGGCGTTAGTTTCAAGTGCTCAGTCCCCGGCTTGCGGATTTAGCGTGCCGGTACTGAGGGTTCTCAGCTCGTCCCGTTCTTCCGGGGTCAGCTTTGCCAGGTTCCGGAGCAGGGTTGCCAATCGTTGCTGGCGCGCGGCTTCTTCGTTCGGGCTTAGCAGCTCTCTGGCGGCTGCCAGTGTGCTTTCCCGTGCCGGTATGTGCTCCAGTCCGTCAAACAGGTTGAAGAACCTGTCCCGGGCCTGCTTGTCTGTTGCCAGTCCCGCTACCAATGCTTTGCGGGTCTGAATATTCTGATCCAGCAGCCAGCGGGAAAAACGCCCCGCTTGCTCCAGTTGTCGTGTGCTGTCGGCCTGGGCTTTGACTTCGGTTGCCAGTTCCGGCGCTTCCAGCAAAGCTAGGCAAAGTGTGCTGTCTTTGCTCAGCTTTACATCAATTCGTTCTTCGGTTGGCCGGTGCTGCCTTTCTCCGCGCCAGCCTTTGGACTTGTAGTTCTGGCTGTTTTGCTGGCGGCTCTGCCACTGGCTTCGGCCTCCGCACAAACGCAGCATTTCCTGCCACATGGCGTCCCGCAGTGTGCTGCGGGGCATTTTATTCAGCAGTGGCTCGGCCCGGGCTCTCAGTTCGCCCCGGTGTTCCGGAAGCTGTAGGTCAAGGCCTTCACTCTGACGATCAAACAGGAAGCGTGAGAGTGGCAGTGCGCCTTCAATGCGTTTCCTGAAAGCGTCGGCACCTTCCTTGCGAACCAATGTGTCCGGATCTTCGCCCTGGGGCAGCATCAGGAACTGCAGGTGCAGGCCATCTGCCATCAGTTCCAGTGCGTTTTCCATGGCGCGATCGGCGGCCCGAAAGCCGGCCTGGTCACCGTCAAAACAAAAGACAATGTGCCGGACTTGCCTGAGTAATGCGGTCAGGCTGTCCTGGTTGGTCGCTGTGCCCAAGGTGGCAACGGCGAAATCAATGCCGTGCTGGGCCAGAGCGATCACATCCATATAACCCTCTACAACCAGCAACTTGTCCAGCTGGCGGACGGCCTGCCGGGCTTCGTGCAGGCCGTAGATCTCGCGGCTTTTATGGAATACGTCCGATTCCGGCGAGTTGATGTACTTGGCCTTGTCATCACCCAGTGTGCGACCACCGAAAGCAATCGTTTTGCCTCTGGTGTTCCTGATCGGGAACATGACCCGGTTGCGAAACAGGTCCCTGGGCTTGCCGTACTTGTCGGAAACGGTTTTGGTTTCCAGCAGCGGCGCTTTCAGATCCTTCGGCGCTGCGTCGTAAAGGGCAGTGCCGGTGCCTGGTGCGAAACCAATCTGGTATCGCTCGATAATGGCGTCGTCCAGACCGCGCTGCTTCAGGTAGTCCCGGGCATAGGCGCCTTGCTGGCCGGCCAGTGCCGAATGATAAAATTTTCCGGCGAAATCGAGTGCATCGGTCAGGGTGCGGGCCTGTTGCATTTCTTGCTTGGCCGCTACGTCGTAGGGCACTTCCATGCCAGCGCGCCTGGCCAGCTCTTCCACCGCCTCGGTAAAGCCCAATCCCTCAAATTCACGGATAAAGCTGATGGCATCGCCGTGAGCGCCGCAGCCAAAACAGTGATAAAAACCTTTGTCTGGTCGCACGTTGAACGAGGGTGTTTTCTCGTCGTGAAACGGGCAGCAGGCTTTGTAGTTGCCGCCGGCTTTTTTGAGGGTAATGCGGGACCCGATCAATTCCCCCAGATCAATGCGATCCAGCAGGTCTTCAACAAATCGTTGAGGGATCAGTCCGCTCATGGTGGCTCCACTTCATCCGGGGTGCCGGATACAAACGTTATTCACCATAGCCAAAAATGCCGCCGAAGCCAGGCCTCGGCGGCATTTTCAGTTTGCCGGATAAGGCGAAACGCCGTTCCGGCAATCAGTCTTGCTGTCGATGCGGTCTGAACTCAGTACAGACGCTCGAACTTGCGCTGTTCCCGCTGAAGCTTCTTGAGATGACGCTTTACGGCAGCAGCTGCTTTGCGCTTACGTACGGAAGTTGGCTTCTCGTAGTGCTCGCGACGACGTACTTCAGACAGTACACCGGCTTTTTCGCAGGAACGCTTGAAGCGACGCAGTGCTACGTCAAACGGTTCGTTCTCTTTCAGTTTAACAGCTGGCATTCGACAATCACCTACCTGATAGATTCGGTTTCAAATTGTTCCGCCGGAATGAATCCTTGCGGCTCGATCCCTGGTCAGATTGGCTATAACTCGACCAGTGCATAATTTAGGGCGGCAATGATAACGGCTGGGCCGGATAAGGTCAATCATTGTTCAACGAAACTGCCTGAGGCTTTCGGGTTTCTGCTAAAATGGCGCCGGTTCATTCTACACCCTCTGCTTAAGCGGTCCGATTATGCTGATTCTTGGTATTGAAACCTCCTGCGATGAAACCGGTGTCGCCCTCTTTGACGACCGTCAGGGGTTATTGGCTCACGCCCTGTTCAGCCAGATTGATATGCATGCGGATTACGGTGGCGTGGTGCCGGAACTGGCGTCGCGCGATCACGTGCGCAAACTGTTGCCGCTGTGTGATCAGGTGTTGGCAGAAGCCGGCAAAACCCGGACCGATATCGAGGGTATTGCTTATACCGCGGGTCCTGGATTGGTGGGCGCGTTGATGGTGGGCGGTTCCGTGGCTCATGCTTTGGGGTTTGCGCTGGGAATTCCGGTGCTGGGTGTTCACCACATGGAGGGGCACCTGCTGGCGCCCATGCTGGAAGCGAACCCGCCGGATTTTCCGTTCGTCGCTCTGCTGGTGTCTGGGGGGCACACTCAGTTAGTGCGCGTAGACGGCATTGGCGAATATCAAATGTTGGGTGAGTCGGTCGATGATGCGGCCGGTGAAGCATTCGACAAGGCAGCAAAGATGCTGGGCCTGGATTATCCGGGTGGCCCCCGGGTGGCGGCCCTGGCCGAAAAGGGTCGGGAGGGGCGCTACCGCTTCCCCCGCCCGATGACAGACCGTCCGGGGCTGGACTTCAGTTTCAGTGGGCTGAAGACCTTCACTTTGAATACGGTTAACGATGCGCGGGATAATGACGCACTGGACGACCAGGTAAAGGCGGATATCGCCTTGGCGTTCGAAACCGCAGTGGTCGATACCCTGACCATCAAGTGCCGTCGGGCTCTTGAGCAGACTGGCTGCAAGCGCCTGGTGATCGCCGGGGGCGTCAGCGCTAACAAGCGCTTGCGGGCGGGGCTCGAGACAATGGCTGAAAAACTCAATGGTGCCGTGTTTTATGCCCGCCCCGAGTTTTGCACTGACAATGGTGCCATGATTGCCTATGCAGGCGCTCAGCGGTTGAGAAAGGGGCAAAAGGATGGCGAACGGATTGTGTCAGTGCCACGCTGGCCGATGAACACTCTGCCACCGGTGAATGAACCCCGGGCAAACGGCCTGGTCGACTAAACGCTACAGCCCGGTTTCCCGGCCCTGAGCCAGACGAATCAGGTTGTTTCGATGTCGTACGACAATCAGCAGAGCCAGCAGACCAAACAGGGGCAAGGTCTCCGGTTCCAGAATGGCACTGATGACAGGGCCGCAACCGATCGCCACCAGTGAAGCCAGTGCAGAAATGCGCCAGCGCCACATGATAACCAGCCAGATGCCTGCCATGATCACGGTTGTTAACGGAGCCAGTGCCAGCCCGGCACCCAGGGCAGTTGCCACGCCTTTCCCGCCTTTGAAGCGAAAGAAAACAGGGATCATGTGGCCGGTGACGGCACACAGAGCCACCATAGCTTGAACCAGGAGCGACATGCCCGCCAGGTGGGCCAGCCACACTGGCAGCCAGCCTTTGAAGGCGTCCAGGGCCAGGGTGATCAATGCCGGTTTCCAGCCCCCGGCCCGGTAAACATTGGTGGCGCCGGGATTGCCGGACCCCAGTGCTCTTGGGTCCGGCAGGTGCCAGGCACGGCATACCGGAATCGCAAACAGGACCGATCCGACGAGGTAGGCGCCGAAGCAGAGCAGTATGGTCAGAATAGGGTGGCTGGTCGCGTCCATGGTCGGTTCAAAAGGTGCGCAGACGGCACTGGGTGTTCTGTGAGAAAATGCTCCCCCCGAAATCAGGCGAACAGGCGAACTGTCACAGTATCGCTTGCCTGTGCATTATTCAATCAGCCAAGAGTGGAAGGCTAGGGAGTCTGGTTTGGCAGATGTTGTGCTCATTGAAGGTCTGGCAGTGGAAACTGTCATTGGTGTATATGACTGGGAACGTGAGGTCACCCAGCGCCTTCTGATTGATCTGGATATGGCTTGGGACAACCGGGTTCCGGCCGCCAGTGACGATGTGGTTGATGCGCTGGATTACGCGGCAGTGAGCGACCGGGTGAGCCGGCACCTTCAGGAATTGAAGCCCCAGTTGTTGGAAACGGCGGCCGAAGACATCGCCCGGCTGCTGCGAGAGGAATTCGGTGTTGCCTGGCTGCGGTTAACCCTCAAAAAACCGGGAGCAGTGCCGGCAGCACACTCGGTGGGTGTGCGAATTGAGCGGGGCCAGCGCCCATGACCCGGGTGTACCTCGGTATTGGGAGTAATGTTGAACGGTACCGCCATGTGGGCATTGCTCTGGATACACTTGAGGACTGGTTTGGCGAGCTGGATGTTTCACCCGTTTATGAAAGTGAACCGGTCGGTTTTACTGGCTCGAACTTTTTGAATCTGGTGGTGGGCTTCAATACCGCCTTGCCCGTGGCTGAGCTGTCCCGGCGGTTGAAACAACTGGAGCTGGATTGTGGCCGACACCCCGATGCGCCCAGATTCAGTCCGCGAACGCTGGACCTGGACATTCTCACCTATGGGGATTTCTCGGAACCTGTGGCTGGTGTGGAGCTGCCGCGAGAGGAAATTCTGAAGAATGCGTTTGTGTTGAGACCGCTCGCAGAGGTTGCGCCTGGGGCGCTGCATCCGGTCTGCCGTGAGTGCTACGGCCAACTATGGCTGGACTATGCGACCGACCAGAAGCTCTGGCCGGTGGATTTCACCTGGCGAGATCGCCAGATATCAAGAGCGGTTGGCTGAGCGGAACAGCGCGACCAGATTGTCGGTTGCGCTGTCGCCGGTGGTGCCACTTGTTTCATCATTCAGCAGACGCGGCAGAATTTCATTGCCCATTTGCTTGCCCAGTTCCACCCCCCACTGATCAAAGCAGTCTACATTCCAGACAACGCTCTGGACAAAGGTTCGGTGCTCGTACAGGGCAATCAGCGCTCCCAGGGTAGCTGGCGTGAGCTGTTCCATCATCAGGATGTTGCTCGGCTTATTGCCGGGGATAACCTTGTGGGGTGCCAGTCGTTCGGCATCGGATCTGTTCAGGCCGCTGTCGAGCAGTTCCTGCATTGCTTCCGCCTCGGTTTTACCGGCCATCATGGCCCTGGCCTGGCTCAGGCAGTTGGCAAACAGCGTGGCATGGTGGTGCTCTACCGGGTTGTGGGACTTCAGGGGAATCACGAAGTCGGCCGGAATCAACCGGGTTCCCTGGTGTAGAAGCTGATGATACGCGTGCTGACCGTTGGCGCCCACGCCCCCCCAGATCACCGTACCGGTCTGGTAGTCCACAGCTGTGCCCTGCTGGGTGACTTGCTTGCCGTTGCTTTCCATATCGAGTTGTTGCAGATGTTCCGGCAGGTGTTTCAGGTATTCGTCGTAAGGCAGTACAGCGTGGCTTCCCGCTCCCCAGAAGTTGTTGTTCCAGATGCTGAGCATCGCCATGACAACGGGGAGGTTCTGCTCCGCCGGAGCGTCCCGGAAATGGCAGTCCATGGCATGGGCGCCGGCCAACAGGGCGTTAAAGTTGTCCATACCTATTGTGAGAGCAATCGGCAGGCCAATGGCAGACCAGAGGGAATAGCGTCCGCCGACCCAGTCCCACATCGGGAAGATGTTTGCCAGCTCAATGCCGAACTGGTTGGCTGCATCGACACTGGCAGTGACAGCCAGAAAGTGTTCGCCCACTGCACTCTCATTGCCGCCGTGAGCAAGGAACCACTTTCGCGCTACCAGACTGTTTTCCAGTGTTTCCTGAGTGCGGAACGACTTGGACTGCACGAGGAACAGGGTCGTTTCCGGGTCAAGCCGGTTCAGGGTTTCGGTAATATCGGTGCCATCGATATTGGCGACGAAGTGGCAACGAAGGTTCCCCTGCCAATAGGGTTTAAGGGCCTCTACCACCAGCTTGGGGCCGAGAAACGATCCACCGATGCCGATACTGACGACATCGGTAAAGGGCCGGCCGGTGTGCCCGGTTCTGGTGCCATCCTGAACCTGTCGGACCAGCTGGCCCATTCGTGCCAGGGTGGCGTGGATCTCCGGGATGATGTCGGTGCCGTTTACCTGTACCTGTGTGCCGGCTGGCTGGCGCAAGGCGGTGTGCAGGGCAGGTCGGTTCTCGGTGATGTTGACCACGGCTCCGCTGAAAAGGTCCATCGTGCGCCGCTCAACGCCGCAGGCTCGGGCAAGATTGGCCAATGCCCTTAGCACGCCGTCGTTCAGGCGGTTGCGGGAAAAGTCCAGTGTCAGCCCGGCGCCGTCAATCAGGTAACGGTTGGCGCGTTGCGGGTCTTCACAGTACAGATCGCGCATGGCGCAGCCGGCCAGCTCATCCCTTAGCCGGGTCAAGGCCTGCCACTCTGGCCTTTGCGTCAGTGTTGCCGGGTGGTCTGGCATCAGAGTGTCCTTTCTTTTCACTGTGGCTCTTCGGGTGATAAGAGCCTCCGGGTTCAGCGTGTTATCGAGAGGTTGTCGATCAAGCGAGTGGTGCCAAGAAAAGCGGCCACCAGCAAGGTAAGGTCGTTGTCGGACTCTACCGCAGGCTTGAGCGTCAGGCTGTTTACAATGTTGAAATAATCGGGACGCAGGCCGGCTTCGGTCAAGTCGGCGCGGGCTTCTTGCTCCAGAATCTGGAAGTCGGAGCGGCCCTGCTCCAGCTGGCTGGCAATGCGGGTCAACACCTGGTACACCGCAGGTGCAACGGTACGCTCTGTTGCGGACAGGTAGCCATTGCGGGAACTCTTTGCTAGGCCGTCATCTTCACGCACAGTCGGCGCGCCGACAATCTCGACGGGCATCATGAGGTCACGGGTCATTTTGCGAATGACCGCAAGCTGCTGGAAATCCTTCTCGCCGAAAAAGGCGATGTCGGGTTGCACCATATTGAACAGCATGGTGACAACCGTTGCCACGCCCTCAAAGTGACCGGGCCGGCTGGCGCCACAGTGCCCTTCACTGACCTCAGGGACCACCACCTTGGTTTGATTGGCGAGGCCTTCAGGATAGATCTCCGAAACGGAGGGGGCGAATACCAGGGTATTACCGGCCGGTGCCAGCATGTCCTGATCTTCGGGCAGCGTCCGGGGGTAGGTGTCCAGGTCTTCGGTGGCACCAAACTGCATTGGGTTGACGAAAATGCTGGTCACCACAACGTCCGCTGACTCCGCGGCTTTTCGTACCAGGGATATGTGGCCTTCATGCAGGTTACCCATGGTGGGCACGAGTGCGATGGTTTTGCCCTGCTGGCGGTAAGCCCTGAGGATGCTACGAAGTTCTTTAAGTGAATGTACGGTTCTCATGCCTTGAACGTATGCTCCTCAGCGGGAAATGAGCGCTCTTTAACGGCTTTGGCGTAGGCGGCGATGGCTTCCGGAATGGAGCCTGTTTCCGCCAGAAAATTCTTCACAAAGCGTGGTTTCCGACCGGTGGTGATGCCCAGCATGTCGTGTAACACCAGCACCTGTCCGTCGGTGTCGGAACCTGCGCCGATGCCGATGACCGGTGCTTTGACTGCCTGGGTAATGCGGGCGGCTAACGGGGCCGGTACACACTCCAGCAAAATGACATCCGCCCCGGCTGACTCCAGCTCACAGGCGTGCTCGATCATCGCTTCGGCGGCTTTTTCGTCCCGCCCCTGGACTTTGTAGCCGCCAAACTTGTTGACGAACTGTGGCGTCAGGCCCAGGTGAGCACATACTGGTACGCCACGCTCGCTCAGGGCCTCGATGGTGTCTTTCATCCAGTCGGTGCCTTCCAGCTTCACCATGTGAGCGCCGGCGCGCATCAGTTCAGCGGCATTATCCAGCGCGTCAGCCACAGTGCCATAGGACATAAAGGGCATATCGGCCATGATGAGTGCGCCCTGGTTGCCCTTGGCGACGCAACTGGTGTGATAGATCATGTGCTCCATGGTTACCGGGAGCGTACTGTCGTGCCCTTGCAGAACCATGCCGAGCGAGTCACCAATCAGGATTACATCCACGCCTGCTGAGCTGACCACGTGTGAAAAGGTGGAGTCGTAGGAGGTCAAGGCTGAGAAAGCTTCGCCCTTGAGCTTGTATTCCCGCAGAGTATTGATGGTAACTGCCATAAGATCCTTGCCTTTTGGGTGGATGGGCCAGTATTGGCCGGGGTCTTCCGGCCATCAAAGAGACACTAGATTAATGCCGGGGTATATCTGACACAAGAGTAGCATGGCGTCTCGGCCGATTGATCAGTCGTTCTGTCCCGGCGGTGGCAGTTTGCGCAGCCCGTTGTCCGGGCACAGGCCCCGCAGCCGGTCAATGCGGCGACCGTCTGGCAGCGAAAGTTCTGGGTCGAGATCCAGCAGTGGCTGAAGCGCAAAGTCCCGATTCGGCAGTTCGGCATGGGGCACGGTCAGTCGCTCGTCATGGATGGTTTCGTTGCCGTAGAGCAGTAGATCCAGGTCAAGGGTTCGCGGGCCCCAATGCCTTTGTCTTTCCCGGCCGTGGGCCTGCTCGATGCCTTGCAGGTAGTCCAGAAGCTGGTGCGGCGGCAGGGTCGTGCGGAGTTCTACTGCGCCATTGACGAAGTCTGGCTGATCCTGTGGGCCGACCGGACGGCTGGCGTAAAAGGGCGACTGAGCCTGCAGTGTGGTTTCCGGTATGCGCGCCAGCTCCATCACGGCCCGGGCGAGCTGCGCTGCGGGATCCTGCAGGTTGCTGCCCAGGCCGACATAGGCCAGTACCGTCACGGCTGGGGCGGCCTTTTGACCGGGCTGCGCTTGCGGCGGCGCTTGCCAGGTGCGGTCGCGGACCCGAGTTGGGAGAGCATTTTCTCCTGACCACGCTCATCGACCTTCTGGAACTCTGTCCACCACGCGCCCAGACCGGGTTCAATCTCACCCGCGGCTTCCCGTACCAGCAGGAAGTCATAGGCTGCCCGGAAACGAGGGTGCATAAGCGTCGCAAAAGCTCTTTTGCCCTGGCGCCTAGGCAACCGAATCTGAAGTTCCCAGATTTCTTTCATCGGGCCGGAAAACCGCTTGGGTATCGATGTAGCTTGCACCTGCCGGCCTATCACTTTCCCAATGGCGCCGTGTAATGCGGGCTGAACCGGATCGCCATTATCCTGTCGGCGGCGCCATTCTGCCTGCAGCGCAGGCCACAGCATGGCTGCAAACAGGAAGTAGGGCGTTACGGACTTGCCCTGGGCTATCCGGGCATCGGTATTGCGCAGGGCCTGGCGGATCAGTTCATCGGATTCGCCCTCGTCAATTGCCTTAACGGTTTCCGGGAACAGGAGCGCCAGTAGACCGTAATCCTGTAGCAGCTGGTAGGTGGCTTCACCGTAACCGGCAGAAAACAGTTTAAGCACTTCATCGAACAATCTGGCTGAAGGGATGTGGCCCAGCAGCGGAGCCAGTTCGCGGATAGGAGCTTCGGTTTCGCGCTCTATCTCGAAGCCAAGCTTGGCTGCGAAGCGAACTGCTCTGAGCATCCGGACCGGGTCTTCCCGGTAACGGGTGTCGGGGTCGCCAATGAGGCGGATCTGTCGGTTCTTGAGATCCTGCATGCCATTGGCGAAGTCGATGATGGTGAAGTCGCGGATGCAGTAATACAGAGCATTAATGGTGAAGTCGCGCCGCAGGGCGTCTTCTTCCAGGTTACCGTAGACGTTGTCCCGGAGCAGTAGACCGTGTTCGCTGGTTTTGTGTTCGTCGGCATCCAGGATGTCGTCCGATTCCCGTGCGTTACCCCGGAAGGTGGTCACTTCGATGATTTCCCGGCCGAAAACAACGTGCACAATGCGGAATCGGCGCCCGATCAGCCGTGAGTTCCGGAACAGGTCGTGTACTTCTTCGGGAGTGGCGTTGGTGGCAATGTCGAAGTCTTTGGGCTTGCCACCGAGCACAATGTCCCGAACACCGCCGCCAACCAGGTAGGCTTCGTACCCGGACTTGTTCAGTCGGTGCAGCACTTTCTTGGCCGGCTCGCTGATCATCGAGCGGGACACATTGTGTTGATCCCGCGTGATCTCTTGCCGCTGATAGTGTCTGGCGTTCTTTTTCCCGTTGCCGGGCATGAAAGAGCGGAGCTTGTCTACAAGTCGTTTAGGCATGGAATTCCGTGTTTGCGAAGCGCAAAAACGAGGATTTTAACGGTTTGCGCAGCAATTGCACATGTTTGGCTGATATTAGCTGGCTAAATAGGGGGATCACGGATGGATTCTTGTATCGAGGGCTTTTGTCGGGGCCATAAAATCAAAAGGCGGATTCGTTTTCACGAACCCGCCCTGAAAGCGTTGACGATCTGCATTATTTTTGTTGTTGCCGGGATTTTTCTGATTCTTTTACCCCACCGTGTTGCCCCAAAATAAGGACGATAAGCAACGCAAACGGAAAGCTTTGAATACATAGAGCAGTCAGAAACATAGCGCGGGCGTTCAAAGCAGGTGTAGTGTCGCCTGGAAGACGATTCTTCTCCACATCTACAGCTCGCACATGCTGTGGGACCACTAAAAAACATAGCACCCAAAACACTCAGTTCGCTTGCGTCCAGTTTTTGTTTTTGTTGGTGGACGCTTGTGCAGCTTTTTGTTTTTGTTTTAACGCTGCGTTGTCACTCTTGTTTTTGTTGTTGTGCGCTAATTAGAGAGCAGAGCTTGTGCCAGGTTTTGAAAGTCGTGGATTAACAGCATGTTACGGAAAAGCCAGTAATAAGTGTTACCCCGTACTTCGGGAAAGTGTTACCTGTATCACGTTACCTTGGGCGGAAAGTGTTACCGAGGGGAACAGGCGGTAACAAATGATTCGGGGTTCATTTGTTGGGCGATCAGGTTCCGGATGTTTTCTTGCGGGGAATTCCCAGGCGTTGGCGGCGTTCCCACAGGGATTTACGGCTGATGCCGAGCTTCTGTGCCAGCTCGGTTTCGCTCATGCGATCCTGGTTTTCAAGAACGAAGTGCTGGAAATAGTCCTCCAGCGACAGATCGTTGGCGGAGTCCGGGTCTCGGGTCTGGGCTTGCTCATTATCCCCTTCAACCAGGGTTTCGGGAATGTATTCATCTCCGGAGTCGCTGTCCAGATCCAGCACCGATGGTGTGATGATATCTCCGTCAGTAAGGATGGAGGCGCGCTCGATGGCGTTCTCCAGCTCTCTCACGTTGCCCGGCCAGCGGTGACGTTCCAGAGCCTGCATGGCCTCCGGGCTCAGGCTGAGTTCCGGTCTACCCAGTTTGTCTGCCTGTTGCTTCAGGAAGCGGCTGGCGAGCCCGAGGATGTCCGCCCGTCGCTCACGCAGAGGCGGTAGCCGAATCTGCATCACATTGAGCCGGTAGTAGAGGTCTTCCCGGAATTCGCCGGTGCGGGTCATCGCCTTCAGGTTTCGGTGTGTCGCGGCAATCATGCGCACATCAACTTTACGGCTCTGGGTGGCCCCGACTTTTCGTATTTCGCTTTCCTGGAGCACCCGGAGCAGGCGTGCCTGCGCTTCCGCCGGCAGTTCCCCGATTTCGTCCAGAAACAGGCTGCCGCCGTCCGCGGCTTCAATCAGGCCGGTGCGGGCCGACACCGCGCCGGTAAAGGAGCCCTTTTCGTGGCCGAACAGTTCGGATTCGATCAGGCTTTCCGGGATGGCGGCGCAGTTGACTGAAATTAATGGTTTGGTGGCTCTGGGGCTGAGTAGATGCAGAGCTCTGGCGGCCAGTTCTTTACCGGTGCCGGATTCCCCGTTGATCAGCACGGTGGTTTCGGTAGGGGCCACTTTACGAATCAGCGTGAACACCTTCTGCATGGGCTCGCACTGACCGAACATGATGGCGGACGGGTCGGATGCTTCGGCCCCGCTGTTCTGCCCTGTTTCTGCATCGGCGGTCTGGCTGGTGAGGCTCTCTTTCCGGGCCAGGATATTTTCGACCGCAGCCAGCATTTCATCATGATCAAAGGGTTTGGCGATGTAGTCCACGGCGCCCAGTTTCATGGAATCCACGGCTGAACGCAGGCTGGCGTAGCTGGTCATGATCAACACCGGCGTGTTGGGAGCACGGTTGATCATTTCGGTGCCGGCGGCGCCGGGCAATCGCAGGTCGGTTATGACCAGGTCAAAACCGTCGGGATCCAAGCCTTCGGCCTCCTCCACCGAGACGGCATCAGCAACCTCGTAGCCGGCGTGTTGGAGCAGTTTGCGCACGGCGGAGCGGATAATGTCTTCGTCTTCAACGATCAGAATGCGGGGCATAGTGCGTTCACGACCTTTCGTTCGGGCGGTTGTTGCCGGTATCGGTATCAGGCTCGTAAGCTGGCAGGCGCAGTCTCATGCAGGTCCCCAGGCCACTTGCCTGATTGGCCGGGCTTTCAGCCTGAATGTGGCCATAGTGTTCTTCAACGATGCTGTACACCAGAGACAGGCCAAGGCCCGTGCCTTTGTTCGGTGCCTTGGTGGTGTAGAACGGCTCGAAAATATGATCCAACTGATCCGGGGGGATGCCGGAGCCTTCGTCAATCACCTCGATGATAGCGGAGTAGCCGTCATCGTTTCCACTGACCCGGACAATCCCGCCATCGGGTGAGGCATCCCGGGCATTGGCCAGCAGGTTCACAAACACCTGTACCAGGCGCTGTTCGTCGCCCAGCACCTGCAGGTTTCGCGGGCATTCATTCAGATATTGTATGCCCATGTTTCGGTCACTGAGCGAGAGCAGGTTGATCGATTCTTCCACGCACCGGTGAATGCTGACGGGTTCATATCGATTAGCGTGGGCGTGGTTACCGGTGCGTGCAAAGTTCATCAGCGACTGCAGAATGGCAGAAATCCGTCGTGTTTGCTGCTGAATCTGGTCGGCTGTCTCCAGAATACCCGGGTCGTCGGTTTCCAGTTTCAGGTTTTGGGCCAGTGAAGATATGCCGGTGACCGGGTTGCCAATCTCGTGGGCCACGCCGGCAGCCAATCGACCTACTGATGCAAGCCGTTCGCTGTGCATCAACTCGTCTTCAAGCAGCCGGGTTTCGGTCTGGTCTTCCACCAGAATGATGGAGCCACCTTCAGCATGATCAGGCCCGTTCAGGGCGGCTTTGTGCAGGTTCAACCAGTGTGGTTTGCCGCGCAGGTCAAGGCGGTGTTTGTATCGATGAAGATCACCGCCGAGATTGAAGTCATCCAGCAGCAGGTGCCAGTGCTCAGGCAACGCCATCAGTTTTGCGCCCACCACCTCATCTGCGGAAATGCCGGTCAGTGCTTCCATGGCATGATTCCACATCAGGATTTCGCCATCTTCGCCTACAGAGCATGCGGGTATCGGCAAATTTTGCAGGGTTTGCCGATAGTGTCGGCGCAGGTTGTCCAGTTCCCCGGCAAGGCCTGTGAGCTGGTTTTGATAATCGCCCAGGGCCCGCTCTACATAGCGGATATCCTGGCCCGTGCCACCATGGGTCATGGGTTTGAAGCCAAGATGCCTCTTGACGATGTCTCTGGCAACGGCGGGGCCGAGCAGGCCTGAAAGGTTGATCTCGATCTGATCCCTCAGTCGCCGCAACTGATAGGGCCGGAACTCGACATTTGGCAGTTTGAGCTGGTTAAGCGCTCGCTCAATTTCGCGGCGAGCAACATTGAGTCCCAGAGGGTCTGTCAGCTGATGAACGAAGTCGTTTGATGACGCGGCCAGTAGTTCTCTGCGCTGGGGGCGCGACAGCGCTCCCAGGGAGCAAGCCTGTGCGGCACTGGTTTCCTCAGCAGATGCCGGGCTGAGCACGGAGACAACGGCAAACACAGTGATGTTTGCTGTCAGGCTGATGAAGGTGAGCAAGTGCCAGTTGTCGTAGCCTGTGGTAATAGGCAGTCCGAAGTGCGTTAGCAGATCCAGCGTATAGGAAAAGGGAAGTACGAGCGTAAACAGCCATATAGACAGGCCTGTTAGCAGGCCGGCAATCAGTCCGCGGCGGTTTCCTTCAGGCCAATAGATAACGCCGAGAGCGCCAGGTAATAACTGAAGCGTGCCCGTCAGGGATATGGCGCCCAGGATAGAAAGGTCCAGGTGCTGGCCGACCGTTTCGTGAAACAGCAGAGCCAGAAACAGGATCACCGCAATCAGGAGGCGCTTGACCCATTGCAGCCATCGGTAGATATCGCCCTGATCTTTCGGGGTCTTCAGTGGCAGCACGACATGGTTCAATACCATGCCTGCCAGCGCGAGTGTGCTCACGATCATCAGGCCGCTGGCCGCTGAAAGGCCGGCAATGTACATAAGCAGAGTGAGGGCCGGGCTGTCCAGCGCCTGGGCGACACCGATACTGAAGAATGCCGGAGGCACAGTGACGTTCAGTGCCTGACCGCCCCAGACAATCAGCGGCACCGGCAGGCCTACGAGCAGAAGGTAGAGCGGAAGACCCCAGCTGGCTTTGGCCAGTGCTCTGGGTGATGGGTTTTCGCTGAAGGTCATGTGGTACATGTGGGGCAGCACCAATGCCGCGGCAAATGACATCAACAGCAGGGCACGCCAGCTGCCGTCGTTGATCGCCATGGTCATGGTAGCGTCCGGGTGGGATGCCTCGGCCAGCCAGCTTTCCAGCCCCTCGGTGCCGCCGAATACGCCAAACAGTATTACACCACCGAGTACCAGCAGCGCGGCTACTTTAACCAGAGAGTCGAACGCGATGGCCAGCACCAGTCCCTGGTGGTTACCGGAGGTCTGTTGTCTGCGTGCTCCGAACAGCATGGCAA
The DNA here is from genome assembly GCA_035303925.1 of Marinobacter sp. Classification (GTDB taxonomy): domain Bacteria; phylum Pseudomonadota; class Gammaproteobacteria; order Pseudomonadales; family Oleiphilaceae; genus Marinobacter. The sequence goes on along the minus strand of DATGQY010000029.1, from coordinate 7,737 downwards.
ACAGTACGACGATCAGGCTGAACATCACACTGATGACTTTCGGCGGGGTGTCCGGAGCCAGCAGGCTGGCTGACATGGCCACCGCCTGAATCTGCATGCTCAGCAGGGCCAGAATGGCGGCGGCGGAGCACAGGGTGACCAGAGTGCCGGCCCACTGGCTGCGGTAACGGTAAGCAAACAGGTCGGCCAGAGAGGTCAGCTGGTAGGCGCGGCCAATCCGGAGGATGGGGTTAAGAAGAACCGGTGCCAGCAAAAAGGCGCCGCTGATGCCCAGGTAGTAGGCGAGAAAGCCAAAGCCGGAGTCGGCGGCCATACCAACGGCCCCGTATACTGCCCAGATTCCGGCATAAACCCCGAGGCTGAGGGTGTACACCAATGGATGGCGAACCCATCGGCGAAGCAGGGTACCCCGCTCTGTGGTCCAGGCGATCCCGAACAGAAGAACAAGATACAGAAGGCTGGCCAGTAGCAGGCCGGTGGCGCTAAAACTCATTGGGGTCTCGCCGCCATTCCAGCCAGAAGCCAATAGCAATCAGGCCGCCCCATATGACGAAAGGGCTGTACCAGGCGTTGTCCGGTGATGTCCACCAATCCAGAATATTCGGAGAGAAAATGTAGATGGCCAGCACCAGCAGAAAAACCAGGCGGTAGATATACATCAGGCTAGTGGTCCGATGGCAATTGTGTACCCGGGTTTATACCACGGGCCTGCCGGGATGTCAGTGGGATGGCTCGTCGTTGCCAGTGTGTTCGGCCCCATTCCAGTATATGTTCCACGGGGGCTTCTTCCAGGCCAGTTGGCGGCTGCTGGCCAAGCGCAAGCAGGGCCTGAACCAGGTTGGCCGACGGCCGGGTGTCATCCAGTGCGGGCGCATGGGTTTGCTTGCTGAGTTTCTGGCCCTGATCATTGATGATCACGGGGATGTGCAGCCAGTGAGGGGGCTCAACGCCCAATGCCCGGAAGATCTGCTGCTGTTGGGCGGTCATGTCCAGCAAGTCGGAGCCCCGCACAACATGGGTGATGCCCTGGTCGATGTCGTCGACCACCACGGCCAGCTGATAAGCGTAAAAGCCTTCCTTGCGGAGGATGACCGGGTCGTCCAGTTCGGCCCGCACTTGCTGGTGCTGCTCACCAAGCAGCAGGTCTTGCCAGTGGCAGTCTTCGTTGTGTAAGGCAAAGCGTATCGCATGGGGGGCGTCGTCAGGGTTCATCTGGCGATCACGGCACCGGAACGGGTGAAGCCCCCGGTTGGCCTGCAACTGGCTGCGGGAACAGCGACAACGGTAGGCTTTGGCTTGCTGCATCAGCTGATTGATGGCGGTCTGGTAGGCAGCATGGCGTTGTGACTGAAAGCGCACTGGTTCGTCCGGGTACAGTCCGTGGCTTTCCAGAGAGTGCAGGATCTGGCCTGTGGCTTCCGGGGGTTCTCTTAGCGGGTCCAGGTCTTCGATGCGAACAAGCCAGTCGCCTTGCGCCGTGCGGGCTTCCAGCCAGCTGGCCAGGGCAGTAACAAGGGAGCCGAAGTGCAGTGGACCAGTGGGAGAGGGCGCAAAACGCCCGCGGTACCGTGTGTGCTCCATAGGTACTCTTCAAGCCGGCGGCAGGAGCCGCCGGCTATCGGTAGGAGTCAGACTGGCAGGGTCAGATGCCGGTCTGGCGCTCGCGAATTTCTGCCAGCGTCTTGCAGTCGATGCAGAGCGTGGCAGTCGGACGGGCTTCCAGTCGACGGGTGCCGATTTCGACACCGCACTGATCACAGAAACCATAGTCATCTTTGTCGATACGGTCGATGGTCTGGTCGATCTTTTTGATCAGTTTGCGCTCACGGTCCCGGGTGCGCAGTTCCAGGCTGAACTCTTCTTCCTGGGTTGCACGATCGCTGGGATCCGCGTAATTTGCGGCATCTTCCTGCATGTGGTGCATGGTGCGGTCCACTTCTTCCATCAGCTCCTGCTTCCACTTCAGAAGCAGTTCCTTGAAGTGCTGCAGCATGTCTGCGCTCATGTAATCTTCACCCTTTTTCATTTCATAGGGGGTGAAGTTGGTAAAGCTTTCGCGTTGTGCTTGTGCAGTCTTTGCCATTGAACCCTGGCCTCTTGTTTGTACTTCTACAAGAACGCTTTGTTTCTACCGTGTCAGCAGCGGTGCTGAGCGGTTTTACCCTGGCGTCCTGAATTGGGAATTTGCGGAAAATAGCAGATAAGTCTCAGGCGTGCCAGCCTTGTGACACCGACTTATTGCGGAGAGTACATGAAGTTTGCGGAACCATTGCTAGAAGGTCGCCTGATCCGGCGCTACAAACGCTTCCTGGCAGACGTGCACCTGGCCGACGGTGAAGAGGTGATTGCGCACTGTCCCAACACCGGCTCCATGCTGGGTTGCCAGCCGGAGAATGCCCGGGTCTGGCTAAGCCGGAGCGATAATCCCAAACGCAAGCTCAAATATACCTGGGAGCTTGTCGAGACCCGTCCGGGCGTCATCGCCTGCATCAATACCGCCCGGCCGAATGCCCAGGCCAGGGCCGCGATTGAAGCGGGCGTGGTGCCGGAATTGGCAGGGTATCGGCAATGCCGGAACGAGGTACGCTATGGCGAAGAGAAGAGTCGCATCGATCTTCTGTTGTCCGGCCATGCGGAACAGCCAGATGCGTGGGTTGAGGTGAAAAATGTAACGCTTGAAGAGGGAGGGCAAGGTTATTTCCCCGACGCGGTCACCGAGCGGGGACAGAAGCATCTGCGGGAATTGATGGCGCAAGTGGCCCAGGGCGATCGTGCGGTTCTGTTTTTCGTGGTGAACCACACAGGCATTGAGCAGGTGCGCCCGGCCGATCATATTGATGCCCGTTATGGTCAGCTTCTTCGGCAGGCGCTGGACGCCGGGGTGGAAGTGATTGCTTACCGGGCCGCTCTGGTCGGAATGGACGGAGATCCGAGTGGCGAGCTTGATCTGACCGAGCCCGTCCCGGTCAGTCTGGAACCCTGACTTCGATATTTGCGCCCAGCTTGCGTACTTCCAGCTCCGTCAGAGCGTCCCCCTGACAGGGGCCGGCGATGCATTCGCCGGTGCCTGGTTTGAACAGGGCTCCGTGGGTAGAGCACTGAATGAACAGGTTGTCCGCGTCCATAAATCGGCCAGGCATCCAGTTCAATTCAATACCCAGGTGCGGGCAGATATTCAGGTAGGCCCTGGGTGTGTCCGTATCCAGAAAAATAAATCCGGTTAGCGGCATGCCCTCTGGCCCGGCGGCTTTTTGGTTCAGTCGAAACTCGACAAACCTGCCCGGCACAAGGTCCTGGGCCGGGCATACGGTTTGCCAGGCTGGGTGCTTGGCGCTCATTTCGGCAGCAGGGTGTATCGCATGCGCGTGCCGTGGTTCAGAGACATAACGATTTCGTCAGCCAGCAGCCGGTGCGGAAAATAGCAGCCGGACAGTTTTGCCCCGCCCACGCTGGCGCCTTCCATTCGGGATTTCGAGAAATCAATGCCGCGCAGGTCGGCATTACGGAAATAACCGTGGCGGAAGTCCAGTCCCTGGGCGTCCATGCCGCGTAAATCGAGACCTCTGAAATCGCCATGAGCAAAGCTGGGTATTTCTGTCAGCTTTGCTTTCTCTGCGTTGAAGGCTTCAATGTTCTCATCACGCAGCAATTGATACAGCGGATGATCAATGTGCTTTACGTCTTGTTCCTGGTGGTCGTCCATCTGATACCTCGCAACGGCCAATCAAAAGGTCTAATCCCGAGAGTCTAGCTGCTTTAGCGCGGATTGACGCCAAAATGCTGGCGGATCCTGTCTGCCACTGCTTCTGCGACATGTTCCTGATCGGTGTGCAGATGAATGGTGTGGGTTTTTTCCTCCACGGTCAGCGGTTCGAACCAGTTCTGCTGTGCGTCCAACAGTTCTTCCGTGGCCTCGGAGGCATCACCTTTTCGTTTACGCACCCATTCCCGGCGCAGTTTTTCAGGTGCTTCGGTGTGGAGTAGCGCGAACGGCACGCCCTGATTCTCGGCCACCTCGGCGAACAGGGCACGTTCTGCTTGTTTCAGGCTGGCAGCATCCACAATGACGGATAGCCCGGACTTCAGGAGCGATTCCGCCAGTTGTGCCAGGTGCTGGTAGGTTTGCTCCGTCGCTTCGGGGCTGTAGAGATCGGTGCCCAGGCCGGATTTGCTGTCATCCAGAGGTCCCAGGCCATGCAGGCGTTTGCGCTCAACGTCGGAGCGTAAGCGCACCAGGTTCAGCTCGCTGGACATGGCGGCACTGACACAGGTTTTCCCAGAGGCAGATAATCCTGTGGTGGCCAGCAGATAAGGGGTGGGTATCAAGCCGTAATCTTCCGCCAACTGTGCATAGTCGCGGTAACGCTGCAGAAGCTCGTCCCGCTCGCGGTCGTCCAGGCTCGGGTTGGCCATGGTGAACAGGGCAATTTTGGCGCGAACCATGGCCCGATAGGCCTTGTACAGAGGCAGCAGCGTCAGGCCTTCAAAGTCACCGCGGTATTCCAGATAGGTATTGAGGACCAGGTTGGCCAGTGCAGGCTCCTGTCGGGACTCCAGATCCATCAGCAGGAAGGCCAGATCGTTGATCACATCGATCCAGCGGAACGGCTCGTTGAATTCGATGCAGTCGAAGACCGTCACCTGGTCGTTGAACACGGTGATATTGGCCAGGTGCAGGTCGCCATGGCATTCGCGCACCAGCCCGTTTGATCTGCGCGCTGCAATCAGGTTGCGATGGCGCTCGAAGGTGGTGCGGGTCCAGTCTTCCAGTGCGTCCAGCTGGGTGAGCAGCGTTTTGTCGTCCAGCATGGGGCGGATTTGGTCAAAGTTTTCCTGCATGGCCGCAAAAACCGCCTCCGGCGTACCCAGAGGTTTGTCGTCGTCGACTGGTGCCAGGCTGTCGTGGAACAGTGCCGCTTGCCGCGCGACGCTGCTGAGCAGTTCGGGGGTCAGGTCACCGCGCTCCTGGCGCTTGTCGAACAGTTGGTCCTGATCGAACTGGCGCATGCGGATGGCGTATTCGAAAGCTTCGCCGTCACCACCGATCCGTGGTTGTGCCGGCGTGCCCGTGATGGGTAACACCTCGAGGTAAAGTTCGGAAGCCAGGCGGCTGTTGAGCCGGAGCTCTTCTTCGCAGAAGTGCTTGCGGCGTTCCAGGGTCGAGAAGTTCAGAAATCCGAAATCCATGGGTTTCTTAATCTTGTAGGCGTAGTCGCCGGTCAGAAGTACCTGGGAGATATGGGTTTCGATTACCCGGAAATCCTTAACCGGGTGATCGTATAATTCCGGGTTCTGCAGTGCCTTAATCAGTGTATCCGGGCCGTTCTCGCTCACGTTGTGCTCCTGGGTTCCCTGAACTCGTTGATTTTGTTTGCTCTATCATAACGGGCAGATTACAGAAATAACACACAACAGGCCTGCCGGTCGCCTACCCGGCTTCGTTATAATCACGGTATGAGCAAATCATCGACTCCCCGTAAAAAATCCCCCAAGTCCCAGCCAAAGAGTCGCCGTTCTGGCCTGTGGCGCTTGCTGTTCCGTGTTGCCCTATTGGGCATGGTGGTGCTGGCCGGCTGGATGGTGTACCTGGATGCCGTGGTGACATCCCGCTTCGAAGGTCGCCGGTTTGAAGTGCCGTCCCGTGTGTATGCCCGCCCGCTGGAGCTGTATGACGGCGCAAGTGTGAGTGCGGCCGGCCTGGCCCGGGAACTCGCCCTGGCAGGTTACCGGGCAGGTGATGGCGTTCGCGTTGGCAGTTATCAGCGCAGCGGCGGCCGATTTGTCATCAGCACCCGGGGCTTCGTGTTTCCCGATGGTGACGAACCTCGACGCCGGATCTCGCTGGTAGTGAGTGGCGACAAGATTCAGTCGTTTTCGGTGTTGTCAGGCCCGAAGTCTTCGATTGTCCGGCTGGAACCTGCGCAGATCGGCGGTATCTATCCGGCCCACCGGGAAGATCGGGTACTGGTTCAGCTGGAGGACGTACCAGAGTTGCTGCCAAAAGGGTTGATGGCAGTGGAAGATCGCGAGTTCTATGACCATTTCGGCATTGCGCCGTTGTCGATTGCCCGAGCCATGGTGGCGAACATCAAGGCGGGGCAAATTGTTCAGGGGGGCAGTACGATCACCCAGCAGTTGGTGAAAAACTTTTTACTGACCCGGGATCAGACGCTCGTGCGTAAAGGCAACGAGGCGCTGATGTCCATTCTGCTTGAGTGGCACTACGAAAAAGACGACATTCTGGAAACCTACCTGAACGAAGTTTATCTGGGCCAGGCGGGTACCCGCAGCATTCACGGCTTCGGTCTGGCCAGCCAGTTTTTCTTCGGTGAACCGTTGAAAGATCTGGACGCCCATCAGATTGCCTTGTTGATCGGCATGGTAAAAGGCCCCAGCTACTACAATCCGAGGCGCCACCCCGAACGGGCCACTGCCCGCCGCAACCTGGTTCTGGATGAAATGGCAGAGGCCGGGTTGCTGGCCGAACAAGAGGTCAAAAGCGCGAAGAGCAAGCCGCTGGAGGTGAGTGCCAAGCCTTCGTTTACCGACCATCGCTATCCGGCCTACATCGATCTTGTTCGCCGCCACCTGGCCCGGGATTACCAGCAGCAGGACCTGCAGAGTGAAGGCCTGCGCATTTTTACAACCCTGGATCCGGCTGTTCAGCACGCGTCTGAAACAGCGGTCAGCAAAACCTTGCCGAAGCTGGCCAATGCCGATGTGCTGGAAGCTGCACTGGTAGTAACGGCCAAAGACACCGGTGAAGTGCTCGCTCTGGTTGGAGGTAAAGATCCTGACTTTGCGGGCTTCAATCGCGCCGTGGATGCCCGCAGGCCAATGGGCTCGCTGATCAAGCCGTTTATCTATCTGGCCGCTCTCGAACAGGCCGAAAAATACACGTTGATCACACCGGTCAAGGATCAGGCATTCACCCTGGAGTTTGATGATGGCCGCCTGTGGCAGCCGAAGAACTTTGATCAGGAAGAGCGGGGCGAGGTGCCACTGCACCTGGCGTTGTCCAAGTCCTACAATCTGCCGGCGGTGCGGGTCGGCCTGGATGTCGGTATCCCGGCGGTTCAGAAAAAGCTGAGAGCCTTTGGCGCAACGGGCCCTATTTCGGATTACCCGTCCATGCTTCTGGGGTCCGTGTCACTGGCACCGGTGGATGTGGCCCAGCTTTATCAGGGGCTGGCGACCTCGGGTTTCAACACACCGTTGCGCACTATCCGTGAGGTGACCGACGCCGGTAATGAACCGTTGTCGCGTTATAACCTGAAGGTAGACCAGGTGGCTGATCCAGCGGCAGTTCACCTGGTGCAATACGCCATGCAGGAAACCATGCAGGAAGGCACCGGCCGGTCCGCCTACTACACGCTGTCGGAACAGCTGTCTCTGGCAGGCAAAACCGGCACCACCGATGATGGTCGGGATTCCTGGTTCGCCGGGTTCAGTGGTGATTTGCTGGCGGTGGCCTGGGTGGGCCGGGACGATAACGGGCCAACCATTCTCACCGGCGCCTCTGGTGCCTTACCGGTCTGGTCTGCCATGATGGCGCAGATTCCACAGTATGGCTTTTCACCGGTTATGCCGGATGGCGTGCAGTATCATTGGGTGGATGTGGAAGCCCAGGCACTGACGGGCGAGCATTGTCAGAATGCCAGGTTGATTCCGTTTGTCACCGGTAGCGAACCCGAAATGCACACCGGTTGCGAAGGTGATTTTGGCCGGCAGATACGC
>DATGQY010000028.1:0-3627 GCA_035303925.1 Marinobacter sp. | reverse complement strand
GTGACCATCGGCGGCATCACCGGGACTGTTTCGCGAATCCGCATTCGGGCGACCACGCTGGTCGACTGGGACCGCAAGGAGCAGATCATCCCCAACAAAACCTTTGTAACCCAGGACCTGACCAACTGGACGTTATCGGACTCCATAACCCGCGTGATACTGCAAGTCGGTGTAGCCTACGGCTCCGATCTGGATCAGGTGCAGGAGCTGCTGGCGGACGTCGCTCAGAACAACGAGAGGGTGGTGGATGACCCCGCACCGGCGGTGTTCTGTGTCAGTCTCGGAGACAGCCGTATTGATTTCGAACTGCGAGTGTTTGTGAAAGACCCGATGGACATTATGCCCCTGACTCACGAAATCAACGCATCCGTTACTCGCGCGCTGCATGATGCAGGCATCCAGATACCCTTTCCGCAGCGAGATATTCATGTGCGGACCGTTGCGGATTCCTGAAGCCGGGCGAGCCTGCTCACTCTTCGTAGATCATCTTTCGCACCATCCCGCCATCGACCACAAAGTTCTGGCCGGTGATGAACGACGCTTGCGGTGAAATGAGATAAGAGACCAACGCAGCAATATCGTCAGTAACGCCAACCCGGCCTGCGGGATGCTGATGATGATCGCGCTGAGACAGTGGCTCTACCTCCTCCGTAACGCCCTGCCAGGCCCGGGTATCAATCCAGCCGGGGCTGATGCAATTCACCCGGATATCGGGCCCCAGGCTCACCGCAAGGGCATGAGTCAATGCAACGATGCCACCTTTGGTGGCGGCATAGGCTTCCGTGTCCGGCTCGGATTGCAGCGCCCGGGTGGAGGCCATGTTTACGATGGCACCCTGGGTTTTCCGAAGATACGGAACCGCGTGTTTGGTTACCAGAAAGGGGCCTGTCAGGTTTACGTCGAGCCGGCGCTGCCACTGTGCCAGGCTGAGTTCTTCCACTGGCCCGGTGTCGGGATTGGCAATAGCGGCGTTGTTGATGACGGCATCCAGTCGCCCGGCCCAGCTCAGTGTGGCTTGAACAACGCGCATCACATCAGCCTCGGAGGCCACATCTCCCGGCATAAAACAGAGGTCGCTGGCAGCACCTTCCGCCAACCGTTCGCCAACGGCTCGATCGGTATCACAGAAGGCCACTTTCCAGCCTGCCGCCGCCAGATGCAGCACGATGCCTCGGCCGATGCCCTTTGCCCCGCCCGTAACCAGAGCCACCTTTTGTGTTGTATCCAACTCAGTCTCCAATAACCCTAACCTGTGCGCAGGGCACGAAATCAAACCGGCCCGTGGTCAATCGCCGACAGCGCTTCGTTCACCTGAAACACCTTGGCATTCACCACCGGCACACCAAAGCCTTTCAGCCTGGCCGTATGCATCTCAAGATATTTTCTGGCACTGGCTTCGTCTTCGAACAGGTAGATACCGCCAGCTTCTTTGGTATTGGCGTTCTCGGTCCAGAGTTTCCAGATGAAGCCCGGCTCCCGGGCAATGGATTCCGCCAGCTCCTTCATGGCAGCCGCCATGTCCTGACCGAACGGACCATCAAACGGAAAATCAACCTGCAATAATGTCTTCATATGCACTTGCTCCTGGCGGGTAGGTAACGCACCGTGATAGTACTTGCAGTCTAACAGCGATTATTCAAGAGGGTTTGGCTGAAAACACCCTATGCATCAGGTTAGAATGCGGCCTGTCCTCGCCACCCGGAATGTCACATGTCCCGCTTCGAAGAAATTGGTACCGCAACCATTCCCGGTAACGGCACCCGGTTGCGCCTGCTGCAACGTAACGACGAATTCTCCATCAAGATTGCCGGCGCCCCCGGTGAGCTGATGAACAGCCGATTGCATGGTTCGGAGGATGCCCTCGCTACCCTGGCCTGCGAACGGCTGTCACACCTGCCCCAGCCACAGGTATTGATTGGCGGGCTGGGCATGGGATTCACCCTCGCCGCGGCTTTGTCGTCGTTGGGCGACACCGCGCAGGTCACTGTAGCGGAGCTGGTTCCGGAGGTGGAGGAGTGGAATCGCGGGCCATTGGGTGCTGCGTCCGGTTATCCGTTAAACGATGCGCGAGCCCGGGTACACATTGGTGATGTGGCGGAGTTGCTCAGACAAGGCAATGGAAACTGGGACGCCATTCTGCTGGATGTGGATAACGGCCCGGAAGGCCTTACCCGCAAGGAAAACAACTGGATTTACTCGCCTGAAGGCATAGCCGCTGCGCAGAAATCCCTGAGTTCCGACGGCATCCTCGCCTATTGGTCTGCCGGCCCTGAACACGCGTTTACCGAGAGGCTCCGCCGCGCCGGGTTTTCAGTAGAGCCCGTCGTCGTCCGTGCCCTGCGCCCCGGCAAGGGTGCAAGGCACACCATATGGCTCGCCTGGTAGTATCCGATTCAGCGACGGGCCGGAACGAACCACAAGCCTATCCGCAGCAGCCACCGCACCACGAGTATCAGCGGTAAAAGCACCAGGAACCAGCCCGACACCTGTACCATCCAGGGTGGCACTCCCAGTACCTTGGCGGCGCCAGCAAACAAGTCATTCAAGAGTACCGGGTGAGTTACCGCCACATAGGCCAGCGCCGCAAATGCCGGCCAACGAGCGTTGCTGACCATCACCGAGGCCATTCGACCGGCCCTGGCCACACGGGTGGTGAAGGTAGCTGACCGGGCAGTCACTGTGGTTGCCCGCGCAGTGGTTGCGGCCGCCCTGCCCGCTTTCAGGAATTTCACGGCACTGCCAATGATGACAGCATCCACGGCGGCCCAGCCCAGATCGCTTACGCGAATTTCCTGGTCGGTGCGATAACGGGACTCCAGGGTACGGATACCGCTGGTGAAGAATTGCGTCACGCCTTCCGTTATGCGCTCGGTCCATATCCACTCAATACTGCCGTTCGGCGCCACCAGAAACTGACCGGTAAAATCATGGCCTTCCTGATTCGCAAAATTGATTGCGTACCATGCTCTTTGTTCAGGGCTCAGGGTTTCTCCGTTGCCGGTTACACGGTTCAGAAGTTCGATGGTTTTTACCGGGTTCTGGTAGAAATGAATGACCGGTGGAATCAGGTTTTCCCCGTGGCTTCTAAGGGCCTGCCTGAACTCCGGCTCTTCGCCGAACAACCCGAATAACAGTCGGGTGTGCACCGGGTAAACCTGCAGTGCTGCCTGGGCCTTCAGCCACAGCAATTCATCTTCCCGGTAATCCAGCAGTAACGCCTGAACCGGCAAGGGCTGGCCCAGCAGGCTGGAATGGCGTCCAAACTGAGCTTCCGCCTGCAAAACCACCAACCGCTCTTCAACTTCCATCGGCTTTGAAACAGCCACAATCAACGCGGCAGCCAACAGGGCAACAGCCACAATCCATAGCCCCTTTCGACGGCATTTTTGTCTGAGCGGAAGCAACTCTGTTGTCATGTATGGACCTTCTTGGTGATGATACTCAACTCCGTCGTACCCTATGGCTAATCCGAATCGCTGACAAACCTGGCGATAGACAAAAAGTGTTACTAAAAGCTACCACAGACTGGTTCAACAAATACTGAAAGCAGCTACTATGGGTCTGTAGATCAACCATACAGAATGGCAACAATGGATATCCTTCAGCAAAAACGCCGCATCATTACCA
>DATGQY010000027.1:0-2856 GCA_035303925.1 Marinobacter sp. | reverse complement strand
AACTGCTTGTCGCCATTCACCTCGAAGCTGATTTCATCGCCCTCGAACTTGCCGACCAGCTTCTGCCCCAAGGGGGAGCGGGGAGTGATGACGATGATCTCCCGACCTTGATCCTGAACCTTGATGCCGGCGCCATCCGGGCCGAGAAACAGCTGTCGGCTGAGTCCGTCCCGGGTTTCCAGTCTCACCAGCGAGCCCAGCACCACCGGGCCATCCAGCTCCGCCTCCTTGAGCGGCAGATTACGCCAGGCCGCAATCCCTTGCTCAATCTCCTGCACCCGCACGGCTTGGCCGTGGGCCAAATAGGCCGCCTCCAGACCGAAGGTGTCGTACTTGTTCTCGGCAATGCTGTCTTCATGGGTGGCCGCCTCATGGGCACTGCGAACCGCTGCCTGGGCGGCGTTGAGCTCTTCATGCAGCTGCTCCAGGATGAGCTGGCGGATGTGGGACTTGTTCATGGCATTCCGGTCCGGGAAAAAGGTTGATATACCCTCAAACCAGGGTTACAGCAAGCCTGCCTTGGCCAGCCTTTCGATCAGGCCTTCGGCCAGTACCTGGTAGCCCTGGGCATTGGGATGGATCGGGTCGGCCTTCAGTTCGTTGCTAGACAACACCTGGGAGAACACCTTGGGAATCAGCAAGACCTGTTCCTCCTCGGCCAGTTCGGCATAGATGGGGGAGTCGGATAACGAGCCCAGGCTGGCACCGAAGACGGAAAATTGCGGCACCGCCACCAGGACCGGGGTCGCCCCCTGCTGTTTCACGGCTTGAACAATACTGCGCAGATCCTCTTTGACCTCCGGTGCCGGGCGCCGGCGCAGGAAGTCATTGCCTCCCAGCTCCACGATTACCAGATCCGGGTCATACTGCTGCAGGGCAGCATGGATGCGCTCCCTGGCCTTCAGGGCGGTATCGCCGGGAATGCCCGCGTTGATCACTTCCCAGCCACTGTGGTGGGCCAGCAGCGTCGGGTAGTCCTCGCCCTGGCCGGCACCGGTGCCGTGGGTCACGCTGTCGCCAAAGGCCAGGACCCGGGCGCCGCTGCCCAGAGGCTGGAAGGTTGGTCCTGAGTCGCAACCTGCGACCATGAAGAAGCAAGCGATCAGTAGGGAGCGGGCGAGGGACAGAAAAGGCATGGATGACTTCCGTTTTTATCAACAACTCAGAGTCCACTATAGCCAATCTGGTCCGGGGATGCCGGGCTGAGGGTTTTTATGGCAGGTTCTGCCGCCGCCAGCGCCCTGGCGCAATGCCGGTCCAGCGCCGGAAGGCCCGGGTGAAGGCGCTTTGTTCTGAAAAGCCCAGCAATAGCGCCACATCACTAAGGCTCAGGCTGTGATCGGCCAAATATTGCATCGCCAGTTGCTGGCGGTGGTGATCCAGCCATTGCTGCCAGCTCAGCCCATGGCTGGCAAGCTTGCGCTGCAGGGTGCGAGGGGCCATGTGCAACGCCTGGGCGGTGCGTTCCAGGGTGGGCTCGCCGTCCGCCATCAGGCGTCGCATGACCTGTTGCAGGAGTGGCTCCAGCTCCGATTCCGGGGGTAAGGCCTGTAACAGGTTCCGGGCCTGGTGGTCGAGCAGTTGCCGCAGTACCGGGTCGCGCCGCAGCATGGGTGTTTTCAGAAAGGTGGCGGGAAACCGTACCCGCACATATTCCTCGTTAAAGAACACCGGGCAATCGAAGAAAGCCTCATAAGCGGCAGCCGTCTCGGCATTCACATCATGATGAAAGCCCACTTGGGTCAGGCGTGGTGGGCTCTCCAACTGGCGTTGCAGAAAGGTCAACAAAGCGGCGATGGCGGTACCATCGCCCAGCTGGCCTAGATCACTGGTGCCCTGGGGCCAGCGGACTTCCAGTTGATCGCCAAAGTTGACCACTTCCACCAGGTTGAGGTTGTAGAACAGGCGCTCGTACCGCTGATAGGCTCTTAAGGCATCCCCCAAGGTGTCTGACGCCAGAACCAGATAACCCAGCACGCCCACATGGGCGGGCGTCACGCCGGCCCCAATGGCCAGCTCCGGCGCCACCCGGTCCGGCACCAGGGCCACGGCCTGTTCCAGGAGCGTCCGCCAGGCCTGTGCCGGCACACTTTCCTTCAGGGCCCAACGTGCCAGGGCAGCGCGCAGCTTGATGGCGGCCAGCCCTTCTTTATCCAGCCAGTCCCGTAACAGCCCGGTCCAGGCGCCAGTAACCCGTAACATCCAGATCGTCCTTTGGCCTTAAGAGTGGCGTGTATTGTCAAAAATGCGACTTATAACGTCAATAAATGGATGGGTGTTGATGAAAGAATAGCCTATAGGGAAAGCCGCGCCTGGACGATGGCGACTGTCTTGCCGTCGGCAGGTCAGGTACTCGAAGCGATGATGGATGTATAAGGAGAAGCCATGATCCTCGTTGAGATGCTGGACGAAGTATTTCAAAACAGTGGCCTGTTGCCGCTGTGGCAGGTCATGCGTGACTGGTTGGCACTGGATGAGCGGCAACTGATCTTCATGGTGGCCACGCCGGTCTTTATCGGTGTGGCGCTGTGGGAATATCGGCGGATCCGCCATGACCCAAAACTGATGGACACCGGTGAGGCCGTGCGCAACTTTGCCCTGGGGGCGGGTTATCAGCTCACCGAGCTGCTGTTTGCCGGGATTATCGCCTTTCCGGTATATGCCTGGCTGTATCACCATCGCCTGCTGGATCTGGAATTAACCTGGCTCACCGGTTTGTTGACCTTTGTTGGGGTCGAGATCTGCTTTTACTGGATGCACCGGGCCAGCCACCGGGTTCGCTGGTTCTGGGCGGCGCACGTGGTGCATCATTCCTCGGAGCGGATGAACTTCTCTACCGCCATGCGCCAGAACGCC
>DATGQY010000026.1:0-9885 GCA_035303925.1 Marinobacter sp. | reverse complement strand
GCCAGTTCGTGTTCGAAGAACTCCCGGTCCCGGTTGGTAATCACCCCCACCTGTATCCCCAGCCGGTGCAGGCCCTCCAGCACATCCCGCACCCGGGGCTCGAACGCTTTCACCGTGCCGTAGTGGTTGCGGTAATGATGGTTGAAGGCCTTGTGGGCAATCTGCTTGGCGTCCTGGTCGTCGCCGAACAGCACTTCAAAAATATCCGTGCGAGAGATTTTCCGGTCTGCCTTCACTTTCGGGTGTAGCTTGGCAAATTCGCGCACGTACGCCACCAGCCGGGCATCTTCCGGGGTCTTGCTGTCTTCCGGCGCCACCATCCGGTCCATCAGTCCCAGCTTGTGGAAGTCCGGCAACATGTCGTCCACGGCGTGGTACATGGCATCGAGGGTATCCACCAGTGTGGCGTGCCAGTCGAACAGGATCACCGCCGGGCGAATCAGCTTCACTACCGCCGGGTGCCAGTCCGGCTCGATCCGGGGCTCCGGCCGCTCCGGTGCCGGGAAAGGCTTCGGGCGCACTTCTGCCGGGCTGGCGCTGAACGCATCCGGTTGCTCCCGCTCCAGCAGCGCCATCAGGTCCATCAGGTCTTCAAAGCTGTCCAGAACGGCGGCTGGTGCATCGCGCCTGGTGAACCAGCTGTCGATACGTTCCGGCTCCCAGCAAGCGCCGTTGTAGAACACGCCAGACACCCCCGCATGGTGGGCGGTGAGCATATCCACGTAGCTGTCGCCGATATACCAGGCCTTCTGGTCTGCCGGCAGTTCCAGTTGCTCCAGCACCTTCACGATCACTTGCGGGTCCGGTTTGTATTCGGTGACATCGTCGGCACACACGGTGGCGTCAAACAGGTTATGCCAGCGGCCTTCGTCCACCATATCCAGCTCTTTGTCCAGGAACTCCCGGTTACGGTTGGTGGACACCGCCAGCTTGATGCCCATGGCCTTGAGGGCTGACAAGTACTCGTAGGCACCGGGCTGGAAAGGCTTAACCCGGCCGAAATACTTTCGATAGGCATTATTGTAGGCTTTGTGCGCCTGCAACTTGGCCGCCTTGTTGTCGCCGAAGATGGCGTTGAAGATATCCGTACGGGACACCCGGCGCTCCGCCAGAATGCGCGGGTGCAAGCGGCGAAAGATGCGGATGTAGCGTACCAGCCGGGCGTCGTCTTCGGTGCGGCACTGGTCTTCCGGTAAGAGCTGCTCTACCAAGCCCAGCTCTTCGAGCTGAGGCAGCATCTCCTCCATGGCACTGAACATGGCATCGTGGGTGTCCACCAGAGTGCCGTGCCAGTCGAAGATCAGGACCGATGGGGGCTGCAGCCCCTCGTTAAATCTGGCCATGTGTACTCCTCAGTTACAGCGTTCTCAACGTATCGCTTCTATCAGTAAACGCCATTATTCACCAGTTCACAAAGAAGCGTCGCTCGAGCCAGACAGCGTTCCGTCATCACTTGCACTACTTGTTATAGCAACCAGTTTTTCGCCTGCGCCTTCCCGGCACTGTCCAGAAGCCTTCGCACCAAACGCGGGCGCCCGCCTGCTTCACCGCTCTTTCTACTTTGCCATTTTCGAGACGACCAAACCGTAACAAAAACAATCACATTGGCTACGGAGATCCGCTTCTGGCACAGCAGCTGCAACACCTATAACAGGGATCATGACCTGTTAGTACAAGTGAACCACACAGGAAGGTGAAGACAATGAGAGACTCAAGCACCCTTGCAACAATCACACTCTGCGGTTCGCTGGCGTTATTTGCCGGTGCGGTTTCCGCAGACACCATTCGCGTTGGCATTGGGCATCAGAGCATGGTGACCAACACGGTTTCCGGCGGCATCGTGCTGGAAAAACTCGATCTGCTTAAAAAGCATTTACCTACCACCGGAAGATACGCCGACGTCGACTACGACATCGTGTTCCGGGATTACGATTCCGGGCCGCCCATCACCAATCAAATGCTTGCAGGAAAGCTGGAGTTCGGCGTGATGGGCGACTATCCCCTGATCGTTAATGGCGCCAAGTTTCAGGAGACCGGCAAGCAGGAAACCCGGTTTATAGCCGTCACCGGCTACAACCTTCGCGGCACCGGCAATGGCATTGTTGTGCCCATAAACTCCGACGCCCAAAGCCTGGCAGACCTTGAAGGCAAAACACTGTCTGTCCCGGTGGGCAGCGCTGCCTGGGGCATGACCCTCAAGGCGCTAAGCGAAGCTGGCCTGAGCAATAAGGTACAGATTGTCAATCAAAGCCCGGCCGTCGGCGCCGCCAATATTCAGGCCGGGCGCATCGATGCCCACGCGGACTTCTGCCCCTGGTCAGAGATCATGGAATTCCGGGGCTCCGGCCGCAAAATCTACGACGGCAGCGAAGCCGGCATTCCAACGTTCCACGGCATTGTCGTTCGCGAGAGTTATGCCACGCAGTACCCGGAAGTGGTCGAAGGTGTACTGAAAGCAACCCTTGAAGCCCAGAAATGGATTCAGGAAAACCCCATGGAAGCAGCCATGAAGGTCTCCGAGTGGACCGGGGTGGAAAAGGAAGTGCTTTATCTCTACTTCAGCGAAGGCGGGATCACCACCGCTGAGGCCAGCATCAAGCCAGAGTGGGTGGACGCCATGAAGTACGACCTGAACCTACTGAAACGGGAGGTGGGCGTGCCGGATCTGGATTTCGATCGCTGGGTGGATGACACCTACCTGCAGGCGGCCTATCAGGCCATGGACCTGGATTACGGCGCACTGGTTGCCTCTGTGGTCGACACACTTCCCAACAATCCTGCCCTGAAGCCTGCCGAAATCTGGTTCGAAGACCAGGGCATTGTCACCTATGACAGCGTGGCCGAGATGCTTGCCGCCATGGAGGACGCAGAAAGCCCCATCAACGCCACCTACGTCTACGACAACCTCACCGGACTGAAGCTCTTTGGCAAGGCCGCTTACCTGGTGCGCGGCGATGACGGCGAAGTGGTGGCCTTTTTGAAGAAGGCCGACTCCGAGAATCACATTGCCAACTATGGCGGCGCTCCGGTCACCGCGGAAAACGCACTGGCCATGGCCAACTGATCCGTCCCTGTGCGGG
Source organism: Marinobacter sp. (assembly GCA_035303925.1). GTDB lineage: Bacteria > Pseudomonadota > Gammaproteobacteria > Pseudomonadales > Oleiphilaceae > Marinobacter. Next base: position 6,805 of record DATGQY010000026.1, on the reverse strand, counting down.
TGTCAGCAGCACCCGCACAGCATCGGTCTGAGGAGTAACGACAATGGATAGCAAAAGTAACGCAGCGATGCGAACGGATGACACGCTACCTGACACACCAACAGCGTTGCCAGAGAGCAAAACTGTACCCGAAACACCGTCCGTTTCTCTGTCTGAAACAGCAAGCAAAACCGAAAAACCCGGCGCTGTTCCGCTCAGGATCTGGATGCGTGGCACCGGCGTTCGCTACCTGGTCAGAATCATGGCGCTGGTGGTTGCGGTTGTGCTCTGGGAGCTCGCTTCTAATAACGGTTTCCACTTCTACGTCAATTTCGACAACATTCCCGCGCCCTCCATCGTCGGCTCGGCACTTGTGGCAGAGCTGACGGGACAGGAATTCTACCTGCACATACTGCACAGCCTGGAACGAGTTGCCATCGCTTACGTCCTGGCGGTAGTTCTCGGAGTGCTTCTGGGCGTCGCGATGGGGCGCTCGCGCTGGGCGGAAGACATTATCCTGCCTTACATCGAGCTGCTGAGGCCCATCCCCGCGGTGGCCTGGATTCCGCTGGCCATTCTGATGCTGCCAACCGAGCAGTCCAGCATCATATTCATTACTTTTCTGGGCGCGCTCTTCCCGGTAATCCTTAACACCGTCCACGGTGTGGAACAAACCAACAGCGTGCTGATTCGAGCCGCACGAAGCCTTGGCGCAAGCCGCACCGCCATTCTCTGGCATGTGGTACTGCCCGGCGCCATGCCGTCTATTGTCGCCGGACTGGCGATCGGCATGGGTGTGGCCTGGTTCTCTCTTCTGGCTGGCGAGATCATCAGTGGCCAGTACGGCATCGGTTACTACACCTGGAATTCCTACACCCTTATTCAATACCCGCAAATCATCATCGGCATGCTCACCATTGGCGGCCTCGGCACCCTGTGTACCTTGCTGGTTCGCAAAGGCTGTAACCCGCTACTCAAGTGGCAAGCCAAAGGAGGCCGCTCATGAGTGACACCCTTGCAAACGACAACCGTCTGGCCGTGCTCGACCACAGCCGGTTACGCGCAAAATCCAGCCGACCCGGAGCAGAACGCGGCCGAATTTCAGTCAGGGATGTAGACATCGTTTTCGAGACCGCCAGCGGCTCCCACGTGGCGGTTCAGAATGCGAGCCTGGCGGTTCGTCCGGGGGAATTTGTCTGCCTGCTCGGGCCATCCGGGTGCGGCAAGTCCACCCTGATGAACAGCATCGCCGGCTTTGTGCCACCTACTCGCGGTGAGGTAACCATCGACGGTGAGGCAGTCACCGAGCCGGGGCCGGATCGCGGCATGGTGTTCCAGCAACACTCCCTGTTTCCGTGGAAAACCGTCAAGGAGAACGTCGCTTTCGGCCCCTTGATGGCAGGCGTTGGCCAGAACGAGGCCAACAGTGTTGCCCGCACCTTCCTGTCGCTGGTCGGACTGGCAGCGTTCGAGAACGCCTACCCGAATACCCTGTCAGGCGGCATGCAGCAACGGGTGGGCATTGCCCGCGCACTGGCGAACTATCCCAGCGTATTGCTGATGGACGAACCGTTCGGGGCGTTGGATGCGCAGACACGCATCATGATGCAGGAAAACCTGCTGGAGATCTGGCAAGAGTTCCGCAACACCGTGGTGTTTGTCACCCACGACATCGATGAAGCGGTGTTTCTCTCCGACCGGATTGTAGTGATGAGCGCCAGCCCTGGCCGGATCATCGCCGATATCGACGTAAAACTGCCCCGCCCCAGGGAACAGTCGCTGCTGACCAGCGCCGAGTTCATGGCTCTGAAACGCCAGTGTCTGGACCTGATTCGGCAAGAAACCCTGAACGCGTTCCAACAGCAGAACAAGGCGGGCTAGGCCATGAACCCACTGCCATTCACGTCGCCTGAACTCGCCATGACCTGTCATAACAACCGGGAGCAAGTGGTATGACCAACGCGACCCAACTGATGGCCGGGCACTCGCCCCTGCCGCTGTACGTGCAGATCCGTGATCGCCTGCGGCGCGAGATACTCGACGGTACCTACCAGGTCCATGAGCGCCTGCCATCAGAAAACGAAATGATGGGCGTATTCGGTGTCAGCCGCATCACCATCCGCCAGGCCCTGCGGGATCTTCACAACGAAGGCCTGGTATTCAGCGCTCAGGGCAAAGGCACGTTTGTAAGCAAGCCCAAAGCGGTTCAGAACGTCCAGCGTCTGGAAGGCTTCGGGGAGGCCATGGCCGCCCAGGGTTATGAGGCCTCTGCCCGGGTACTCAGCATTCAGCAACTGAAAGCACCCAAAGCCGTTACAGCCGCTCTGGACCTGCAATCCGGTGACGAGGCCATCGAGGTGAAACGGGTGAGATACCTGAACCGCTCCCCGGTGTGCATCGAGAACAGCTACTTCCCCATGGACATAGGACGAAAGATGTTCAGCCTGGACCTTTCCGGAGACATCTTCCCTCTGCTTGAAAACCTGTTCGGCGTTGCCCTTGGCGGCGCAGACATAAGCCTCGACGCCATTCTGGCGGACGAAGAAGCCCAGCAATACCTCAACCTCAAAACCGGAGAAGCCATTCTCAGGGTTGAACGCCTGACCCACAACCGGGACGGCCGTCCCGTCGACTTCGAATATCTCTGCTACCGCGGTGATTCATTCAAATACCAGTTCCGGGTTGACCGGAAATAGGAGAGCACCATGAAAATCAACGACATTCCTGTGATCGAGACCGACGTTCTGGTGATTGGCGGCGGCACTGCCGGACCCATGGCAGCCGTCACTGCCAAGGAGCAAGACCCTAACCTTAAAGTCATGCTACTGGAAAAAGCCAACGTCAAACGCTCTGGCGCCATATCCATGGGCATGGACGGACTCAACAACGCCGTGGTCCCTGGCCACGCCACCCCGGAGCAGTACGTCAAGGAAATCACGATTGCCAATGATGGCATCGTGCATCAGCCGGCCCTGATGGCCTACGCCACCCGCTCGTTTTCGATGATCGAAAAGCTGGACTCCTGGGGTGTGCATTTCCAGAAGGACGAAACCGGCGATTACGACATGAAGAAGGTCCACCACCTGGGCACCTACGTGCTGCCGATGCCGGAGGGCCACAATGTCAAGAAAATCCTCTACCGGCGCCTGCGCCGCAACCGGGTAGAGATCGAAAATCGCTACACCGCCACCCGCCTGCTGAAAGATCCTGACGGCAACATCGCCGGCATGATCGGGGTTAATACCCGTACCGCCGAGCCCATCATTATTCGCGCCAAGGCCGTGATCATGGCCACTGGCGCGGCAGGGCGTATTGGCCTACCCACCTCCGGCTACCTGTTTGGCACCTACGAGAACCCCGCCAACAACGGTGACGGCCACGCCATGGCCTACCACGCAGGCGCCGACCTGGCGAACCTGGAGTGCTTTCAGGTGAACCCGCTGCTCAAGGACTACAACGGCCCGGCCTGCGCCTACGTGACCGGCCCGCTCGGTGGCTTTACTGCCAACGCCTATGGCGAGCGCTTTATCGAATGCGACTACTGGTCGGGCCAGATGATGCTGGAGTTCTTCAAGGAACTGGAATCCGGCACCGGCCCGGTGTTCCTCAAGCTGGACCACCTGGCCGAGGAAACCATCCAGGAAATCGAAACCGTGTTGCACACCAACGAGCGCCCCACCCGCGGCCGCTTCCATGAAGGCAGGGAGGTGAACTACCGGGAGCGCATGGTGGAGATGCACATCTCCGAGATCGGCTTCTGCTCCGGCCATTCGGCTTCTGGTGTGTGGACCGATGAAACCGGCGCCACCACCGTGCCTGGGCTCTACTGTGCCGGTGACATGGCCAGCGTGGCCCACAACTACATGCTGGGCGCCTTTGTGTATGGCCAGATCTGTGGCGAAAGCGCCGTGGCATTCGCCAAGTCACGCAACGAACCCCAGCTCGACGAAGGGTTCATCATCGACGAACTGGAACGCATCCAGGCACCGATGAAGCGCGCCGACGGAATTCCGCCGGAGCAGATGGAATACAAAGTTCGCCGCCTGGTGAACGACTACCTGCAGCCGCCGAAAGTCACCAAAAAAATGGAGATCGGCCTGGAGCGCATTCTGGCGGTGCGGGAAGACGTTCCCCTGCTGTGTGCCCGCGACCCCCACGAACTGCTCCGAGCCATGGAAGTGCAGTCCATCATCGACTGCGCAGAAATGGCCGCAAGGGCATCACTCTATCGCACCGAATCCCGCTGGGGCCTTTACCACTATCGGGTGGACTACCCCGACCAGAACGACAGCGAATGGTTCTACCACAGCCGCCTGTTCAAGGACGAAAACGGCCAGATGGCCCACGGCAAACGACCGGTAGCGGACTATCTGGTGTCGCTTGGCGAAGAGAAAGACGCCTACCGCAAGATGCGGGTTCAGAAAGCGGCCAACGAGTGACACCACGGTGCGCTCGGGATGGCCTGAGCGCACAACACTGATTTCGTGACGAAAGAGGAACACCAAAATGCCTATCGCCAATCACCACTCTAGCGTTCCCGTCATTGTCGACGAGGACAAATGCATTGCCGACAAGGGCTGCACCGTGTGCATCGACGTGTGCCCGCTGGACGTGCTCTGGATCAACGAGGAAACCGGCAAAGCCCACATGAAATATGACGAGTGCTGGTACTGCATGCCCTGTGAGGCGGACTGCCCGACTGACGCCGTCACCGTCAACATTCCCTACCTGCTGCGCTGAGGTAAGCCATGAAAACATACGACGATCCCGAACTACAGGCCATTGCGGTAAAGCTCACTTCTGATGATCCGGGCATTCGCCGGGTCGCGGTCATGGACCTGGTGGATTCCGGTGAACCGGAAGCGGTTGAACTGGTAATACTGGCCCTGCAAGACCCGGACACCAACGTCCGCCAGGAAGCCGCAAAAGTCGTTGATGAGTTTGAGGCTACCGATATGGCCGACGCCCTGATTGCCGCCCTCAGCGATAGTGATGAAGTGGTACGCAACAGCGCCGCCCATGCCCTGGCCGACCTGAAAGACCCGGCCGCTGCCGAGCCCCTGCTGGAAGCACTGGAGACCAGCAGCGACAGTTTTGTAGTGTCCGGCATTCTGCGAGCTCTCAAACCTCTACGCAACGCCAGCGCCCAGCGCCCGGCACTGAAACGTCTTGGCGACGCCAGCGCACAAGTGCGCCGCGAAGCCGTCGGCGTGCTGGGCTGGCTGAAGCAACCCGAAAACCTGCCAGCCCTGGTGGAAGCCGCCCAGCACGATGTCGACCCGGACGTTCGACGGTCCGCCACCGGCGCTCTGGTCTATGCCAGCCCTCAGCAGGTTGGGCAGGCACTGGTCAGCCTGCTGAAAGACGAACACTGGCAGGTGCGCTGCGAAGCCGCCATCAGCATTGGAAAGCTGAACCATCAGGCGGCCGCACCCGCCCTGATGGACGCCACCAGGGATGAACTATGGCAGGTCCGCGAAAAGGCCGTGGATGCCCTGGGCACGCTGGGCGTGGTCGAAGCCATACCGGTGCTGGGCGAGTGCTCCAAGGATGCCATGAGCAACCTCCGCAAAGCCGCCATCGGCGCACTCGGCACCATCGCCCACAACGATGGCCGGCCTTACGTGGTGACCGCCCTCGATGATCCGGACCCTGATGTACGAAAACTGGCCCGCTGGGCCATCTCGAAACTGGACGCTGCGGCCTGACCCCCCCGGCCAGCCCCGTTTGCCGAGGCTGGCCGACAACTGCCGCCCAATGTTAAGGAGACTGCCATGACCTTTGTCGTTACCGAGAACTGCATCCGCTGCAAGTACACCGACTGTGTCGATGTCTGCCCGACAGACTGTTTCCATGAAGGCCCCAATTTCCTGGTTATCAACCCGGAAACCTGTATCGACTGCAGCCTTTGTGTCGCCGAGTGCCCCGCCGATGCCATCTATGACGAGAAGGATCTGCCGGAAGATCAACACCACTTCCTCCAGCTGAACGCGGAGCTGTCCCAGGTCTGGCCGGTGATCGACGCTACCTCTTCCCCCCTGCCAGAGGCAGAAACCTGGGTCGATCAGCCAGACAAAATGCAGTACCTGGAGCGCTGAGTCATGCCTCAACTTGTCATAACGAGTTGCCTTCGGGCGCTGTTGCTGGGATCGGTGGTGATATCTGCCGCCGCCCTCGGCAGCACCCGCCCGATGGAGCTGCCCGATCGCCACATCCCAATGCCTGAAACACCGGAGCTGGTGATCTCATCCCTGAGTGATGGAGTCCGTCATGGCTAACCAAATCCTGATCGAGCCCCCAAGGGAAGTACGCCTGAAACGAAAGCTCAACGAGCTGGAACTGAGCTGGCCGGACGGCCTGACCTCCCGGCTCAGCTGCCTGATTCTGCGCAAGTCCTGCGCCTGCTCTCATTGCACCCAGACCAAGCGCTCCGGCCAGCTCAGCCTGATTGATGCCGACGTGAAAGTAGAGCGAGTGGAGTTGTCCGGCGTCAGTGGCTTGCAGTTTTTCTTTAGTGACGGCCATTACCGGGGGCTTTATCCCTGGGCCTTCCTGCGCGAACTGAGTGAGCGAGTGTCATGAACCAGACACTCCGCGCCCTCGACACCCACTGGTGGGCAACGGCACGGCTACGCTACCCCGGCACCGCCCTGTGCGTAGTGTTGGCGCTGGCCGGCAGCTTTCTGGCCAATCATTATGGCGCCCCAGCCCTGGTGCTGGTGTTGTTGCTGGGTTTCGGTTTTGCCAATCAGGCGACGGATAGCCGCCTGAAACCGGGCGTAGAGTTTTGTAGCCGCCAGGTGCTGCGTATTGGCATCGCCTTGCT